>QHPD01000106.1 GCA_003218975.1 Verrucomicrobiota bacterium
CTGGTGCTGATTGGATTTCTGATTTTGGTCCTGCTGCACATTTTGAATGTGGTGCTGGTGATCGTGGCCTCCATTCAGGCGAGCGAAGGAAAATTCTACCGTTATCCGCTCGCCATCCGGCTGATCAGGTAAAACGCTCGCGTCATCCCGAGCGGAGCTTCGTTCAGAACGACGCGCTGAGTTAGTGCGGCGCGGGCGCTCAGAGAAGCACGGCCTGGAATCGAAAAACAAACACGCGAAAAGCGGTTTCGCTGGGAAATTACAGAGGGCAATCCCAAATCAGAAAGGAGTCAACTATGGCGATTATTCCATGGAGAAGAGGCAACCAGCGTTGGCTGGCGGAGCGCGAGGGCGAGCCGTTCAGTTATTTACGGCAGCAAATCAATCGTGTGTTTGATGATTTTTGGGGCGAGCCGTGGCTGGTGCGTGGCGAAACCTGGAGCGGGTTTGCGCCACAGGTGGACGTCACTGAAACCGAGAAGGACATGAAAGTCTGCGCGGAAATTCCCGGCGTCGAAGCCAAAGATATCGACGTGAGCGTAGAGGGTGGGATGCTCAGAATCCGGAGTGAAAAGAAATACGAGCGAGAGGAAAACGAGAAAGGACAATATCGGATGGAGCGCAGCTATGGCTCTTTTGAACGAGCCATCCCGTTGCCGGTGGAAGTGGACGAGGCCAAAGCGAAAGCCGAGTTCAAAAACGGCGTTTTGCGATTGACTTTGCCGAAACGTCCAGGAGCGCAGTCCCGACGGAAGAAAATTCCAGTGAAATAACCGAGTGCTTTTCCGAGCGTGGTGCGCCGGTGAAGCGTAAACACCCGCCGCGCTTGCGGCTTCGGTTGAAAACGGAGCGCGAGAGGCCGAGGTTTACTTTGCGATGGATCCAACCCGCAACATCAAATTGCGCTGGATGCACGGCATGCTTCACGACGTGACGTCCGAGCTGGCGCGTCTGCATTTGTCGCGGGTTGGCTCGCACACATGGGAACCAGCCATCAATGCCTATCGCTGTGATAAATGCATTCGCGTATGTGTCGATCTTGCCGGCGTTGACCGGTCACGGATCGATCTGACGGTCGAGCCCGAGCGCCTCATCCTGCGCGGCGAGCGCGACGTGCCAGAGCCCACGCACGAAGAGGGTCGCGCGGTGCAATTGCTGGCCATGGAAATCGACTACGGGCCGTTCGAACGCGAGGTGCGTTTCCCGGCGTCAGTGGATATTGAGAAGGTGCATGCTGAACAGCGCAACGGGCTCCTCTGGATTTCGCTCCCATTAAAAGAATGAACGACGACCCACTCATTGCCTTGAAATCAGGTACCGATGCGAAATCGGCTTCGGGAGACGCAGCTGCGATCGGAAACATCGCGGAGCGAGCGGGGCAATCGATCCCCGATGTCCTTTCTATTCTGCCACTCCGCAGCTTTGTCATTTTTCCCGGGACAATTCTCCCTCTGACAGTGGGCCGCGCTGCATCGATCAAGCTTCTGGATGAAACATTGCCGCAGACCAAAATCATCGGTTTGCTGACACAGCGCGACGAAACCAAGGAGGAGCCAGAGCCACAAGATCTCTACCCAGTTGGAACTGCCGCGATCGTTTTGAAACTTCTACGGCAGTCGGACAGTCACGTCATCCTTGTGGTGCAAGGCCTCCGCCGGTTTGCCCTGCGAACAATTGTCGCCGCACATCCCTACCTTCGGGCGGAAGTAGAACTGCTACATTCCAAATTCCCAACGCAAACCAAAGAATGGGAAGCAACTTTCCGGAACTTGCGCGACTCTTCGGCGAAGCTTCTTGAGCTCACTCCGGATATGCCCGAGCAGGCGCGCGCCGTAGTGTTGAGCATTGAGGATCCCGAGCAACTCGCCGATTTCCTCGCGCCGAATTTGAATGTCGACACGGCACAGAAACAGGCCATCCTTGAGGAGCTCGATGTCGAAAAGCGGCTCGCCGCCGTGCAGAAAGGCATTTCAGCGCAACTGGAGATCGCGCAGATTCAACAAAAGCTGCATCAGGACGTCCAATCGCAGTTTTCCGAGGCGCAGCGGCGCGCTTATCTGCGTGAACAGATGAAAGCGATCCAGCGCGAGCTAGGCGAAGATGCGGGCACAGCCGACCAGATCGAGCGACTAAGCAAGCGCTTGGAAGAAGCAAAGCCGCCAGAAGAAGTTCTCAAGCAGGCCGATCGGGAATTGAAGCGGCTAGACGTCATTCCCCCAGCCAGCCCGGAGTATTCGGTGATCGTGAGCTACGTCGAAACCATTGCCGAACTTCCCTGGTCAAAACTGAGCAAAGACAATCTCGATCTTAATCAGGCACAGCAAATTCTTGATCGCGATCATTACGATCTGGAAAAGGTAAAAAGGCGACTCATCGAGTATCTGGCCGTCCGCAAATTGAACCCGCAGGGGCATGGCCCGATTCTTTGTTTTCTTGGGCCACCCGGGGTAGGCAAAACAAGTCTCGGTCAATCAATCGCCGATGCGCTTGGGCGGAAATTTGTACGAATGAGTTTGGGTGGCATTCGGGACGAAGCCGAGATTCGCGGCCATCGCCGCACTTACATTGGCTCAATGCCAGGCCGCATCATTCAGGAGCTGCGCCGCGCCGGTACGCGCAACCCCGTGATGATGCTCGATGAAGTCGATAAGATCGGGGCCGATTTCCGCGGTGATCCGGCGAGCGCGCTTCTGGAAGTGCTCGATCCACGCCAGAACCATACATTTTCGGATCGTTACCTCGATGTGCCGTTCGATTTGTCGCAGGTGCTATTCATCGCGACCGCCAATTATATCGATGCTGTCCCGGAACCGCTGCGTGACCGGATGGAAGTGATCTCGCTCCCGGGTTACACCGAGCGAGAGAAGCTTGAGATCGCGAAGCGATATTTAGTCCGGCGACAGTTAGAGGAGAACGGCCTCAAGCCGGAACAATGCGAATGGCAGGAAGAAGCTTTCCGCCGCATCATCAATGACTACACGCACGAGGCTGGAGTCCGCGAATTGGAACGACAAATCGGCGCGGTTTGTCGTGCCGTGGCAGCGCAAGTCGCGCGTAGAGAGACCGAGCGCGCCACAATTACGCCGGAGCGAGTGGCCGAATTACTTGGCCCAGCAAAGTACGTCCGTGAAACAAAACTCAAAACGAGTCAGCCAGGTGTCGTCACTGGACTAGCTTACACGCCCGCCGGCGGCGAAGTGCTCCACATTGAAGCGACGCGTTATCCTGGCAAGGGCAACGTAACGCTCACCGGACACATCGGCGAGGTGATGAAGGAATCTGTGCAGGCCGCGCTCAGCTTGGTGCGCAGCCGCGATGGACAGCTCGGGACAAATGCAGAAGATTTCCGAAAGATCGACATTCACGTGCACGTTCCAGCCGGCGCAGTACCGAAAGACGGACCGTCGGCAGGCATCGCTATGTTCACGGCGCTCGCCTCGCTTTTCAGCAAGAGACCGGTCCGTCCAGATGTCGCCATGACCGGTGAAATCACTTTGCGCGGACTGGTTCTACCGATTGGCGGCCTGAAGGAAAAGAGCCTCGCGGCGATGCGCGCCGGCATTTCCACCGTCATCATCCCAAAGCTCAACGAGAAAGACCTTGTCGATGTACCGGAAGAAGCAAAACAAAAACTCAAATTCATTCCGGTCGAAAATGTCGATGAGGTCCTTGCCGCCGCGCTGGAGGAAAACGGCGCTGCGCACGCGTCAGAATCGAAAGTGGCCTAATAGGATTTCACGCCTTTCGGGCTGGGAGCTATTTCCATTCCCAGGCTTCCGAGCGTGAGTTGCCCTGCCCGTCCACCTCGTATTCGAAGACAGCCGCAACCTTGTTGAGCCGCGACCATTTTTGGGAGGAAGTTTGATAATAAACTGCGCCGCGATAACTCACGGTCCCGCCTTTCTTCATCGTGCCGACACCTTGTCCAACCCAAGTGGCCATTTTCCCGTCCTTGGCCATCACCACACCTTGGCCCTCGCCGTAGAGTGTTCCATCCGTCCGGACAACGGACCAATACGTGCCCGTCTCCGTTATGTCTGTGCCCAGCAGCGATCCGGTTGCCTGAAACGACGTTTCCATCTTTGGACCGCCGCCCGGGTTTGGCAATACCCGCTGCGAATTAACCTTGCCTGACGTTCCACCAATCTTCTCACCTAGCATAAATATCCTCCTGTTAGAGTTTCCTTTCTCGAATCCGTTGGATTCGGCTCCCAAAACTATAGCGAAGAAAGTTCGACCGTCTACGAAGGCAGTTCAGCGGTCTTCAGCGTCAGTTCTTTGATCAATCTCGTCCAGTGTGAGATTAGTGCTGCGAATCCCATTCGTGTGCTTCGGTGAATTCCATTGGAGAAAAACCGTAGCCTCCTGCATCGGAATTGAAACCAGCCTGAGAGATATCACTCACTGCTAGTGACATTACAGCCAGCATCGTCGATGCCGGCTTCTCTCTAAGACGCTTTTGCATCGTCCAAAGTGTCGCCTAACATCCATTGTTCTTCGCATGATGGAGGTGCCACGAGATCCTGCTGCGTCCCGCTATGAGCATGTCGGGAAGGGCCTGCGCCGGAGTGATCTTGATCCCGATCCAATCAAACAATTTTCGAACTGGTTTACCGCCGCCATCGAGGCCGGTATTCGCGATGTGAACGCGATGAGCCTCGCCACCGCCGGCCCCGACGCCAAGCCGACAGTGCGCATCGTTCTGTTGAAAGGTTTCGACCAGAACGGCTTCGTGTTCTTTACAAATTACGAAAGCGAAAAAGGAAAGCAGCTCGCCGCGAATCCGTACGCGGCGATGGCATTTTATTGGATCGAACTGGACCGGCAGATCCGAATCAGCGGAGAAGTGGAAAAGACCTCCCGCGAAGAATCGCAAATTTATTTTCATTCACGCCCCATCGGAAGCCAGCTCGGTGCCTGGGCCTCGCGCCAAAGCGACGTGATCGACGGCCGTCGCGTCTTGGACGCGCGTATGTCTGAGATGACCGAGCGCTTCGCTAACAAAACGATCCCGGTCCCGCCGCACTGGGGCGGATATCGGTTGAAACCCGACGTGTTTGAGTTCTGGCAGGGACGCCCAAACCGCTTGCACGATCGTTTCCGTTACACGCGGCAGGCGAACGGCAGTTGGCTCATTGAACGACTCGCGCCGTAAAATGAAGACTCCCAGGGAAAGGATCGACATCGTCCGCGGAGATATCACGACCCTGGACGTGGACGCCATCGTCAACGCGGCGAACAGCACGTTGCTGGGCGGCGGCGGAGTGGACGGAGCAATTCATCGCGCTGCCGGGGCGGAATTGCTCGCCGAATGCCGAACGCTCGGTGGTTGCCAGCCCGGCGAAGCGAAATTGACCCGCGGTTATCGTTTGCCCGCGCGATTCGTCATTCACACTGTTGGCCCGGTGTGGACCGGCGGCAATCGCGACGAGGCGCAGACTTTGGCGAACTGTTACCGGAATTCGTTGCAGCTCGCGGTTGAAAACGGAATCAAAACCATTGCGTTTCCGGCAATCAGTTGCGGCGCCTACCGTTACCCGATCCGGCAAGCCGCGCAGATTGCTCTGGAGACGACGAAAGATTTCCTGAGCAGCAGCGACAAGATCGACAAAGTCTTCTTGGTCCTTTGGAGCAAAGAGATTTACGACGCCTATCGCGAGTCACTGTAGCGGCGCGTTTCCTCGCGCGCACTCCGTGATCACCTAGTTCTAGCTGACAAAGCCACAATTTTGGGAAACGCAATCATGCCGCCGGTTACGATTCCTTTGTATGATCAATCCAAACGAAAACAAGCTTGCCAGGGACGAAGCGCTTCAGATGCCACCGCAGTTGGGCGAGGAAGAAATTGCCTCAACAGGGCGCGAGCCGTTTCGTCGAACATCCAGAAAAATTTCCACCGCGATGAGCCACACCTGGGGCGAGACAAAGCACAGAGCCGGGCGGGCCCGCGAGCGGACCGAATATTTCGTGCGCGAAAATCCCGTGCCGACCATTCTCGGCGCGCTTGGTCTTGGAATCGCGATTGGATTAGCAATCCGTTACGCCTCGAGCAGCGAAGAAAAAGCAGAAGTCCAGGTGAAATCGCCACTCGGAAATCTGAACTGGAGTTTTCTGTCGCTGCCTTTTCTCTGGCCGTTGTTCAAAACAGCCAAGGAAAAATACGAGAGATCGACTGAAGTGATGAAAGACGGCGTCAAGCGCCTGAAAAAGATCGACGTCGACCGTTACGCCAAACCGATCCGGAAACGCTGGAAAGCGTGGACGCGCTGAGCAGGTGGGATTTGACTCTCAAGATGGGTCGGTAAGCGCCAGGTGCGGAATCTTGCAAAATTTCGTCTTTACGTTTCTTCCGGGCCGATGACGAGATGAATCACGCCGTTAGGCGCAGAGATGAAGAAGCCGTTGAAATCTTCGCGTAGTTGTTCGACCTCATCGCGCTGCGTAACGCCGTGCACTTTCAGAAACGCCGCGGCTGCCTCGGTATCGTTGGTTTCCAGTTCCAGCCAGATATCCGGATGACTCAGGTTCGGCACATTGTCGATCCACAACCGGTTTGGACCGAATTGAAAAATGCAGCCGTCCTTTTCTTCCTCGATCAACGGCAACCCAAGCGTGTCGCGATAAAAAGCAACTGTCTGTTCGTAGGTGTGGCTGGGGCATTTGATCGCAATATTCGCTCCGCCTGAAAACTGAGGTCCTTCCAGTTTAGCAACCATCGCATTCGCGGCGAAAAGCGCGCTGCTATTATTTGCCGCCGGGCTCGGTCATTTTGACCGGGTCGAGTGCGCGTTCGAGTTCTTTTTCCGGCAACACTTTTTTCTCCCGGGCAATTTCGCGAACAGTGCGCCCGGTTTTCGCACTCTCTTTCGCAATTTCAGCTGCGCGATCGTAACCGATCTTCGGAGTGAGGCTGGTCACCATTGCCATCGAAAGCTCTACTAACTCGCGGCACCGCGCTTCGTTCGCCAGAATGCCGCGCACGCATTTGTCGCAAAAAATATCGACCACGTTCGCTAGCAACCGGATCGATTCGAGAAGATTGTGCGCCATTACTGGCATCATGACGTTGAGCTCGAAATTTCCGTTAGCGCCTGCCCAGGTGATGGCCGTGTCGTTGCCGATCACCTGCCCGCATACCATCATCACCGATTCGCACATCACGGGATTGACTTTTCCCGGCATGATCGAGCTGCCGGGTTGCGTCGCGGGCAATTGGATTTCGCCGAGTGCGCAACGCGGCCCGCTTCCGAGCCAGCGAATGTCGTTCGCGACCTTGAAAAGACTCACCGCGATCGTTTTTAAGTGGCCGCTCGCTTCGACAACCGCATCCTTTGTGCCTTGCGCTTCGAAATGATTTTTTGCCTCGTAAAATGCGATGCCCGTGCGCTGCTCCAAGTGCCGCAGCATTTTTCTCGGAAGATCGAGATGCCGATTCAGACCCGTGCCCACGGCTGTTCCACCTAGCGCAAGCTCGCGCAGAGCTTCAATCGATTTTTGGGCGCGCACCTTCGCGTAAGCAACTTGCTGCGCGTAACCGGAAAATTCCTGGCCGAGCCGGATCGGAGTCGCGTCCATCAAATGGGTCCGCCCGATCTTGATGATGTCCCAGAATTCTTCGGCCTTCGCCTCAAACGCGCCATGTAATTTTTCCAAGGCCGGAATCAGAGAATTCTTTAACTGTTCGGCCGCGCTAATGTGGATCGCGGACGGAATCACATCATTGCTGGACTGGCCCATGTTGACGTGATCGTTCGGATGAACAGGCTCACGTGATCCGATCGGCTTGCCTACAAGCTGGGCGCACCGGTTCGCGATCACTTCGTTTGCGTTGGTGTTTGTGCTCGTGCCGGAGCCGGTCTGAAAAATGTCGAGCGGAAAATGGTCATCGAGCTTTCCATCTGCGACTTCTTCGGCTGCCTGCACGATCAGAGCGGCGCGCTCTGCGTCGAGTAAGCCGAGGTCATGATTGGCTTGGGCAGCTGCCCACTTGATCAAGCCCAACGCGCGAATAAACGGCCGCGAAAATCGATAGCCGCTCACCGGAAAATTCAGCACCGCGCGATGCGTGGAGGCACCGTGAAGCGCAGACGCCGGAAGCGACATTTCGCCCATCGAATCTTTTTCTGCTCGCGTCGGCTTCTCCGTCATGCCGAGCGATCTGCGCCAACCAACGCTGAAACTTTTCGGGATTGCCCAGTGCGGCGCTCGCGGCTCTGCAGCGAAGGCGTCTTGTGAAAAACGGTAATAAACATCGGGGGGATATTTTGCAGGAAATATTCCGATTCGGCGCGCTCAAAAATCGTGGCGTGCTGTTTCAATTCGTTTGTGACCTGGTAAATAATGAAACTGCCGCTAGGCCCGAGCGCATCATACGTTTTTCGCAGGAGCGCGCGTTTCTTGTCGATCTTGAGAATGCTGAATGGAATGCCAGAAAGAATGTAATCGCAGCAAGCGATGCCGCGACGTTTCAGCTCGAATGGCAAAGACGCTGCGTCACCATGGATCACATGCACGCGCGGATCGCCTGCAAATTGCCGCTCAAGAGCACGCGAGAACGCCGCATCGAGTTCGAACAGGAGCAGATGTGAATCCGCGCTCATCCGTCGGGCAATCTCGCGTGAGTGCACGCCCTCGCCCGGGCCGTACTCGGCGATCACGCGCGCCTGGCTGAAATCCATTTTGCTGGCGACACGTTCCACCAGCGCTTTCGAGCTGGGGACAATGGAAGCGATCTGAAATGGCCGCTTCAGAAAACGCTTGAAAAACAGTGTGCTCACGGGGAAACGAATAGTCGTCCCGCGCTTTCGAGTTGTCCAGTGATGAAGTAGGCGAATCAACGTTCCCGAGTTTGTTATGCAATGGGATCTCCGAGCGCGTTGCATGTCATCGAGCTCGGAGAGCTCGATCCACCTACCGAGCTTGGTCTTGACTGATCAGCGATCACCGATCACTTATCACTTCTGATCCAAGCGCGCGGTTAGCTCAGTGGTAGAGCACTACCTTGACACGGTAGGGGTCAGAGGTTCGAACCCTCTATCGCGCACCATTTCCTTCAACATGCTCCGCAGATTTACGCCCCCTGCTTTGACAATCGCGGTTATTTCAGGCGCTGTGGGAGTCGCGAGTGCTCAGTCAAAGGAGAAACCTCTCGTGGGTGAGCGAAAGGACCTTGTGATATATGGACCGCGACCACAGTATCCGTACGAAGCGCGCGTCAAACGGCCAACCGGACATGGAATAGTCTGGTTGTATGTTGACCCGGGAACTGGGTATGTCACGTCGGCTCGAATGCTGCCAAGCACAGGACATAAGATTCTTGACGATGCAGCTCTGGACGCATTTCGACAGTCGCGATTCAAACCGAACGCGGTCGTGAAAGTAAGGATGCCGATCACATTTACGCTGGGACGTGTTAGGTAGCAACGCCGATGCGCAGCTCGTCTGAAATTTTAAAGAGCGCACTCGCTGCAGCGACAAAAACGCTGGAATCCCTCGCGAATCTGGACGAGCAACTCGCTAAGGCTGCCGATCTGATCGAGCGATCTTTACGCGCGGAAAACAAATTGCTCGTTTGCGGGAATGGCGGTAGCGCAGCCGATGCAGCGCATTTTGCGACCGAGCTCGTGGTACGTTTTGCCAAGGATCGGCGCGCGTATCCGGCGATTTGTCTTGCAAGTGACGGTGGTCTTCTCACCGCCGCCGGAAACGATTATGGATTCGATGAAATTTTCGCGCGCCAGGTCGCGGCGTTCGGTATGCCAGGCGATGTGCTCATTTGCCTGACCACTTCCGGCAAATCGAAAAACGTGCAGCGCGCCTTGGAAGAAGCGAAAGCGCGCAAATTGAAAACGATCGCGTTTCTCGGGCGCGACGGCGGATCGAGTGTCGGCATGGCCGATGTCGATCTTTTGGTTACGGCCGATTCAACCGCCCGGATTCAGGAAGCGCACCAGCTCCTTTTGCACGTTCTGTGCGAGACTATCGAGTCGCGTCTCACCTGACAGAAAAAGCTGTAGGGCCAGGCGTGCCGCCTGCATTTCCAGAGAAGCAGCAGCCGACACGGCTGCCACGACAGGAGATCACTGCGATTTTTTCAGCAGACGCTCGCGTTCGCGATTCAGTTGCCGCCGCTCGCTCGGGGTTAAACTTCCAATGCCGAACTTGGAGATTTTATCGAGAATCGGATCGATCGAGGCATAAACATCATCCCGCTCCGCAGGACGTCGCGGGCGCGTTTTCTGCACGACCGTAAGCTTCGGTTTAGGGCCAATGCGTGCTTTCAAGGCGTTCCACCAGGCGAGTTCCGGCCCGGCGCCGCGCAATTCAATAAACAGGAAAGCAGCGCCGATGCTTGTCCAGACAACGACCAGATCGCTCCATGCATGGTAGGCGAGCAGCTGAAATGTGTAAACGGCAGCGAGAATCAGGGCGACCCATTTCGCCATGATCCGCAGGAACAATTCGACGCGTGGATAAATGGTGGCGAAAGCAATAAAAATTCCAAAGTGCAACGCTGGCGAACCGGTGAGGGCGGACTGTTGCCAGAGTCCCCAGATCGTGAGCAGCACTGCCGGTGTGATCAGCAAGATGAGATAGAGCGCTATGTAGGCGCGCCGCCCGATGAAACGTTCCACTTCGCGGCCGAACACGAATAGCATGTACATCTCGACCGCAAACCAAAGCAGACCCGACGGCACATGAACAAATGCGTAAGTAAAAAGGCGCCAAATCTGGCCGCTGTACCAAATAGCCCCACTATCGAATTGCAGATAAACCAAAATCGCACTTGCACCAATCGCATAGAGGATGGCTGCGAGAATCGCGGCTGCGACGTGCAACCCGACCAGCATCGTGGTCACATCGACGGGATAACGCCCCATCCACGCAACCGGCCGGTAATCATCGGAGGTAGTCACTCCGAACATGCTTTCAATTAATGCCGCGCTTCCGTTTGCGCAAGCGCAACGGGAAGTTAAAAGCATTACAAAGTTAAAAAAGCTTAAAGAGGTTACGAATTCAGGTAAACGACGCAGGAAAAAGATAGCGGCGTCTAAAACGTTGTAACTCTTTTACCGCTTCGAACGATTCAACGTGGCGAAGCCGTCATTCGTGATTAAGATGAACATCTTCGCTTTATGAAAAATATCGCGCCCGCCATATTCCCGCCAAATGGGATCGGTGACGCAAGGCCCGCTAACCAGGGGGTGCTCCATTGGGTACACGAAATCGGAAAACTGACAAAACCGGAAAACATTTTCTGGTGTGACGGCTCCGAGCGCGAGAACGAATTCCTGATCGCGGAATCGTTAAAGCAGAACGTGCTGATCAAGCTGAACGAGAGAAAAGTTCCGCGGTCGTATTTGCACCGCTCCAACCCGAACGACGTCGCGCGCGTCGAGCGGGTCACGTTCATTTGCACACCGACCAAAGAGGGAGCCGGGCCGACAAACAACTGGTCGGAAGCGGCGGATACTTATTCGAAGTTATATGGACTACTGAATGGCGCGATGCGCGGGCGCACCATGTTTGTTGTGCCTTACATCATGGGCCCGCCCGATTCGCCGCTAACGAAAGTCGGGTTCGAAATCACCGATTCAAAATACGTCGTGCTCAGCATGCGAATCATGACGCGCATGGGTGAAATCGCGCTGAAACGACTTGGTGATGATCCAAAAGCGGAATGGAACCGCGGCGTGCATTCATTGTTAGATGTCGATCCTGACCGGCGGTTTATTTGTCATTTTCCGCAGGACAACACGATCATCTCGGTCGGCTCCGGTTACGGCGGAAACGTTTTGCTGAGCAAGAAATGTCTCGCGTTGCGCATCGGGTCGTATCTCGCGCGCGAGCAAGGTTGGATGGCTGAGCACATGTTGATCCTCGGCGTTGAATCACCCGAAGGAAAAAAACATTACGTGGCAGCAGCCTTCCCCAGCGCATGCGGAAAAACCAATTTCGCGATGTTGATTCCACCGAGACATTTCAAAGGATGGAAGATTACCACCGTCGGTGACGATATCGCGTGGATGGAAATTCGCGATGGACGTTTGTTTGCTGTGAACCCGGAGAACGGTTATTTCGGCGTTGTCCCGGGCACGAGTTACAAATCGAATCCGAACGCGATGAGGTCAATCGAGCACGACACGCTTTACACGAACGTGGCCCTCACTGATGACAGCGATGTTTGGTGGGAAGGAAAAGACGGCGCGCCGCCGAAACACGCTATCGATTGGCGTGGGAACGATTGGACGCCGGACTCGAAAGAAAAGGCCGCGCATCCGAATAGCCGGTTTGCCACGCCGATGCGCAATAATCCTGCTCTCGACGTCGATGTTGGAAAAGGCGAAGGCGTTCCCATCAGCGCCATCATTTTCGGCGGACGCCGCAGTGATACGGTGCCACTGGTTTATCAGGCGTTCGATTGGACTCACGGCGTTTACCTCGGCGCCACCATGGCCTCCGAGACAACCGCCGCCGCGACGGGCGCTGTCGGACAAGTCCGCCGCGATCCGATGGCGATGTTGCCTTTCTGTGGATACAACATCGGCGATTATTTCCAGCATTGGATCGACATCGGAAAGCGTCTCACCAATCCGTCGCTCATCTTTAACGTGAACTGGTTCCGCAAAGGCACGAATGGAAAATTCCTTTGGCCAGGCTTCGGCGAGAACATGCGGGTGCTCAAATGGGTCATCGATCGCTGCGAGGGAATCGGCGGCGCACTCGAATCACCCGTTGGCTGGTTGCCCAGCCCGCATGATCTCGATCTCGAAGAACTCGATATCGATCACAAATCTGTCGCCGACCTTCTCGGAGTCGATCACGAGGAATGGCAAAAAGAACTCGCCGAACACAAGAAGTTTTTCGACTCCCTCGGCGGCGTGGTTCCGGAAGAACTCGAGAAACAGCGTGAAAATCTCGAAGGGCGATTCGCTGAATAATCACCCGCGGCGGTCATCCCGAGCCGCGCAGACGGCGAGCGACCTCGCATTTCGTGGTGGAGCATGCAAGTCACCTCGCGTGGCACGCCAGCTTGTGTGAGGTCCCTCACTTTGTTCCGGATGACACCGCGTCCCGTGCTGCGAAAATTTGCGCTCGGCGTCCGCATCTGGAATTGTTTCCAGTGGGTTCGAAGGTTGGGAAAAAAAAGCGCGTCAGAGTGTCGCCCGCGAACGATTGCATCGAGATTCGTGGGGCGCGCCAGAACAATCTCAAAGGCATCGACATTGATCTTCCCCTGGGGAAATTGACGCTAGTCACGGGCCCCAGCGGGAGCGGCAAATCGAGCCTGGCATTCGAGACCATTTACGCCGAAGGCCAGCGACGTTACGTCGAAACATTCAGCCCTTACATGCGACAGTTTCTCGATCGCATGGACAAGCCGCGTGTGGACGACATCCGCGGTATCCCTCCTGCGATCGCAATCGAGCAATCGAATCCGGTCAAGAGCTCGCGCTCGACTGTCGGCACGATGACCGAGATCAACGATTATTTGAAACTTCTTTGGCCACGTGTCGCTCACGCCTTCTGTCCAAATTGCAGCCGCGAAATCCGGCCTGAAACCGCGCAATCGATCGCCCAGCAAGTGCTGCATGACTGCGCAGGAAAAAATATTCTCATCACTTTTTGGGTCGCAGTCCCAGCGAAAACGCAGCCGCGCGCATTTTTCGATTTCCTTCAGCAGCAGGGTTATTTGCGCGTTTGGATCGAAGACAAAGTCGTGCGCGTCGACGCCGATCCAAAAATCAAACGGTTTGGCGCCCGGGTGCAGGTAATTCAGGATCGCATCGCAATCACTGAAGAAAATCGCGCGCGATTAGTTGAGGCAATCGAAACGGCGCTGCGTTTTGGGAAAGGCAAGATCAACATCATTCCAAGTGTAGAGGCAGGCGTGTCGCCTGCGATCTCAACGAACGCGGCCGACACGGCCGCCACTGCAGCTCTTCCCTTCTCCACCGGCTGGCACTGTGCCCACTGCGATCTCGACATCCGCCCGCCCACACCCGGGCTGTTCAGTTTCAATAATCCGCTCGGCGCGTGCCCGGAATGTCGAGGATTCGGCCGCACCATTGCGATCGATCTTAACAAAGCGATTCCCGACCGTAGCTTGAGTATCAAACAAGGCGTGGTGCGCGTTTTTCGCGGCGCCGAGTTTGGCGAATCGCAGAAAGATTTGCTTCGGGCATGCGCGCGCGAGGAGATCGACGTCAATGTGCCCTTCGAGGAATTGCCCAAGGCCGATCAGGACTTCGTTATCGAAGGCGAAAAGCGATCCGGCGATTACACCGAAGAAGATTACGAATACGATCGATGGTACGGCGTCCGCGGCTTTTTTCGGTGGCTCGAGAGCAAGACTTACAAGATGCATGTGCGCGTTTTGCTCAGCCGCTATCGCGCCTACGTCACCTGTCCCAGCTGCAAGGGCGGACGCTATCAGCCAGAAACGGTCAATTACAAAATCTGGGGAGCGCACGCGCCCTCGCGTGCCGTTTCCGGCGCCTCGCCGGAAACCCTTCTTACCCTTCCACAATTTCAGGCGCTTTCGATTTCCGATGCGCGCGATCTTCTCCGCAAGATCGACATCCCTGCGGGCGACAAAACCGTCCAGATGTTGCGTAATGAAATCAGCGCGCGCCTCAATTATCTTTGCGAGGTCGGCGTCGGTTATCTCACGCTCGACCGGTCCACGCGCACATTGAGCGGCGGCGAAGTCCAGCGCGTTAACCTCACAACATGTCTTGGCGCATCACTAGTCAACACACTCTTTGTTATGGATGAACCGAGCATCGGTTTGCATCCACGCGACGTGGGCCGGCTGGTGCGTGTGATGCACGATTTGCGCGACAAAGGCAACACGCTGCTGGTGGTCGAGCATGAAGAACAAATCATTCGCGCCGCCGACAATCTGGTCGACATCGGGCCGGGACGCGGCGAACGCGGAGGCGAGTTGGTTTGGAATGGCGCGCTCGACGATTTTCTTTTGCGCTCTAGCCGATCCTTAACGCGTGATTATCTCGCGGGCCGAAAATCGATTCCCATCCCAAAATCTCGCCGGAAATCCACATTATCGATCAAGATCATTGGCGCGCGACAGCACAACCTTAAAAACATCGACGTCGATCTTCCATTGGGCGTTTTCACATGTGTCACCGGCGTTTCCGGTTCCGGGAAATCCACGCTGATTCACGACGTGCTCTACCGGAATCTGCTGATCGCGAAGGGGCAGTCGTCCGAACAGGAGCCGGGTGCATGCAAATCAGTCGCCGGCGCGCATCGCGTCCGCGACGTAATCATGGTGGATCAGGCACCGCTTGCGCGCACGCCGCGGTCAACGCCGCTGCTTTATTTGGGGCTTTACGATCGTGTCCGCGAATTGTTCGCCGCGCAACCGGAAGCAGTATCACAGGGACTCACGGCGGGCACATTCTCGTTTAATTCCGGCAGCGGCCGCTGTGAACGTTGTTCCGGCACAGGATACGAGAAAATTGAGATGCAATTTTTGAGCGATCTTTTTGTGCGCTGCGCAGAATGCGAAGGCAAACGGTTTCAGTCGCATGTTCTGAAAGTTCAACTGCACGGCAAATCAATTCACGATCTGCTCAAACTCACCGTAAGCGAGGCGATCGCATTTTTCGCGCAAATCGGCGAGGACAAGAGCTTGTCCGAACCGCTTGGCGTGCTTGAAGAAGTAGGCCTTGGTTATCTGCGCTTAGGGCAACCTCTCAACACTCTTTCCGGCGGCGAATCGCAAAGACTGAAACTGGTTGGCCACCTCGCGGAATCAGAAATCGCCCGATCCCTGAATGGGAAGGGAACTCCGATGAAACGCGAGCACGCGACGAAAGTCGGTGTCGGCAATCTGTTTATCTTCGATGAGCCGACCACCGGACTCCACTTCGATGACGTGGCCATGCTGCTGCGATTATTTCAGCGGCTGGTCGATGGCGGTCATTCCATCGTGGTGATCGAGCACAATCTCGAAGTGATCAAATGCGCCGATTGGATTGTCGATCTTGGTCCGGAAGCAGGAGATGCGGGCGGCGATGTGGTCGCTGTCGGAACTCCAGAGCAAATCCCGAAGGCGGGTGCATCACACACAGGACATTTCTTACAACGAGTGTTCACACAATCTCGGAAAAAGTTGCATGTCATCCCCAGCCGTGAAGACGGCGAGGGACCTCGCAAAGCACCGCGCGAGTTGGAGAGGTCCTTCGCTTACGCTCAGGATGACAACGTGGAAATGGCTCGAGCTGCTGAAGAAGCTCCACGTTTTCGCGTAGATGGAGCGAATGGCGCAATCCAGGTCCACGGTGCGCGCGAGCACAACCTGAAAAACATCGACGTAAAAATTCCGCGAGAGCAGCTCGTCGTAATTACCGGTCTGAGTGGCTCCGGCAAATCCACGCTCGCATTTGATATTCTTTTCGCGGAGGGGCAACGACGTTTTCTCGACAGTATGTCGCCATATGCACGGCAATTCGTCGAGCAGCTGGAGAAGCCGGATGTCGATTTGATCAGCGGGTTGCCTCCCAGTGTCGCGATCGAGCAGCGAGTTACACGCGGCGGAGGGAAATCGACCGTCGCTACGGTGACGGAGGTGTACCACTTTCTCCGATTGCTTTTCGCAAAGACCGGAACGCAATTTTGCCCGGACTGTGATTTGCCGGTGGAGAAAAAAAGCCTCGCCGCCATTGCCAAACAAATTGAATCAACAGCGAAGCGCGGGCCGGTGAGAGTGCTTGCGCCACTGGTCAAGGCTCGAAAAGGTTTTCACACCGAAGTCGCGCGCTGGGCGGAACGTCAGGGATTCGACACGCTGTATGTGGATGGAAAATTGGTTCCTATCCCGCATTTTCGAAAATTGGAGCGGTTCAAAGAGCATACGATCGACGTGGTCGTTAGTCTCATCGATCGGAAGCGAATTTCGAAAACGCGCGAAGTCGTTCGTCGGGCGCTGGAGATCGGCCGCGGAACGGGGCGTCTGCTTGACTCCAAAAACAGGCTCACAGTCATGAGCACCGAAATGAGCTGTCCAAACTGTGGCCGCGCGTTTGAGGAGCTCGATCCGCGTTTGTTTTCGTTTAATTCACCTCACGGGGCCTGTGAAGAATGCGGCGGATTCGGCGAAATTTGGGACCAGGATCTGCAAACCGGTGCCAGCCCCGACGGTGATTCGGTTCTGGAAACCGAGCTCGCTGCCGAGCGCGAGTCCGAACGGATCGAGGAAGGCGAAGCGCGGGAATGCCCGAGTTGTCACGGTTCGCGCTTGAACGCCGTGGCGCGTTACGTGCGTGTCCAAGGTTACACGATCGATCAGTTCACGAATCTTTCGGCCAGTGAAGCAGCGCGCAAGGTCGAGAGATTAAAGTTCCGGGGAACGCATCAAACGATCGCTGCCGGTCTCGTTCCTGAAATTCAGCAGCGATTACGTTTCATGGAAAAAGTTGGCCTCGGCTACCTCGCGCTCGGGCGCTCGGCTAAGACGTTAAGCGGTGGAGAATCGCAGCGGATTCGGTTAGCAGCACAACTCGGCTCGAACCTGCGCGGGGTCCTTTACGTACTGGATGAGCCGACAATCGGTCTTCATCCGCGCGATAACTTGCGATTGCTCGACACGCTCACCGCGCTGCGGAACAAAGGAAACTCGCTGATTGTTGTCGAACACGACGAGGAGACGATGCGGCGCGCCGATCACATCGTCGATCTTGGTCCGCGTGCAGGAATTCACGGCGGTGAGGTCGTGGCGACTGGCACGCTGCGCGACGTCGAAAGGAATCCAAGTTCCGAAACGGCACGCTGCCTGAAAACACCGCTTCACCATCCTACCCGCGGATTACGCCGGTCTCTGCGCGACGTTGAAGACTGGATCGAAGTCCATGGCGCGAGGGCGAATAATTTGAAGGATATCGATGTTCGATTCCCCGTTGGCAGGCTTTCAGTGATCACAGGAATTTCCGGCAGCGGTAAATCGACATTGATGCACGAGGTAATTTGGCCTGCGGTGCGCGACCAGCTGAAAGAAAGAAAACGCGCAGGAAATGGCGATCTGTTCAAACTGGTTAGTGGCGCGCAAGAGATCGAAGCCGTTTACGAGGTCGATCAATCGCCGATCGGGAAAACGTCCCGTTCGACGCCGGGCACCTACGTCAAGGTGTTCGACGAGATCCGGAATCTTTACGCGCAACTGCCGGTCTCCCGCGTGCGCGGCTATTCCGCGAGCCGATTCTCGTTCAACGCCGAAGGCGGTCGTTGCGAGACTTGCAAGGGTCAGGGCGTGATCAAACTGGAGATGAATTTTCTGCCGCGTAGCTATGTGCCGTGCGAAGACTGCGGCGGTAAACGTTACAATCCGCAAACGCTTGAGGTACTTTACAGCGACAAATCGATCGGCGACGTGATGGAAATGACGATCGAAGAAGCGGCGGAATTCTTTTCCGCGCATCCGAAAATTGCGCGTCCGCTTTCCCTTTTGGTCGATACCGGACTTGGGTACCTTAAGCTGGGACAACCGAGTCCGACGCTGAGCGGCGGCGAAGCGCAGCGGCTGAAGCTGGTGACGCAACTAAAACGGGGCGTTAGCCGTGCGGCGGATGAGCGGATTCGCAAAATGCGCAGGCCAGGCTCGACATTGTATTTGCTTGAGGAGCCCACGATTGGCCTGCACATGGCCGACATTGAATTGCTTCTCAACGTGCTGCATCGGCTCGTCGACGAAGGAAACACGGTGATTGTCATCGAACACAATCTTAGCGTGATCTCAGAAGCCGATTACATTGTTGATCTTGGCCCAGAGGCCGGCGCGGATGGAGGCGAAGTTGTCGCCTGCGGGACGCCGGAACAAGTCGCAAAGAACCGCGTGAGCCGCACCGCACCGTTTTTGCGAAAGACGCTTCAAGCGACGCGCCGCTAAACCGCGTGATCACCCTGAACCAGCTACTTGGTTAGTTCTTCCACTGGAATGATCTCAACGCCTTGCAAGTAGCTGGGGAAGGATCTCGCGATCGAAGCGCGCGTCATGCAGCGCAGATTGAGTAATCCACGCCCGTTTGCGAGATCCCTTACATTCGTTCGGGATGACGCGCGTTTTCGTTGCGAGTCCTGCGGACATCACGGACAATCGGCGCAATGCTCGCGTATTATCTGCACAATCTCGATCCAATTATTTTTCGGATTTCCGACAATGTTGGCCCCCGGTGGTACGGCCTGGCTTACGTGCTCGCTTTTATCTCCAGCTATCTCCTTCTTCTGTGGCTTGCTAAGCGCGGCTTTGCTGATCTCCCGCCGCAACGAGTGGGCGACTTCATCACTGGCTGCGCGTTGTTTGGCGTGATCATCGGCGGGCGTCTCGGCTACGTTTTCTTCTACAAGCCCGAAATGCTGCGCGAGCCGCTGTCGATCTTCCGTGTTTGGGAAGGCGGAATGTCGAGCCACGGCGGAATGCTCGGCCTGTTGCTTTTCACTTTGTACTACACCCACCGGCACAAAATCTCGTGGACAAATCTCGGCGACAATCTGGTTGTCACCGCGCCGATCGGCTTGTTCTTTGGGCGCTGCGCCAATTTCATCAACGGCGAACTTTACGGACGGATGACCAAGGTCCCCTGGGCGATGCAATTCCCCAAGGAACTGTTCGATCATCCCCAGGAGGCCGAGCGCGCGGTGGCGGCATGCACGCGAATCGATCCATCGCTCACCACACCCGACGCAATCCTTGAGGCGGTTCGTGGCCAGCCACAACTGACCACTGCATTGCGCTCAATCCTTTCGCCGCGCCATCCCTCCCAGCTTTACGAGGCTTTTTTTGAAGGAATCGTTCTGTTCGCGATTTTGTGGTTCGTACGTACGCGCAGGCGTGAGCCGAATGGCGTTTTGACCGGATTGTTCTTTATCTGTTACGCGATTTTTCGGATCGTAATTGAATATTTTCGCGAACCCGACGCGACGCTGATCGGTCCCTTCACGCGAGGCCAATTCTTCTCATTTTTTCTGATTGTGATTGGAGCCGGGTTTATTACGGCGGCCAAAATGCGACCGACGTTTCCGAGAAAGATGTCCGTCGAACCAGGGTAGGGACGGCGCACCGCTGCGCCCCTATCTCGAAATGACAAGTGGCGTTTCTTTGAAATGGCGTTATTACTTATGCCGGTGACGCGGAAATGCTCTTTGCGACGCTGCTAGCGGCCGGCGGTCTCCTTTTTGCGTTCGATCACGCGACGATCGCAGGAAAGCTGGTTCTCTCTCTTTTGGCCATCGCTTCGATTTTCAGTTGGTCAATCATGATCACGAAATTCCGCGTGATCCGCTTCGCCCAAAAACAGAACGCGCGTTTCCTCACCGCTTTCCGGCAAGATCGACAACCGCTGCGTCTGTTTGAGAAGAACGCGCGATTTCCTGGATCGCCAGTTTTCAACGTGTATCGGGCTGGCTGCGAGGAAATGACATTTCATTTGCTCGGTTCGCCGGAGGTGGATGACACTTTTCGCGCGCGACTCGGGATCGCTGATAAAATTTCACCGGCGCAAATGGGCGCGGTAAACGCGGCGATGGAGCGCGCGGTAGGCGAGACAGCGCTGACATTAGAATCGCAGATGATCTTGCTCGCCACCGCGGTGAGCGGCTCGCCGTTTCTTGGTTTGCTCGGCACCGTCTGGGGCGTGATGGACGCGTTCACCGGTGTGGCCGAAGCGGGCTCGCCGAGCCTTGTCTCGATGGCGCCCGGCGTTTCCGGCGCGCTCATTACCACGGTGACCGCGCTCTGTGTCGCCATTCCCGCAATGTTCGGTTACAACTTTCTCCTCACCAGCATTCGCGGCATCATCGTGGAAATGGATAACTTTGCCGCCGAACTCGCATCCGAGTTCGAACATAAATACGTCGATCACGGCTCGCGTGAATCGGCCTTTCGCAGATGATTGTCATGTCGAGCGAAGTCTCCCGCAATGGCGGGATTGCTATTTGAAATGAGACGCTATTCGCAACGCCAAAGCCTCTCCACGTTAAGCGAGATCAACGTCACGCCGCTGCTCGATCTCGCGTTTGTGCTGCTCATCATATTCATGATCACCACACCGCTACTTGAAAGCAGCATGAACTTGGTGATCCCATCCAGCGGCGCAAAGAATCCGCCGATCAGTTCTTCGCAGGTGCAAACGGTCTCGATCGATCGCACCGATACGATCCGGTTCAACAATCAAGTGGTGGACTTGGAAACCCTCAGCGCGCAATTGACCCAGGTGAAACAGACAAATCCAGATGTCGCAATCGTGATTCGACCCGATCGCGATTTGCCAGTGCAAAAATTGATTGGACTGATGGATGCGTTGCAACGCACGGGAATCACCAAGGTCGGCATCGCTACAAGAGCGGGAACAAAATAGATGGCGAAAGACCCGCCTTCGCAGAGCTACGGCGTGGTAAGTGCGCGGTTCTGGCGAAACGTTACCTTAATCGCTGTCGCTCACGTCGCGCTCATTGCAGGATTAATTCGCTGGAGTCTGGCTGCCAGAGCGTCATCAAATGCGGAGAGCATCGTCTGGTTAGGTGGCGCGCAAGGTATCGCGGCTGGCGAACCAGAAAAAGAGCCGTCGCCATCAGCGACCCGGACAACTCCTCCGGTCGAACCCAAACCGGAAGAGGAAAAATCTGTGGCACCTGCAGTGAAAAGCGAAATCGAATTATCAACCCCGAAGCCCCCACCAACAGCGACGCCGCATGCGAAGCCAACGGCAACTTCCACACCAAAACCGGAGGCGAGCCCAAAACCAAAGCCAAAACCGACTCCAAAGAAAATGGTAGTGGCAAAAGCCTCACCACAACCGCCGCCGAAAGTGAAGCCCAGTCCGGCGAAATCGAGCGAGGAGTCAGGGAAAAATGAAAAAAAGGCTCTGGCAAAAAACGGACACGCGGCTCAGAGCGGCGGCGGGAAAACAAGTTCAGCTAGCAAGGATGCCCATTCGGAAGGCGGAAGCAGCACGTCAGAGTTCGGCTGGTATGGCAACATGCTGCACGATCGCTTTTACAGCGCATGGGTCCAGCCGACTACCAACGTCGCCACCGGCACCAAGATTTCGACCCTGGTCAAAGTCCGCATCGAGAAGGACGGACGCGTTTCCAAATTCGAAATCATCAAGCCGTCCGAAAACATTGTGGTGAATGAATCCGTTGCTGCGGTTGCGAAACAAGTCACTCAGGTAGATCCGCCGCCGATGGAGCTTAGCAAGGGCGGCCATTACGACGTTAAAATCAATTTTGAATTAAATACCGATCGCGCACCAGCGAAATGAATGACCAATCGGGCGCGTCATTCTCTGGGGAGCACACGCGCCTCGCGTGTTCGTTTCGGCGCCCTCGCCGCAACAATCTTTTTCCGCTCTCAATCAAGATGCGGAAAGTCGCGATCGCGAGGGCGCAATCGCCACCACGCGAGGCGCGTGCGCTCCCCAGACGTTAGGTGGCGAATTTCTCTTCGATCAACCGATTCAAATGATCAGCGATCGCAGGATGATTAAGGCGCTGGATCACTTCATCCAAAAATCCGGTGACGATGAGACGTTGCGCGACTGAAACAGGAATGCCGCGAGTGCGAAGATAAAAGAGTTCATCCTCGTCGATCTGACCAGACGTGGCGCCATGGGTGCATCGGACGTTGTCGGCAAGAATTTCCAGGCCGGGCATTGAATTAGCTTCGGCGTCGTCGCTCAAGAGAAGATTGCGAACTTTTTGATAAGCGTCGGTGAAGTGGGCGTGCGGCTCCACGCGGATCAGGCCGCCGAAAATCGTGCGAGCGCGATCGTCCAGAGCGTTTTTGTAAAGCAGATCGCTCGCGGTGTGAGGTGAGATGTGGTCCTGCAATGTGCGGGCATCGAATTCCTGTTGGTGTTTGGCGACTGCGACAGCGAGCAAATCACTTCGGCCGCCCTCGCCTATGAGCCGGCTCAAACTTTCAAAACGCGAATACCGCGACCCGACATGCAAATTCAAGCTCATCGCCGAAGCATCGTGATCTACCACAGTCGAGTTCATTTGCAGCGCGACGACATTTTCTGCCCAGTTTTGGGCGCAGACATAGGTCACTTTCGCACCGGGCCCGGCTACCAGATCGTTCACTCCGCACGCAAATCCAGGCGCATGTTCATTCACCGAGCGGAAATGCTCGATCACGGTCACTTTCGCGAGCTCATCCGTGACCAGAAGCAAATGCGGAAACACCGAGGCGTTTTCGCCATTGAGCCAATGGAAAATTTCGATCGGCTGCTCGATCTCGACGCCGCGCGGCACATAAAGAAATGTTCCTGACGAAACCAGCGCTTGATGCAAAGCCGCGAACTTAGCCGAACCGAGGATGGTCGGCTGCGACATGAAATGTTTCCGGAACAGCTCGGTGTGCTCGACCATGGCGCGCTCGAGCGATTGAAAGATCACGCCGCGCTTTTTCAGTTGATCGGAAATTACATCCCGTTCGATGAGTTCGTCGCCGGCGAAGATCATACGGCCGGCCACTTCATCCAAGCCGCGAGATCGCTCCAGAATCGCGGTGCGCTCTTCTTCACTTAATGTTCCGCCGAATTTGAACGGGGCGAGATCAAGAAGAACGACATTGGAAAATCGCCACGCCTGATCTTTTCGGGTCGGCTTCGGCAATGATTCAAATTGTTTCCAAGCCGCGCGTTGCTGATCGTGAAACCATTCGGGCAGTTCGCGCAACTCGGCCGGCCCCGAAAGGAGCGGTGAGGGTTGCTTCAGTTCTTCGTGCGTGACTAGCGACATATCGATCTTAGACAGAAACGGCGGTCAGAGACCGCCGCTACAGAAAATTCGTGGAGCGGAAAAGTTATCCGACCGAGCCTTCCATCTCCAGCTCGATCAGCCGCTTGAGTTCGACGCTGTATTCCATCGGGAATTGGCGGACGAGATCGTTTACGAACCCGTTAACGCTCAAACTCATTGCCTGCGCCTCGCTGAGACCGCGCTGTTGCATGTAGAAAATTTGCTCCGCGCTCACTTGGCTGACACTGGCTTCGTGTTGGACGGCATTGCCAGTGCCGCGCACAGTGATTGCGGGATAGGTGTCGGTCCGCGAGGTCGCGTTGATAAGCAGTGCGTCGCACTCGGTATTGTTCTTGCAATGTTTCAAGTGCTTCGGCACGTGCACCAAACCGCGATAAGTGGCGCGACCTTTGCCGATGGAGATCGATTTGGAGACAATGTTGCTGGTCGTCTCATCGGCAGCGTGGATCATCTTCGCGCCGGTGTCCTGATGCTGGCCGTCGTTGGCGAGTGCAATGGAAAGAACTTCGCCGCGCGCCTTGCGACCCTTCATAATCACGCTGGGATATTTCATGGTGAGACGCGAGCCGATGTTGCAATCGATCCATTTCACTTCCGCGTTTTCCTGGGCGAGACCGCGCTTCGTGACGAGATTGAAGACGTTCGACGCCCAGTTCTGCACCGTGATGTACTGAATTTTGGCGCCCTTTAGCGCGATCAATTCGACGACGGCGCTGTGCAATGTCGGCGTGTTAAACTTCGGCGCCGTGCAGCCTTCCATGTAAGTCACTTCCGCGCCTTCATCCGCAATGATCAGGGTGCGTTCGAACTGACCGAAATTTTCGGCGTTGATACGGAAGTAAGCCTGAAGCGGGTGTTTCACTTTCACGCCGGGCGGCACGTAAATGAACGAGCCGCCGCTGAACACGGCGGAGTTCAGGGCGCTAAATTTGTTGTCGGCGATCGGGATGACTTTGCCGAACCATTTCCGGAAAATTTCTGGGTAATTCTTCAGCCCTTCTGTCGATCCCACAAAAATCACGCCTTGTTCGCCGACCGCCTTCTTGATGTTTGAATAGACGGCTTCGCTGTCGAACTGTGCTTCCACGCCGGCAAGGAATTTTCGTTCCTGCTCGGGAATACCGAGCCGCTCGAATGTGCGCTTGATGTCGTCCGGCACTTCCTCCCAACTGCGCTTCGCCTCGGTCCCGGGCGCGAGGTAATAGCGGATTTTATCGAAATCGATGGCTTCGAGGTCCTTGCTCGCCCAATGCGTGGGGAGCGGCTTTTCCAGAAACGTTTTCAGACCCCTGCGGCGAAACTCACGCACCCAATCCGGGTCCTCTTTGACATCCGAGATATACTCGATGGTTCGTTCGCTCAGCCCGGCGCCCGCATCGCGCACGTGGGCTTCCGGATAAAAGAAGTCCCCGATGCTTCGATTGATATCGACGGCTTTAGTTTGAGTTTTCATTGTCGATGTTACCTCGTAAACGCTGGTTCAGCGGCTCCCTCGCGAGCCCAATCGTAACCCCTCTCTTCGAGCTCGAGAGCGAGCTCTTTCCGGCCGCTTCTAACGATTCGCCCAGCCACCATTACATGGACGTAATCGGGGATGATGTAGTTCAGGAGGCGCTGGTAGTGCGTAATTAACAATATGCCAAGATCGGGGCCGCGCAAGGAATTTACGCCGTGCGCCACGGTCTTGAGCGCGTCGATGTCACGAACGATCCATCCCGAGCAATTCGATTTTTTCGTAAAGCTTTGCGTAATAATCCGTTGCCTCGAGTTCCTCGCCTTCAGGCAGGCGCGATTGCATCGCTGCGCGAAGAAAATTGGCAATCGTCACGCCTGGAATTTCGCTCGGATACTGGAAAGCCATGAACAGACCGCGCCGCGCCCGTTCGTCGGGTTCAAGTTCCAGAAGGTCTTCGCCATCCATCAATACTTTGCCAGCCGTGACATGATAATCCGGATGACCAGCCAGAACCTTGGCCAGTGTGCTCTTTCCTGAGCCATTTGGGCCCATGAGTGCATGCACTTCCCCGCGGGGAAAGCGGAGACTTAAGCCGCGCACAATCTCCTGATCGCCAACGGCAATACGCAGTTTCTCTATGTTCAGTTCCTTCATAAGGCGAACACCAAATATACGCTGGATAGCCGGATTTGCGAACGCTCATTTGGAGTTCCGGTCAGTGGTGGTCAGCGCCTGACCAAACCACGCCGAGATTTCGCGGATTGCGCTTTAATCGAAAATCGCCGATCTAAAATCGCAAATCAGAAATTACCCCGTGGTGTAACGGTAACACAGCGCCCTTTGGAGGCGTTATTCTTGGTTCGAATCCAAGCGGGGTAGCCATAATGAACGCGGAGCAACTCAGCGGCGAAATCGAGGTTGAATTATAGAGAGCAAGCTACTGTGATAGAGGTGGCAAACTAACTGCCGATTATGGAGCGCACAACTTTTCTCGAAGACTACCGCATCCGCACTCACCGTGACGGCACGCCAATTGAGCTCCGCCGAAGTGGCACCGCGGTCACGTACGAAGCCGCAGACGAAAGGGCCGGAGAAACAGTTGCCCTCACCACTATCCCGATCGAGAGCGTTGATCCGGCGGCACAACAGCAGTTTGAAGAGCACGGACGCGCTCTCCAAAGGCTCCGGCACATCAATATTGTCAAGCTTCTGGACTTCGGCCGCGAAGGCGAAAATTTCGTCTGCGTCTCGGACTACCTCCAAGGCACGACGCTCGCTGCATGGGTGGGCCAGCACGGCCCGATGCCGCCGGACGCCACATTGCGAATGGCCGAGCAAGTGGTGAGCGTGCTGTCATCTGCCAATTTTCACAAGCTTGCATATCCAGCCATTCAACCGTCCAATATAATTGTCGTCCCGGGCACGACTCCCGAAGGCACCTGGCCGCTGATAAAGTTAACGGACCTCGGATTGCTTGGGTTCAAGGACGAAACAGGTATAACGGAGAAAGACGAAGAAAGTTTTCCCACTGCGGGAACGGTCGATTTCCGTTCACAAATTTATTCTCTCGGCGCGACCATGTACTTTCTGCTCACGGGCTCAGCGCTTTCAACGCCAGTCCGCCCACGGCAGTTAAGAGTGTTTCCGAAACCGTTGCGTGCGTTGCTCTCCCAAATGCTGCGTCGCAATCCCGACCAACGCCCGAAAGACCCAGTCGCGCTCGCTGAGATGATTCGCCAATGCCTGCTGAAAACTGAACGCCGGGAGAGATTCGCACGCCGATTTGGCATTCCGCTTATTGCAAAAATTCCAAGAACAACACCGCAACGACCTAGGCGGCTACGTCGAGTCGCGCTGGCAGCCAGCGCCCTCATTGTATTGGCCGCAGTCATCGCGGTATTTCTATTCCCGCAGCGCATCGGCGGGATCTGGCGGAAGTCCGCGCTGGCGTTCGGGGAGCAGTCGCCACCGAATACATCGACGGCGACGAGTTCAGGTCAGGCTGCATCGCCAAATGTTCAGCAAGCCCAGACATCGAGTGCGCAACCCGAAGCCACTGCGAGCCCCGCCAATTCGCCAGGCGAAAGCCCAAATACTCCAGCAACCACCGCGGAAAACTCAACGCAAGTGAACGCTACACCGCCGCCTGCCGCCGATACAGATCAGACAGGTCCGCGCAGCAAAAAGAAGCGCGTTGCTTCGTCGCAAGGTCGCGCCGGTTCAACGCGCGCTCGGATGATTGGCATCACCTCTAATGGAAGGCTGATTTACCGCTTGCCCTCCGGCCGCACTAGGGTCATCGCGCCGGATGGCGAGGAAGAGGAATCCGTTCCGCGCCGGCATCGCCGCGCCTTCATTGAGCGGGATGAGACGTTCATGCCGGCTCAACCGTTTGAGCCAAACTTTTCGCCTCACGATTAGCCGCTTCGACCTGTCACGTATCAAGCGCGCGATCCACGATTGTCACGGCGTTGGCTTCGCTGAAGGCGAACTAGTCGGCGCGACCGTCGGACCTGCCGGCGGAGAACCGGCCGGGCTGGGCGTTGGAAATGCAAACGTCGGCGACGGCGACGCGCCCGGGCTTGCCGAAATGACCGGAGATTGCGAGACCGTCGGCGTGGGAGTCGGCGGAGGCGGAATAATATTTTCCCAGTGATGCACCGGCGCGGTCGCGCCGCCGATTTCTTTGGCCAGCGCTTCGCAACGCGCCTGTAGTTTATCCAGGTTCGGCGGACCAAATGGCTTGTCTGCCGTTCCCGGAAAAATGAGGTACGTCACCTTGAGATCGCTCACCGGCCGACTATAAGGCGTGGCCAAGGGATTAATTTGCTTCGCGATCCGCAGTGAGGCTTCGCCAACCCTGTCGTTAGGCCCGATGTCGCCCACGATTGCCGGATAAATCCCGTCCCCAAAAACGACCAGCACATAATCGCCCACTTTGACGCCATCCTTTCCTTGCGCGAAAGCACTTGGAACTACGACGTAGGGATCCGTCGTGCCAATCAGGAAACTGAATTTCTTTAGTGTGAAAACTTCCGCTCGCAGTTGTGCGATCGCGCTGCGGAGCTCGTGTTTGCGTTCCGGAGTAATCGTCTTGAGCGCATACTCATCCTCGGCGCGTTTCAGCTTTTCTTCAGTCGCAGCGAGATATGGGTTGGGCGCTGCGGTTTTCTTTGGCCAGTGATAACTCGTGGATGGCTTGAAATTGGTTGGCGCGCCGGTCCCAATGGGCATGCGGTCGGCATCGGAACCATCGGCGTCCACATCCATGTCCGCCTGTAGCAGGAGCACTTTGCGGTGCGTCTGCGGATGCTGTAATTGCAACACTGTTTGGCAATCGAAAAAATTGTGCCGCGAGAGAAGTTGATCGAGCCGAACAAGATTATCACGCAACACTCTTAGCTTTGTGTCGTAAAGCTGAGCGTAAAGCGGCGAGACTGGGTCGGCTGTGACCATGGCTGCCAACCCAGGCAAGAGCGCCGGCAGTTGCGGACTGACCTTGGCCAGCTCGTCGATCGTCCTGTTTGGCGAAGGCACTCGTGCCTGCAATTTTAAATCGAGAACGTAACTGTTCGGATCAACCCGTTCGGTGGTCGCGTCGGCGCCCCGAAGCGGCTCGACCGTGGAGTGAAGCGTGATTCCGTTGAATAACTTACCCGTCTCCAATTTGCCAGTGATGACGGGCGGTCGAGTCGGTGTCGGCATCGGTGTCGCGACTACTTCCACTGGCGCGACGTGCTGCAGGCGCTCCAGCGAGATCCAGCGATAAACAATGGCGGCAAAGAGCGCGCCGAACAAAACCAGCACGAGCCGCCGCCACGTCCGGAGACGAATTCTTCCCACGCGATTACTTTTTTATCCAGGCGACCAGCGCGACGATGAGCCCGATCGCGCTCAAGATCGACATCATACCGGCAGGCATCAGTCTCCCTGTCCGCAAAAATTTGGGGATGAACTGCGCAGCAAGCAGAAGAGACACGATCAACGCAGTCGCTAACCCCGCCGCGCGATGTTCAGGCAACAAAAATGCGGCTACGAGCAGCAAAACTCCCGTGACCGAGCCGGCAATGATCGACGCTACGCTGCCCGCTTTGACGTAGCCCATGATGCCGCCGGCAATCGTCAAAACGCCAAAGACGATAAAATAAATCTTCGTTGCTTCCATTGGAACGCGCGAGCATTCGTAAGCCAACTGCTCGCCGCTGTCCAGCACGACTGGGTAGGGACATCGCGCTGCGATGTCCAGACGCCGCGGCGCGGCGTCCCTACCAATAGGTTGCTACAACGCGCGCTCGCTGGCGTCATTGTAAAATTCGATCTGCCGTCCTCCGAGGCGACGGATTACACGCCAGCCGTGACTTGCAGCAAAAGCAGCGATTTCGTCTTCCGACATTCCTTGGAGAACTCTTAACTCCGCAGGCTGCGTGACAAGGTATTCGGGCCGGATCGACAGTGCCGCTGCGATCTTCGCAGCAAGTGCTGGCAAATGCTCGTGCATAACATCTGTCAATCTACCGGTCGATCCGCCGACGCGCGCTGGAGAAATTTTTCTTGATCGGCAGGCGCGGCGGCCGCTTCGGTTTTCGGTTTAATCTCTCTTGCAAGGCAAGATGCGCTTTGCGGCTCGGAGAAGGCCCACGTGCATTTGGTTTTTCCATATTGGTCTTTTGTCGCTGTAGAGGCGTTTGTGCCTGCCGCGCCGTAGCCTTGGCGAAGGCGGGCCAAACGCCTATCTATTAATTACAGTGCTCGCCGCGGCGAGCGCCGCTACAAAAAATTCTCCGAGAACCGAAAGCTCGCCGCGTACGCGCGTCCCGTGAACAGAAACCGATTATCCTAACTGGATCCGCTAATCAGTGGCTCACTAAAGCTTGTCGCTCGCGGACGTCACCGACGGCACGAGCGCGATCCTTAGCCCTCCCGAGAACGGCAGATCCGGCTGGGGAATCTTCACGTGAAGAGCGGGGAAAAACGGGTGGCACAGCCGCACGATCACGGCCTGCTTGCCGCCGCCGAGAAAAAAATCGCGTACGGCATAGCTCAATGGACAAGCGGCGTCTAACACGCCGAACTGCCGCTCGAAATCGGCAAAACTGTTGATCACAATCGGATCATCTACCGGTCCTTGCTTGGCCCGGCCGATAAACGTCGTAATCGAGGTGGCGACGCCACTGATGCTGTGCACTCCACTGGGGATTTCTTCAATATAGACGCCCGGATAATTGGGTGAGAATGGCATAGTGAACTCCCCGCTCTAAACAAAAACGCTACTCATCTGCCTACCAAAAGATCGCGTTGGCGGGCGGAGAGATGAGGAAAACAAACAACGCCGATATGGTCAACACATAATAATGGGATATAATCGCCGACAATCTCAGCAAGGCCGGTTGGACTTGGGCTGTGTCCTAGCCATGGATTCTGGGGGCGAACGATCTTCATTGCCGACGCGCATCGCAGCGATGGAAAGCGTTTCGTTGTGCGTGCCGATGAAAAGTTGACCGCGTTCGTGGAACTGGAATCGACGATTCGACGAGATCGGAAGCGTCAGCATCATTACGATTCGTGAGCGGAACAATGAAAACCTTACTGCTGTTTTTGTTTTCGCTGGCGACTAGCATCGTCGTGTCCGCTCAGGATCCGGCAAAGCTCGCGCCGCAGAATTACAAAGTTCTTTTCGAAAATGACCAGATACGAGTGATCGAATACCGCCTAAAACCTGGCGAGAAAGAGCCGATGCATTCGCATCTTTATGGTGTGTTTGTCTACTTTTTAAGCGATGCCAAGATCAGAACAACCTTCCCGGACGGCAAGACGAGCGAAGACTCCAAAAAGGCTGGCGACACGGTTTGGCGCGATCCAGTAACACACGCTGGGGAGAACATCGGGGACGCAGAAGCTCACGCTCTGCTGATAGAACCACGAAGATAAAAAGGTAAAAACTTACCACTCTTTGAAATCGCCCGTGTGCTCGTGCGTTTCGATCAACTTCCCAGCTTCATCGTAAACGCGGATCACCGCGCGATGCGACCGGCTGCGAAACTTGGCAAAGCCGATTGCATTGTTCACGGCATCTGGTTCGGCGTACCCTACTGCCATAGTAATTTTATGCTCAGCGTAATAGCAAGATAACAGAGCACCCAAAGAACCACCGGGCCGGAGGCGCCGCGAAATTTGAATCCAAGCGCCTCGAACTCAAGTTTTCCGGTAGTCTCACGAAGAACGAGGATAAGGAGTAGCGCTACGACGGCAGCGACTGGCAAGCCAACGGTAACGGGGAAGTGTGCTTCAAAGAATGCGGCCAACTACGGAGAAATCCCATGGTAGCTAAGAAAGGCAGCCTTGATGGCGAAATAAAGAGTGATAATGCACATCCCGAGAATGACGAAAAAGAACACCCATGTAAAAATCCGCCTAAATTTACGCTGGTCCTCGTCTTCCAGCGGTTTTGGCTCTCTCTCTGTCATCGAGGCGATTTTAGCTCGATCCTGACGGCGGGAAAGGACATTAGCGTTTTCTCAAAGCAACGAGATCGACGCCGCGTTTATCTTTGCGTGGGCTCAATTCGTAAACGTGTGCAGAAATCATCGCTGGCAGAAACGATTCTAGCGATGTGCAGCGATGTGAACAGGGCATTATCGTTTGGAAGCAAGAGCGTTAGTCGAAGCGGACACCGACATAATCGGCAAAAAAGAGCTGGCTTAGAATCTCTTTCCAAGCCAGCTCAGCGGATTTTGTGTCCTATGTCAGCTTAGTACCAATGGTGGTAGTAATGATGACGGTGGTGGCGATAATAGTAACGATGCCCGCCGTACCAGTAGTACGATGGTCCATAATAGGTGCCATAGTACGGATATGGTCGGTAGTATCCATACGGATAATATCCATAGCCGTAGCCCGGATAGCCAATTCCGACCGAAATCTGAGCGTCAGAACGCTGCACGGCAACGAAAGCCAATCCACTTACCACCAATATAATTAAGAGAAGCCTTTTCATATAGTTTTCCCTTCTTGTTTGTTGTTTCACGAGGGAATGGAAAGCTCCTGCCAAGGATTTCCTCGACGCTTTTAGAATGCGCGCCTCCCTCTACTGTAATAATCGGATGTGGACGGTCTGGCGGTTGCCGTTGTTCTGCTTTTAGAACTCGCGCAATTCGCTTCCTTGCTCGTGCGTCTTGATCACGTTGCCAGCTTCATCGTAAACGTGGATCACGGCATGATGTGAGCGGCGGGGTAACGAAGGACCCTATTCTTTCTCGACGGACACTTCAGTCGCCTTGATTACGGCAAAGACCTTGTCGCCCTTTTTGAGATTCATTCGCTCGACTGAGCCAGTTGTGATAATTGATGTTATCTCTCCAGCGGCAGTTCGGATGACAAGTTCTGACACGACTTTGTCAGAAACGATTTTCTCAATCGTACCGGGTAGGCGATTTCGGATGCTCGTGCTCATGGTAGCTTCTTTTCCACACTCGGCTCAGGTTTCAAATGGCGCGTTTTAACACGACCCTTGGTCGCAATTCGCCACCATGCGGCTCTTTTTGCGCCGGTCAGCCAACCGAACGATCAGCAATCAGGCTCGCGGTTAGCGCTCTCCCAGTGCGCCGGACGAACGTTCGAAGGCGCTAATTGCACTGCGGGTCTCCGGGCCCATGATTCCATCGATCGCGCCGTGATAGTAGCCTGCTCGAGCTAGCCGACGCTGTAACTGCTCAACCGAAGATCGATCGCCATAGCCGTTGGCTTGATTGTCGTTGCCGCGGCCTTGATCGCGGTATCCGTACCCTTGACTGCCGTAGCCCTGATTGCCGTAGCCGTAGCCTTGATCGCCGTAGCCATATCCTTGATTGCCGTAGTATCCGTACCCGTAAGCGGGAGCGCTGTAATTATCATAGCCGTAACCGTACGGAGAGTCATACCCGTACCCATACGGGTACGAACCGTAGCCGTAATAATTGTACGGATAATAGCTGTAATAGGGATACCCGTAGAAGAACGGAAAACCAAATCCGCCGATAAAAATGGACTGGTTGCCGCTCCAGTTGCCACCGCTCCAATTACGACCAGTCCTCCAATTACGGCCGCTCCAATTACCACCAGTCCTCCAATTACGGCCGCTCCAATTGCCACCGCTCCTCCAATTACCACCAGTCCTCCAATTACCGCCGCTCCAGTTGCGGTATGTCCCCGATGTGCTCCGACCGAATGTCGCTCCGCCTCGGGTGAACGCGTGTCCGCCTCGCGGCGACATTGAGCTAAAATGCCGGCGACCACCGCGCGGATCAGCGTTTACTACAGACGCGGCCAACGTCACCGCCGCGAAGCAACTTAAGAAAAGTATGAATTTTGCGTTCATGGAATGTTTGAGTGTCTATGCATTATACACCCCAAAACGGGAAGAGTCTTAGATTTTTCGCCTTTCCACTGAAAATCTCGCCGCAACTTTGAGTGGCCTTTCATTCTCGGGCTCACTGGCGCGATCGGTATCCTCGGCTAAATTTTGCGGATGTTTTCGGAGACGATCGAGTTGCGCGGTCATATCATCGATTCGCTTATTCTGCCGAAGGTGCTGGATCAAATTCTGACTCACGGCGCAAATTTCAAGATAGGCGAGATCAAGATCGGCAAAAAACGTGCCGACCAAAGCTTCGCACGAATCGAGGTCTCTGCTGAGACGAGTGAAGCGCTCGATGAATTGATTCTGCGCCTACGACAGCACGGCGCCGAAGTGGACAAACGCGCGGATGCGCAGATCGCCAAAGCACCAGCGGACGGCGTTTTTCCGCGGGACTTTTACGTGACGACCAACCAGCAAACCTTCGTCCGGTTTGACGGCAAAGAGATCGAAGTGCGCCCTGCCATGATGAACAGCGCGATTGTTGTGGATCGAAAAAGACGGTCCGCCCGAGCCGTAAAGTTCTTCGACGTCAGTAAAGGCGACGAGATTGTGGTTGGTCACCAGGGCGTGCGCGTCGTGCCGGTGCAGCGTTCGACGTCCCGCACGGATCTTTTTCAGTTCATCAACGCCATTATCGATGCCGACGAACCGAAATCGGCCATCATTCGCGAGTTGGCTGGTGAATTGCAACGGGCGCGCGCGGCCAAAGGCAAAGTCGCAGTGGTCGCCGGGCCTGCGATTGTGCGGACTGGTGCCGGCCAGCATCTGGTGCGCCTCATCGAATCGCGATACGTCGATCGTCTTTTTGCCGGAAATGCGTTTGCCGCTTACGACGTCGAACGGGCGTTGTTCGGCACTTCTTTGGGAATGAGTTCCGAGCTGGCGTTCGCACGCGGCGGGCACGAGAACCTCATGCGAGCGGTCAATGTAATCCGCGAAGCAGGTGGAATCGCCGCGGCCGCTCAAAAAAAGATTCTGACCGGCGGCATCATGCATGCCTGCGTCCGTCACAACGTCGATATCGTGCTGACCGGCTCGATCCGTGACGAGGGACCGATTCCGGGAGTAACAACAGACGCGATCGAAGCGCAAAAAGTCATGCGTGAAAAACTCGCCGATGTGACGCACGCTTTGCTGCTGGCGACTATTCAACATTCGCTCGCGGTGGCGACCATGCTCGCGCCTACCGTGAAAACTGTCTGCGTTGATATCGATCCCTCGGCAGTAGAGAGAGCAGTGGAGCATCAGCCGTTGCAATCAATCGGCTTGGTTACAGATGTGGAACCGTTCCTGCGGGAACTCGCCGATTGCGTCACCGAAGCCGAATCCTCTAGCGGCGCAAAGAAGTAGCTGCGGGTAAATTGTCGATCGTATGCGCGAGTTGCTCCTTTGTCCGCCGGACTATTACGGAATCGAATACGAGATCAATCCCTGGATGAGCCGCGCCCGCGGCGCCGAGGCCGCCCTTGCACAAAAGCAGTGGAACGAATTGCACGCGACGCTTTCAAAATTGGATTGCAAGATTCATTTGATCGCCCCGCAGCGGGGACTTCCGGACATGGTTTTCACGGCCAACGCCGGGCTCACGATTGGTCGCAAATTCATTCCCAGTAATTTCCGGCACAAAGAGCGCGCGGGCGAAGCGCCGCATTTCGCGCGCTGGATGGAAGAACATGGCTATCAAGTCGCGTGGTTGCCGGATGATCTCTACTTCGAAGGCGAAGGCGATGCTCTCTTCGGCGGCGACGTTCTTTTTTGCGGTTACAAATTTCGTTCTGATATCCAATCGCATCGCGCCGTCGCGGACATGCTCGGTTGCCTGGCCGTTTCAGTTGAGCTTGTCGATCCGCGTTTTTATCATCTCGACACCTGCTTTTGCCCGCTGCCCGATGGCGCGGCGGTCTGGTTTCCGGCGGCCTTCGATGAATACGGGCAACGCGCCATCCGCGAACACGTGGCCGACTTGATCGATGTCCTACCGGAAGAGGCAATGCATTTTTCATGCAATGCCGTCGTGCTGGAGCGCGACATTGTGCTCCCGGAAGGCGCGCCGAAACTCGTCGCGATTCTGCAGGACCGCGGCTACCGCTGTCACGAGTTGCCAATGAGCGAATTCATCAAGGCTGGCGGCGCATGCAAATGTCTGGTGATGTTCATGCCGCAACGAGAGAGCGCGTTGTAGCAAACGTCGGCGCGCTCGGCGATCGCGCCCTACCGTTCCCGTTTTGCGCGTAACGCGTGCTCGATTTTACCCAGCGGCAAACAGTTCATCACGTCCGTTTTCGTCAGCCAGCCTTTGCGCGCGATGCCGATCCCGAACCATAAATCCTGCAAACGCTCGGCGCGATGCGCGTCCGGGTTGATGACGCATTTGACGCCTTTTTGTTTCGCCATTGGCCACCAACGCCAGTCGAGATCGAGCCGTTTGGGCGCCGCGTTTAGCTCGATCCACGTCCCGGTGCGCGCCGCCGCGTCGAGAATGGCTGGGATGATGATCTGGTAAGACTCGCGTTTCAGCAATAACCGGCCGGTCGGATGCGCCAGCATGGTGACAAACGGGTTTTCCATCGCACGAACCATGCGTCCGGTCATTTCCGCTTCGCTCAGACCAAGAGCAGAATGAACAGAAGCGACCACGAAATCGAGTTGCGACAAAATTTCATCGGGAAAATCAAGTGAACCGTCGCGAAGAATGTCGCATTCGACTCCCGCGAAGAGCCGAAAACCGTCGAATTTTTTGTTCAGCTTTCGAATCGCGGCGACTTGCGCGAACAATTTTTTCTCGTCGATCCCGTGCGCTTGAATCTGGCTGCGGCTGTGATCGGCAATGCCGAGATACTCCAGCCCGAGCGCCTGTGCGGCTTCCGCCATTTCTTCAAGGGAGTTGTGGCCGTCGCTCGCCAGCGTGTGGCAGTGAAACGTGCCACGCAAATTTTCCTTCTCGATCAATTTCGGAATCGCATTTTTCTCGGCGGCTTCGAACTCGCCCCAATTCTCCCGTAGCTCCGGCGGAATGAAATCGAGGTCCACTGCCCGGTATAAATCGGCTTCATCGCGCACCTTCGGAATTTTGTTGGCCGGTTTTTTCTTCTTCGCTTTCGCGTCGACCGGAAGCGGGGCCAGCCGGTACTCGTTAAGCGTCCAGCCCCGTTTGAGCGCGCGGCTGCGTAACTCGATGTTGTGCTCCTTATTGCCAGTAAAATAAGCCAGTGCAAACGGGTATTCCGCGGTGCTCACCACTCGCAGGTCACACTGGACTCCGGAACGAAGCCGCACACTCGACTTGGTGGGGCCCTGCGCGATGACCGATTCCACCAGCGAATGGCCGACGAAAAATTTCGTGATCGTTTCCGGTTTTTTTGTCGCCACCAGAAGATCGACATCGTGCACAATTTCTTTTCGCCGCCGATAACTGCCCGCAACCTCTGTATGGAGCGCGTCCGGATGAGCAGCGAAATCGCTTCTTAATGTCTCCGCTTCATGTGCGATTTGGCCGAATTGGAAATAACCGGAATGCCGGGTTCGTTCCTCGATCGCTTTGCAGATTTTCGCTTGCGTCGTTTCGCCAAAGCCGGGTAGCTCCGCGACGCGGCCGGTTTCGCACGCTTTTAGCAATTGCTCAATCGAGCTGATCTGGAGTTTCTCGTAAAGGGCTTTGATCTTTTTCGCGCCGAGACCCGAAATCGAGAACAATTCCAGGATGGCCGCCGGAAATTCCGCGCGCAGCTCTTGCAGATATTTCAGCGAACCAGTGGCGGCGAGCTCTTTGATCTTGAGCGCGATGCTTTTGCCGATGCCGGGAATTTTTCCCAACGCTTCTTCATCCTGCAGGTCCGAGATGTTTCCACCAAATGTTTCGATCGCGCGCGCGGCGTTGACGTACGCTCGAATCTTGAAAGGATTCTCGCCTTTCAATTCGAGCAACGTGCCGATTTCCTCCAAAACAGCGGCGACTTCACTTTTGGTCATTACTCAACTCTTAGCGCAAAAAAACGTCGCACGCGATGCTCTCGCGCTCGCCTGCGTCTAAGTCTGCAGAACTGGAGGTAGATGCGTTCCGCGAAGCGCTTTAACCGACTAATGGTTCGGGACTTATTTAAGGCGCGACCACGCTCCAACCGGCAGGAAGAGTGGGGCCGTACGCGGCGCTCACGTAAACGTTCTTATTGAGATACCATATGAGGGTTTGCCGCGTGCTAGAGTTGTAAAGCAGATAATCCGGTTTGCCGTCGCGATTGAAATCGGCTGTCCCGATCAATTCATAACCACTGGAAAGGGTCGGGCCGGACGCGCTTGCGATGTGCGTCACTCCTGACAGATACCAGATCGCTGTTTGACGCGTACTTGGATTGAACAGCAAGTAATCTGGATGACCATCGCGATTAAAATCAGCCACAGCCACTAACTTGGAGCCGGCCGGAAGAGTCGGCCCGTATGGGCTAGCGATGCGAACGTTGTTATTCATGTAGTATATCGCTGTCTGCTGTGTGCTGGCGTTGTAAAGGACCCAATCGGGTTTTCCGTCCTTATTAAAATCGCCTGTCCCCACCATCTGCCAGCCACTGTAGAGAGTCGGCCCGGCCGCGCCTGCGACATGCGTCACTCCTGACAGATACCAGATCGCTGTTTGACGCGTACTTGGATTGAACAGCAAGTAATCTGGATGACCCTCGCGATTAAAATCAGCCACAGTCACTAACTTGGGGCCGGCCGGAAGAGTTGGCCCGGTCGCGGAAGCGATGCGAACGTTGTTATTCATGTAGTATATCGCTGTCTGCTGTGTGCTGGCGTTGTAAAGGACCCAATCAGGCTTCCCATCGCCGTTAAAATCAGTCGGCGCAGGAGCAGGCGAATTAATCAGGTTATAACCGATGACATCGAGGTTGATGGCTTCCGGCGACGTAAGGGTGACGTCGGAATATTGGCCCGCACAGCTAAACGCATTCTGCACATACGGCTGCGCTTGCGGGCAGGCCGTGCTCTGCCAATCACCGAAGTCGCCATTGGAGTTCTGATCGAAATAGACGATCCTGCTAGTGCCGCGATTGATCGAGAAATAGCGTGTGCCGCTCGACGTGAGATTTCGGACACCAGTAGAGGACCAACTGAACAAGTCTTGTGGGCGGAGATCGCTCCCGCCGATATTTAAGCGGGATCCAAACCCGAGGACCTCGTCCATCTCATGCTCAGTGGCACGCTGCCCGTCAAGATTGCTGCCGCTGGTAGGCCGACTGAACTGAAACCGCACCGAGGAGTTCAACGTAACGATACCATCATACGACCCGCCGATCGTGCCGCTTGCAGTTAGCCCTCCGGGCGTGTTCAACCGCACCGCTCGCCCGATCGCACTCGTCGGCCTAATGTTAGCGGATAACGCACTCGTCGGCAGGCTCGTGTTCGCTGTGGCGTCGTAGCCGGTAATTGCATCCGCTACTAGGGCATTGATGAACGTATTCCACGGAATTGTGTAATAGACCCAGTCACTTCGCGAGATCCAACCCGAAGGGAACGGTTTGCCGTTTGGCGCCTGGGTCGAGTAGCGGAAAAGAATCGAGACTGTGATCGGATCGCTAAACAGCGACTCGTAAATTGCGATGGCCCGATGGATTGTTGCCTCGATTGCCGCCGCGTTTGGATTGCTGGTAATTGAGAAGTCGAATGTTGGGTTGATGATGAGTCCAAGACTAGCCGAGGTCGTGGCTGTCATTACATCCGAGTAGCTGACTGTGCCGGTCGCATCATAAGCGCTCACGCGATAGTAGTAGGTAGTGCCCTGGCTCAGGCCGGTCACGACGCGTCCAGTCACGTTCCCCACGTCCAAGTCGTGGTAACCGTCAACGTAGCTATCGAACGAAGCGCTTGTGGAGACATCGAGTCGATAGTCGATCGCGCCGCTTACTTTTTGCCAAGCCGCCATAAAGCTGCTGCGCGTCGGCGGTATCATTTGCAACGGGCCACCTTCTATTTGCGCTTGGCTTGGCATCGCGTTTTGCAAACCGAGCGCGCTTTCCGAGTCGGCCCGCGTTTCATGCGCCCCCACGGCCGCCGGGAATTCAGGAAGATTAGGATTCCGCCTTGGCGAACTCGTGTCCGCGCCGAGTGCAGCGAGTCCCAAGACCACGCCAGCAGCAAAAATAATTGAACCCGCTATTAGAAAGCCCCACCGCTGCATCGTTTCGCTGCGAAAGCCCGTAGCGTAAGGGCACGATCTCATTACGCAAAACGAAAAGATCCTGAAGAACACAAAGCACGCACCGGGAAACGCGCATGTTGGTTACATTCGCCCACGCCGCTGGTAGAATTTGTAGCGCTCCATGATGGATTCGATGTAATTTCGTGTTCCGGGAAAATCGATATTTCGAAGGAACTTCTTTACCGGAATGTCGGCGACTTCATTTCCACCGGTCCACCGCTGGGCACGGCGGGCACCGGCGTTGTATTCCGCTAGCGCGAACGGCACTGGATCGGTTTGATGTTCCCAGTGTTCCAACGCGCGACGCAAATACCACGTGCCGGCCTCAAGATTGGTTTTTGGATCGAAAAGTTGATCGGCACGAAAGTTGTCGATTTTCTCTTCGCGCGCCCACTCGCTGGCCGCTCTTTCGCTTACTTGCATCAGCCCGCGCTCGCCGGCGGTACCATGTTTTCTCGCATCAAACCGGCTCTCCCTCCACACCACCGCCTTCACCAGCATTGGGTCGAGATGATGTTGCAGCGCGACGGCGCGAATCAACGGATCGTACTGATGAAACCGGGCCGGACTCATCCATTCGTAAAATGTATAAATCGGATCACTGGATTGGAGAGCCAGATAAGCAAAACCCGCCGCTACCGCGAGCAATACGCAAAGGATCAGCTTGAAGAAAAATCGTATCACTTCGGCATCAAATCTCGTGCTCCTGCTCGCCTGAGCAATTAAATTAAGCCAGTCCTTCTCATGGCAAAGCCCACGTACGCCCGTATCATCATTGATCGGGCGATCCATCGGGAGCTCGACTATTCCGTGCCGGAAACTTTGACCGAACGAGTCGGAGTCGGCTCCCGCGTACGCGTGCCGTTCCGCGACAAATCTGCGTTGGGCACGGTCGTCGCCGTTCTCGAGGAGAGCAAAGTGGAAGGCATCCGGCCGATTGAAGCGCTCGTTGGCGAGGGACCGATTCTTAGCGAGCAATTGCTCGAATTGGCGAAATGGATCGGCGCTTACTATTGCTGCCCGATCGAAACCGTCATGCGCAGCATGCTGCCTCAAGTTATCCGGCGTGCAGAAGTCGGGTGGAAAAAACAATTGTTCGTGCAGCCCGGATGTAAGATCGATAATGACCAACTCGAAAAATTGCGAAAACGCGCTCCGCGGCAGGCGGAACTTCTGGAAGCAATCTCGCAGCTGGAAGCACCGATGCGCGCGGCACAGCTTCTGCGGCGAACCTCTCTCGACAACCAGACTCTGCGTGCGCTGGTGAAACGCGGCCTTGCAGAGTTGCGCGAGGAAGCAGTGGTCCGCGATCCGCACGCCGACGAAGAATTCATTGCAACGTCGAATCTCGTCCTGAACGAGGAGCAATCGTACGCACTCAAGGAAATCACGCAAGCGCTCGACGCGCCGGAAAATGCGCGCACGATTCTGTTGCACGGCGTAACCGGCTCCGGCAAAACAGAAATTTATTTACAGGCGATCCGGGCCGCGCTCGACCGCGCACGCACCGCGATCGTTCTCGTACCGGAAATTTCGCTGACGCCGCAGACGGTTGAGCGCTTCAAAGGCCGTTTCGCCGAAGCGCAAGACGCGGTCGCGGTGTTGCATAGCCATTTATCCGAGGGCGAACGTCACGACGAATGGCATAAAATCCATTCTGGCCGCGCGCGCATCGTGATCGGCGCGCGGAGCGCGGTCTTCGCGCCGCTGAAAAACCTAGGCCTCATCGTCGTCGATGAGGAACACGAGACGACCTACAAACAGGAGGAAGCACCGCGGTATCACGCGCGCGATGTTGCAGTCGTGCGCACGAAGATCGAGAAATGCGTCGTGGTTCTTGGAAGCGCTACGCCATCGCTCGAGAGCTATCACAACGCTGCGATCGGAAAATACCGTTTGGCCACGCTCACCCAGCGCATTGACGAAAAGCAGATGCCGCTGATACGTATTGTCGATCTGCGCCAGGAACGACGGAAGGAAAAGAAAGCCGCTATTCTGTCGGAAAAGTTGTCGCAAGCCATTGCCACTCGTCTGGAGAAACGCGAACAGACAATTCTGTTTCTGAACCGGCGCGGCTTTTCCACGTCGTTGCTTTGCAGCAATTGCGGCGAAGCGCGCAACTGTCCGAATTGCAGTGTCGCGCTTACGTTTCACCGACATCCCGCTGTCGCCGGACGATTGAGCTGTCATTTGTGCGGGCATACTGCGGCCGTGCCAAAGAAATGTCCGGCTTGCGGAAAAGATGCGCTGATTTATTACGGCTTTGGCACCGAGAAAGTTGAATCGACTGTAGCGCAGATTTTTCCAAAAGCCGTCGTGCGCCGCATGGACGCCGACTCCATGACGCGAAAGGAAGCGTATCGTGAAACTTTAAGAAATTTCCGCACTGGCAAGATCGACATCCTCGTCGGTACGCAGATGATCGCGAAGGGCTTGCATTTTCCGAACGTTACGCTCGTAGGAATTATCAATGCCGATCTGGCTTTGCATTTGCCCGATTTTCGCGCAGGCGAACGCACCTTTCAGCTTCTTACGCAAGTTGCCGGGCGCGCCGGGCGGGGCGAAACATCGGGCGAAGTGTTCGTGCAGACGTACACGCCGTTTTCGCCCTCGATTCAGTTCGCGCGGCACCACGATTTCGCCGGCTATTTCCAACAAGAACTGGAGTTTCGTGAGCGCTGCGATTTTCCGCCGTTCAAGCACGCAATCTTAATTACGGTCCGCTCGCCGCACGAAGGTCGCGCAAAACTTTCAGCCGAAACGTTAAAGCGCCGATTGAAAGAAGCGCTACCGGAAGAATTCATCCTAGGCGATGCGGCGCCTGCGCCACTGGAAAAACTGCAAGGCCAATACCGGTTTCACATCTTGATCCGCGGCCAAGCCATCATGCGCCTGAGTCGGCTCGTCCGCGAAACGCTGGACAAACTGCCGTTCCCCGAAGACGTCACCGTTACCGTCGATGTCGATCCCCACCAACTGCTGTAATCTTCTGGGGAGCGCACGCGCCTCGCGTGCTGGCGATCGCGCCCTCGCGATCGCGAACTTCGTCAGCTAAAAGGGCCGCGCACTGCACGAACAGCGCACCTATGATAGTCGTAACACGCATCGAGGACTGCGAGGAACAAGTTCAGCCATCTGCCGTCGGTTGCAAATAGCAGGCATAACGCATTCATCTTCCGGGCGGGGCCGATGGCAATACCCGGCCATACTCGGATGTCTTGCCGTGCATCTCGAAGTAGTGGTACGCCTCGAGAGCGACGTCGCTAATGGCGCGCCCCGCAGCTTTCTCGTCGCGGTCGTAAGCGGTCATCACGCTGATGGCAAACGGACGGTTTTGCGCATAAACGATTCCTGAGTCCGTCCGCACAGCTTCCAACTCTCCGGGCTTGTTAGCCACCTGAACATTCTCGGGCAAATAACGCGGAATGTAACTCTGCTTCGATGTCGAAAGCTGTTTGATGAACTCCGCGGTTGCTTGCTTGTCTAACACCTTCTCTTTGTAAATAGCTTCCAACAGCCGAACCATTTCCTGCGGCGTGGCGACGTTCTCGTCGCCACGCCGAGCGGCTGCGACATCCATCATTTTTCGGCGCAACATCGTTTTCGACAGTCCAAGGCTATGAAGCATTGCGTTTACGTTATCTTTGCCCACGCGATCGATGAGAACGTTGGTGGCAGCGTTATCGCTCACTGTAACCATGAATTGAGCCAGGTCGCGGTTGGTAACGCGTGTCACACCGGCAGTGAGACCAGCCATGATCCGGCTGTCTTCGACAAGGTCTTTGGGATCGAAGGTATAAATGTCGTCCAACCTGGCTTTTCCTTTTGCTCCTGCGCGCGCTTCTTGGTCCTGACGATACAGTTCCAGGAGGATCGCGATTTTGATCGAGCTGGCAGCGGGAAACACGCGGTCAGCGTTGCGCAAGAGAACTCGACCGTCGGTGAGATCGAGAATGGCCACACCCATCACGCCATCGAGTCGGTTGGCAATTTCATCAACGCGCGTCTCCAGCTTTTTCCAAAGCAAATCGCTGCCCGTGTCGCGCGGTGCTGCTTCAGGTTTCTGCTGACCAAAAGCGTTCGCGGCTAATGCGAGGCCAATAGAGAATGCGATGACCCTCATAATTCTTTGGGTTTAATTTTCAGTGCGACAAAAGCGGAAACGTGTCACCGATTTTGCCCGGAGCAGCGTGGTCGGTCGAGAGCGATTTTAGAGTGCTACGCCGCGATCCAAACGCCGCGGTTGAAACTGCATCGTTACACGGATAGCATGAAAAAATTAAAACTGGAGGTCATAATGGCAGCACAAAGAAAATCGATCGATTGCAGAAATTATCCGAGCGAAAAAAACTGTTCGCTGAAAATTTCGGGAACGGAGCAAGAAGTCCTCGACGCCGCAGTGCAACATGCGGCCTCGGCGCACGGGCACGAGAACACACCGGAACTGCGCGAGCAGATCAAATCGATGCTCAGGGACGAGTCAGACTAGAAGAATTTGCCCGGCATCGGAATTCTCTTTTTCCGAGTCGTCCCCGTTGCGTCTCCGCTTCAATGTCGAGCTCGGCCAGTAGCTGGCGCGCGATGCCGGAAAGTTTGCCGGACCATGCAACACCGACGACTACCGGCGGGAAGTGCGACAGTGGAAGAGCGCGCAGTTGTGGTGGTGGCTTGAAGCCAGGCACCGCGACCGCCAAACCGATACCGTACCCGCTGGCAACGTAACGTTCGATCAATCGCGCCGAGTTGACCTCGATTCCGCAAAACCATTCCACTCCGAGCCGCTCAAGGCCGCGCTGAAAATATGCATGAACGGGATCGGTCCGGGGAAAACTGACCAGCGTCTCTTCGATCTTATCGCGTTTCCACAACTCTTCAGCGCGCGCCAGCTTAGATTTTTTGTGGACCAACAGAATCAACGGCAGCTCGAGCAGCGGTCGCACCTGAATTCCAGCGCGCGATTTTTTGTCGATTAGCATGATGGCAAGATCGACATCGCGAGCCAAAAGTAATCTTTCCGCTTCAGCGCGAGCCGCTTCGTGCAGATAAAGCCGAAACGCGGGAAATTTTAGCCGGAGGCATTCCAAGATTTGCGGCAGGTAATCGTGCAGCACGATTGACGGAGCGGCGATGCGCAATTGCGGCGAACTGTTCTGGCGCAGCCTTTCGGCGACGATGTCGATGTTATCGAAGAACGGTTTGATGAACTCGAAAAGCTCCGCGCCCGCGGGCGAGAGCGCGAATGGCCGCCGCTGAAACAGCTTGATGCCAAGTGACTCTTCCAGTTTCGCGATTTGTCCGCTGACCGCCGGTTGCTGAATGCCATACGGAATATTGCGCACCGCGGCTGCGATGCCGCCGTGTTTCGCGACGAAATAGAACAACTCGAGGTGATGAATGTTCATGATCGAAAGCGTCGATGAAATCCGCCATTTTTATCAATTAACGCTCACTGCGCAAAGCAGCTATCCTCTCTTGCTCGCCCGGATTACGCGGCCAAGTATAACAAACAAATGGAACTCTTGATTCTGTTCATCATCGGTCTGTTAATCGTGATTTTCATCCTGCCGTTTGTCGCGTTCGCAAAGGCGAACACAGCAAAGCGCGGCGTTGACGACCTAGTCACTCGACTTTCATCCCTCGAAAACGAAGTGCGCAGTTTGCGGCGGCAAACCGTTCCTGTGCCGAAGTCGGAGGCGGTTGAGGCCATTCCGCCACCGCTTCCGACCACAATCTCCGCTCCGGTCGTGGAAGAGAAAAAATCGGTACCACCGCCAATCTCGCAAAAAATTGCTGAAGCAACTGTTCCTCAAACCGCAAGACCGGCCAAACCTTCAATGGATTGGGAGCAGTTTATGGGCGCGAAACTGTTCGCGTGGATCGGCGGGCTGGCGCTTTTCCTCGGCGTGGCGTTTTTCGTGAAATATTCGTTTGAGCATAATCTCATCCCACCGGAGCTGCGGGTTGCGATTGGATTCCTCGTTGGCGCCAGTCTTCTCATCGGCGGTCTGCTCCTCAAACGGAAGGAAAACGCGGTCACTGCGCAGACGCTCTGCGCGACTGGGATCCTTGTGCTCTATGCCGTGACGTTTGCCTGTCGATCTTATTATCACTTTCGGTTCTTTGGTCTCATTCCGACCTTTTTGTTGATGTCGCTCATCACGGCCGTCGCGTTTCTGCTCGCCGTCCGATTGAATGCGATTGTCGTAGCTGTGCTCGGCATCGCAGGCGGTTTTCTCACGCCGGTATTGCTTTCAACGGGCCAGGATCATCCGCTCGGACTTTTCATGTACATCGCGCTGCTCGACATCGGTCTGCTCGGAGTCGGGCAACGACAACGCTGGAATGTGCTCCCCATCCTGGGCGCGGTTGGAACTTCGCTGATGCAATTCGCCTGGATCGCGACGTTCTTTGTTTCCGAAAAATATTTCGCCGGAAACAAAGTCCTTGTTGTCATGGCCGTGTTCGCCGGATTTCAGGCGTTGTTTCTCGCGGCGGCGGCGTGGTCGAAACGGACCGCAAAAATCAACCGTGAACTTCTCACCTGCGCCATTTGGCTCGCCGCGGTCGCGATGTGCTCGGCGTTTTACCTGCTCTCGTTCCAAACGATCGCGCAACGGCCGACGCTGCTGTTCAGCTACCTGTTTGTTGTCGACCTTGGCTTGCTCGCGCTAACGCTAATTCAAAGCAGGCTCGTCATCGTTGAAGCGTTGGCCGGGCTGGCGGCGTTCATTTTTCTTGGCACGTGGACAGGAAACTATCTCACAACCGCCAATCTTTATGTCGCGCTGGCGTTCTATTTTGTCTTCGCGCTTTTCCATGCGACGGCGCCACTCGCCCTGCAACGTCTGCGCAGGATCGAGATCCCGTGGTGGAGCCATGCATTTCCCGCTCTCGCACTGCTACTGGTGTTGATGCCGATTTTTCAGCTCAGCCAGCTTTCGATTTTTGTCTGGCCGTTCGTGCTGATTGTCGATCTTCTCGCGATTGTTCTCGCTCTAACGACGGCTACGCTGCTCCCGATTCTTGGCGTGCTCCTGCTCACGCTTGTGACCATGGGCGCGTGGCTCTGCCGGATTCCGAGTGAACTCACCGGCTTACCAATAGCACTGTGTCTCCTCGGCGGCTTCGCGATTTTCTTTCTGCTCGCAGCGAGTTGGGCGTCCCGCCGATTGGTTGCAAGTGGCGCAGTCACGCGCGCACCAAATCTTTTCGGCAACATCGTTGACCCAGTAAATCTTTCCGTTCAACTTCCCGCGCTCTCGGCGACGCTGCCGTTTCTGCTGCTCATCATGGTGACGCTGCGGTTACCGCTCGCGAATCCGTCTCCTGTATTCGGCTTGGCGTTATTGTTAGTCATTTTGCTTCTCGGTATGAGCGAAGCCTTTTCGCTCGATCTGCTCCCGACGGTCGCACTCGTCTCGGTGCTCGCGCTGGAGCACGCATGGCATTTTGAACATTTCGATCCAACGCGTGCCACGCTACCACTGATTTGGTATCTCGGATTTTACGCGCTGTTCACCATCTTTCCCTTCATTTTCTACCAAAAGCTTGCCGGAAAAACGGCCCCGTGGGCAACAGCCGCGCTCGCGGGTCCGTTACATTTTTATCTGGTGTATCAACTTATTCGCACTGCGTATCCAGGCGGAGTTCCCGGTTTGGTGCCAGCTGCATTTGCAGTGCCTTCGTTACTCGGACTCTTCGTGCTGCTCAAACGCACACCGCTCACGAGTCCGGCACGCAATGCGCAGCTGGCGCTCTTTGGCGGAGCCACCCTGTTTTTCATCACGCTGATTTTCCCGACCCAGCTCGATCGCCAATGGATCACGGTCGGTTGGGCGTTGGAAGGCGCAGCGCTTTGCTGGTTTTTTCATCGCGTGCCGCACTCGGGACTGCGCCTGGTGGGCGTCGGTTTGCTCGTCGCCGTGTTCGCGCGCCTCGCGTTCAATCCGGCCGTGCTCAGTTATCACCCGCGCGCCGCATTCCCGATTCTTAATTGGTATCTTTACACCTACGGCATCGCGACAGTGTGCCTGTTCGCCGGCGCACGATTGCTCGCGCCGCCGCGCCATCTAATTCTCGGTCGAGATGTGCTGCCGTTGCTTTACACGCTCGGGACCGTACTCGCATTTCTGATCGTAAACATCGAGATCGCCGATTACTTTAGTACGCCGGGCGCGGTCACGTTGACATTTCAATTCTCAGGAAATTTTGCGCGCGACATGAGCTACAGCATCGCGTGGGCGTTGTTTGCGCTGTTGCTGCTCATTGTCGGAATTCGAAAGCGAACCGCGCCGGGGCGTTACGCCAGTCTGGCTTTGCTCGGCATCACCGTCGTGAAGCTTTTCTTTCACGATCTTTCCCAGCTTGAGCAACTTTATCGCATTGGCGCGTTCGTCGTCGTCGCCGTGATCGCTATCCTCGCATCGTTTCTGTATCAGCGGTTTCTTGCAGCGGCGGAAGAAAAACAATGAAGCGAAATCGACGATTTCACCGACTAGGTAAACCGCTGCGCCTTTGTATTGGCGACGATTCTCTCCACGCAGACGTCATTGTCATTCGAACCTAACGAGTGGCGCCAGACACAGGCGCTCAACGTTCCAACGGCGGGCTTGATGCGCGTGAATCTTCACGTCGCGACGTTAGACCTGGCGCGGTCCGCACTCGAAGACTTCGCATGTCGATCCAACTGGAAACCAGCTAGCTTACCTGCGCGCAGTCATCAGTTAAATCAATGATGACGCAAAAGATTATCGATTAACGCATGGCGCGCTCGCGAGCCGAGCATTTGCGCATGATTGCGAAGAAATTCGCACTCGCATTTGGCATCGCCGTTGTTTTTCCGGCGATGATTCGCTGCGGAGTAAGCACATTCTCGCCAGAGCCGCGATGGCAGGACCACCATGTTACACCGCTGATTGATTCAAATTCTGCGGAGTACCAGAAGAAGGACGCGGCGTATAGAGCCGCCTGAGAAAATGTTCGAGAAGCATCTTTTCGCATTCGCCGTGCCGCTGGGTCGGCGCATTTCTGCCTATCCCGGCTATCGGCACCGGACTGATGTTCGGTGGTATCTTCAGTGTCGACGATGGTTATTTTAATTACTGGTCAGAGCTTTCCGCCCAGCCTAAGTTTTCTTCGCTTCTCGCGGCTTTCATCGTCCTGCTCGTCGTTGGGTATCGGAAGCTTGAGAAGAAAGAGACCTGATAGTTGTGCGCAACGAAGGGGCATGCGCTGTTTCGAAACGGTGACTCCGCTAGGAACGCAAAAATGAAACAGCTACTTGTCACCTTCGCGACGTTGGTCGGCATCGCCATCATGTGTGCCATTTCCGTTGGATGGCTGCTCGCGCATCCGGTTCAAACCCGGATCGGAAATCCTCCCACCGACCTAGCCGCTCAACCGCTCACCTTTGCGAGCGATTTGGGCGCAAATGTCCACGGTTGGTGGTGTCCAATCCAAAATCGTCGCGGCGCTGTCTTACTTCTGCCCGGTATTCGCGCGAATCGTTTAAGCATGATTGATCGCGCGCGATTTCTGCATCGTGCCGGTTACTCGGTCCTGCTTATTGATTTCCAGGCAACCGGCGAAACCAAAGGCGATCACATCACGTTTGGGTGGAAAGAAAGTCGCGATGTGCTTGCTGCGATAAATTTTGTTCGCCATATCGATCCAACCGCTCGCGTTGCGATTATCGGCAGTTCATTGGGCGGCGTAGCTGCTCTGCTCGCAACTCCGCCGCTGAGAGTTGATGGGCTTGTGCTCGAGGAAGTCTATCCCACGATTGAAATCGCAACTCGCAACCGGATGGAAAATTACCTCGGCCGCGTCGGCCGAATCTTGACGCCCGTCCTGTTGAACCAATTGCAGTGGCGGCTTGGCGTTTCGGCTTCGCAATTGCGCCCGGTCGATCACATCGCCAACGTCGAGTGCCCAGTGCTCATCATGAGCGGGGAAAAAGACAGAAACAGCAGACCATCCGATACACAGATGCTGTTTGAGCGCGCGCGATCTCCCAAGCAACTTTGGTTCGTGCCGAACGCCGGACATGTCGATCTTCATAGAGCGGCCCGAGTTGATTATGAGTCGCGCGTCCTTGCCTTCCTCGAACAGATGTGAAAGTGAAGATTTCCGCTGGACAGCGCCTCTTGCTCGTCGTTGCCGCTGTATATTTCGCTGTGATCCTCTTCAGTCATTTGCCGGATCATTTGATCTTATTTCCAACAAGAGCGCCGATCGCTACCGGCGGCGCGGTTCGTAAAGCGATCCCGTTTCAGAATGGGGAATTGGAAATCTGGACAGCGAAATCGCAGCGAGCACAGAAACAGGGCAGCGCGGACGTTTACATCTTCCGCTTTTATGGCAATGCGGATCGCGCGGAGCGCTGGGTCGCGGCGGAGGCGGAAGAATGGAATGGCCGCGCCGTAGAAATCTGGGGAATGAATTACCCCGGCTTTGGCGGCAGCACCGGACCGGCGCGCCTTTCCAAGATCGGGCCGGGGGCGCTTGCGGCATTTGATGAATTAAAACGTCACGCGGTTGATCGGCCTATCATCACTTATGGGGCAAGCATCGGCGCGACTGCTGCGCTCCACGTGGCTGCGTCCCGGCCCGCCGGGATCGCCGGATTGATTTTGCACAATCCTCCGCCGCTGCGCGAGATGATCCTGCGTCGGTTTGGTTGGTGGAATCTGTGGCTGTTGGCGGGTCCTGTCGCGTTGCAAATTCCGCGAGAGCTCGACAGCATTGCAAACGCTAAGGCGATTCATGCGCCGGCAATTTTTTTGTTGGCGGGAAGAGATGAAGTAGTCGCGCCTCGTTATCATCGGCTGGTGGTTGACGCTTACGCTGGGGAAAAGCGCGTGATTACACTCCCCGGCGCTTACCACAACGATCCGATTCAAGGCACAGCGCTGACAGACTTCTATCGCGCTCTTGATTGGTTGCTGCCGAAGGCGAATTCACATTCCGTACCGCAGTAGGACGTCCGAATCTGTGCGGCGCCTCTCGTCCGCTGCACCGGCCGGGATCAACGATCCCGACTACAGTCCGACCAGGTCCCCGATGACTTTTTCCATCGCGCTCACGACCAGCGTGAAACGATCGTAATCGAGTTTATCGGGCGTGTCGGTGGACGAATGATAATGCGGATAGCGAAATGGCGCGGTGTCGGTGATCATGATGCCAGGGTAACCGTGCCGCCAGAATGACCATTGATCCGACCAACTGACGCCGGGAATGAACGCTGGGAGCGCCGCGCCTTCGGATGGAATCTTTGCGTGTTTGCGAAAGAGCGCGACGACGCGGCGGAGCAGCGCCCGCGAATGAACGTTGCTGACGAATCCGATGAAGTTGCCGACCTTGGGATACAAAATGCCCAAGCCGGGCGCTGGATAGGTCTGCGAGTGCGGCGCATCGGAAAAATAGCCAATGGTTTCGAGGCTAATCATGGCGTCGATTCGATCGCCGCGCGTTTTGCATCTGCCGGCGTAAACAAAGCTTCCCATTTCATCCGACAAAAAATAAGGCGGCTCCTCGTTCACGAATGCGACGAAGCGCACCCTGTGTTGTGCGGTTTTCCCAGCAAAACGCCGCGCTAATGCAAGAAGCGCCGCGACCCCGCTCCCGTTGTCGTTTGCACCGGGCGAGCCAAAGACTGAATCATAATGTGCGCCGATAAGGATGATCGGCGGCGGTTCAGAAACCGCCGTTGCTTGCGCGCCGGAAATTTCTGCCTCGATATTGTAGCAGGCCTGCCCGTGCATCTCATAACTGTCCCGTCGCGGGCGAAGGCCTGCGCGTGAAAAAGAATTTTCGATGAAGTCGGCAGCGGCATTCAATTGTGGATAACGCCACATGTTGCGCTCGCCGATTTCGCCGGCGAGCGTTTGCACATCCGCACGGAGCTCTTCGCGCAACGCAACTTCATCGGGCGACAACGGCGCAGCCTTCGAAATATTTTTGCCGGGCATCCTCACTCCAAACCACCAGAGTAACGCCAAAACCGCGGCGACGGCGATGGTAATGCGCAGGACGCTGAACAGAAACGACCGCGGCACAGCGTAAAAGCGTCCCTTTGTTCACCCGATCTTTTTTCGAAATCGCAAAGCGCAGAAAGCGAAGAGTAAGATCGACATGAGAATGAGAATGGCCAAGTTCGGCCAGTATTCAAAGAGATTTGCGCCGCGCAAAATGATCGCGCGCATGAGCGCAATAAAATACGTCGTGGGAAAGAGGGCGCCGAGCGCGTAAAAAATCCACGGCATGGTTTCACGTGGGAAAATGAAACCGGAAAAGAAGACGCTTGGCAGCAGGAACACCATCGACATTTGGAGCGCCTGCATTTGATTTTCGGCCTTGGTCCCAACGAGCAAACCCAGGCTCAGTAATGCAAACACGTACACGAGCGTGGAAAACATCATCGCGAAGACATTGCCCACGATTGGGACAAAGAACACGAACCGCATAATCGTGAACAAGACCAGCGCCATCGCCATACCGATGCACAAATATGGAACCAGCTTGCCGAGCATGAGGCCAGCGCGGCTCAATGGGCTCACCAGTAGTTGCTCGAGCGTGCCGCGTTCCCGTTCCCGAACCAGGGCCATGGCGGCAGCAACTGTCGTCCCAATTTGCAGAACGACGCCAATCACGCCCGGCACAAAAAAGTTCGGCGCGCGCATGGCCGGGTTGTAAAGCATTTGGGGACGAACATCGATCGGCATCCCCTGCCGGCCGGTTTCACGCAGAAGCGATTCCAGTGATTGCGTCAACGCCACGCCGAGTCCCGTTTGGAGAGCCTGCAACGCCGTCGTGGAATTCGATCCATCGACAAGCAATTGCACCTGCGCAGAGTGGCCTGCATTAAGTTCGCGAGTAAAGTTCGGCGGGATGTCCAGGGCGGCGTAGGCGCGGCCTTTGCGCATTTCACTTTTAAGCTGGTCCAGGCTTTGCACTTCGCCCACGACGCGAAATGACTCCGTGTTCACGAAACGGTCTATCAACTGCCGGCTCTCGACGGTGCGATCTTCGTTGAGAATGAGCATCGCCATGTGTTTCACGTCGTTGTCGAGCGCGTAGCCGAATGCAATCATCTCAATCAACGGCGGGAAAAAAAAGAAAAACAGAGTCAGCGGATCGCGCCAGACGACGATGAACTCCTTGAACAAGATTGCGCCGAGCCCGCGAAACAATTTGTGTTTCATTACGCCGCCTTTTGTTGTTCAGCGGCGTGCTTGGCCGAAAGCTCAACAAACACGTCTTCGAGCGAAGGACCCATTTCGTGAATCTCGGCATGACCAACGCCGACTTTGTGCAGCTGTTCGTCGATCTGCGCACGCTTGACGGTTTCATCGACCAACAAATGCATCGATTGGCCGAACACGGTGGCACTGCGCACTCCGCGCATCTCGTGCATGGCATGCAGTGCCGTGGTCACGTGATCGCAAGTCACGTCGAGCCGGCGCGTTCCGGGCGGATTCACCTCCGGCATTTTTTTTAACTCGTCCGGCTCACCGCACACGATCAATTTCGACATGTAAATATAGCCCACATGATCGCAGCGCTCCGCTTCGTCCATGTAATGGGTGGTCACAAACAGCGTCATGCCTTTGCCGGCGAACTCAAAGAGTAGATCCCAGAGTTCGCGCCGCGCGACTGGATCGATGCCCGCCGTCGGCTCATCGAGAAAGAGCACGGTCGGCTTGTGCATGAGCGAGCAAGCCATGGCCAGGCGTTGGCGCCAGCCGCCGGAAAGTTGCCCGGCGCGCCTGTCGATGTACGGCTCTAGATGCGTCGTGGCGATCATTTCGTCGCGCCGCTGGTTCAATTCGCGACCGCGCAAGCCATAAAGTTTTCCTGCAAAGATGAGGTTCTCATTTACCGTCAACTCGTCATAGAGTGAGAATTGTTGCGACATATAACCGATCATTTCCTTGATCGGCTCGGCGTCTCGCACGATGTCGTGGCCGCCGATGCGAGCGGTTCCATCACTCGGCTCGAGAATTCCACAAAGCATCCGGATCACCGTCGATTTGCCCGAACCGTTAGGTCCGAGAAACCCGAAGATTGATCCTTTTGCCACGGAAAATGAAACATGATCAACAGCCGTGAATGCGCCGAAGCGCTTCGTCAACCTGTCCACTTCGATCATTGGCTCGGTCATTTTCCCATCGTGAGAGACATTCGTGTCCATTAGTGTCCTTTCGCGGGTGTTGAGCTCATTTCACATTGGGAAAATAAACATCCGCCGCCATTCCCGCGCGCAAACGGTTGTCGTCGCTCGGCAAACGAATCTTTACTCCGAACACTTGTTTGATCCGATCCGCGACGGTTTGCACGTTGCGCGGGGTAAACTCGGCCTGCCGATTGATTTGCTCGACGACTCCATCGAAATCTTTACCCGGAAACGAATCGACACGCACCCGAACATGCTCGCCAAGTTTGATCAAACCCAGCCACGACTCCGGAACATAAACACGCACCCAGAGATGTCCTGTCAGGAGCAACGTGGCGGCCTCGCGATTGGCCGGCAGCACATCGCCCACCTTCACGCTGAGTACTTCCAGAATCGAATCGGCCGGAGCGGTGACCTGCATTTCTGCCAGCTGTGCGTCGATGTCGGCTAGTTGTGCACGCGCTTGCGCCACGCGCATCTTCGCCGCCGCCACATTTTTCTCCTGCGCTTTCGCCGCGCTATCGGCGCGCTCGGCGTCATTTGGAGAAACCACCTTGCGTTTCAGCAGGTCTTGCTGGCGTCGGGCGTCGTCGTGCAGGAAGTGTAACTGCGCCTCCTGCGCGTCTGCGTCGTGGATTGCCGTATCGATTTGCGCAGCGGCAAGGTCGCGACGCGCGCGCAGCTCCGAAGCATCGAGCTGTACGATGACTTGGCCTTCGTGCAAATGGTCGCCTTCCCAGGCAAAAATCTTTTCCACACGCCCGCCTGCGCGCGGCCCCACGTGCGCCTCGTCCACTTCGATCGTTCCAGAGACCGCGTTGCGGCGAGTATTACAACCAACGACAAGTGTTGAACAAACGACAAGAAGCGCGAGCAATGAGCGATTGTCGATCTTGACGAGCGTGAACAATTTTGTCGCGAGTCGCATTAAAGCAGAGATGCAATCAGCCGGCCGTTCGGGCCTTTCCCGCGAGCGCGCCTTCGAGAACGATTTTGAGAATTCCGGCGAAACCTTCTTTTGGAGTCATTCCCAGCTCCTCTATCTTCGGCGGATTCATGATCCCCTGGACCATGGCAAGCAAAATCTCGATCATGAGCTTCACCGAAACGTCTTTGCGCACCATTCCCGTGCGTTGACCCTCGATGAAAAGCTTTCCGAAGAAATGCCCGATCAAAGCGGCCCGACGGCGTTCGATAACCTTGAACACGTGCGGCGCTTTCTGGCGCATATCGCGAACGAATGGCGGCTTGATCTCATCCAGTTCGTGTTGCGTGTTGGTCAGCAGTTCGTGCAGCGCCGCCGGAAAATTACGCGGATGTGCATGTGTGATTTCATTCAGTTTCGCCTCGACGCCCGCGAACTTATCCTCCAGCACCGCCTCAAGTAGCTGGATCTTGCCCGGAAAATGCGCGTAAAGCGTTTTCTTGCTAATGCCCAACTCCTCGGCCAGATCGTCCATCGTCACGCTGCGAAATCCGTGGCTGAAGAAATGGACACGCGCCGCTTCCACGATTCGTTGCCGGCTGAAGTCAGCCTTCCGATTTCGCGGCCGCGATTTCTTTGTGTGTTTCACGTCTTCTTTTCAGACCGGCGCCGCATTCATGAGGATCGGTCGCCAGCGAAATGATCGTGCGACATCCGGATCAGCTCCATTGCCGGCGCCAAATCGTTTTCATTGCGCGCCATGAACGTCACGTAGCCCTTTTCGGGCGCCCAGCGATGCGAGCGCGCTTTGTCTTCGGCAAGAACTCGTGCTTGGTCCTCTTTCGCTAATCGAATGTCGCAATGGCCATGGCCATGGATGTGCACGAACATGATTCGTCCGACAAAAAAGGCATCTTCGTGGATGCCTGCGTTCTGCCGCTCAGTCACACCTGGCAAGCTGAGAATCCGTTGTCGTAATTCCTGATGAAGCTCTTCTCCTGATTTCATGCTAGCCTCCGTTTTTTGTTAACTGTGCGCTCCTTAGGAAACTATTCCAGTATATTTAGTTTCCCAACAACAAAAAAATTGCAACGGCGCGCCCAGCCGCCGCGGTTATCCAAACAGCAATCATCGAGATCGCGAGATCGCTAGCCAGCGTTAGTCCGACAGGCCTCTTCCGACAATCAGAACGTCGACTGTGCGGTTTTCGCTCACGTTCGGACGCCGCTCTCCCAAAGAAGGCTTCTTCGTAATTACGTCCGGCCAAAGATCCGCGGACGTAAGGGATTGAGAGGGAGAGCGATCATGAAAGCGAAACACGTATTCTACTGGGCGATGACCTTACTCATCGCACTTGAGACTTTTGCTGGCGGCGTAATGGACCTGACACACGGTCGAACAAACGTTTTCAGCGGTCCAACTGTCGTCGATGTCGTAACGAGCCTTGGGTACCCGGTGTATGTTCTCGTGATCCTTGGGATTTGGAAAATTCCCGGAGCCATAACCCTAGTCGTGCCGGGTTTTCTACGGCTGAAGGAATGGGCATACGCCGGAATCGTCTTTGAATTATCGGGCGCGGCCGCATCGCAGGCAATACGCGGCCAGCCCAAGGACATTATCGCCCCTCTGGTCCTACTCGCTGTCGCGCTTTCTTCCTGGGCACTTCGTCCGCCAAACCGCGTTCTGGGGGGCACGCGAGATCAGAAAACGAGAGGCGCCGTCCGTTAATGCCGCACAGCGCAGGCCACCAATCCTGTTTCGCACAAGCATCGGGAAGCGAAACTGGCTTTCAGCTAGTTGCGCAAGCGATTGAACCCGGCGACAAACTAAGTGATGCTGTCGCCATGAAAACGCGTTGTTTTGATCACATCGATCTGCGAGTGAAAGACATGGAAGTTGCAAAAAAGTTTTACGGAAAATTTCTGTCGCAGCTTGGATTTGTTCACGAGAAGCACGAACCCTCGCCAGATCAAGAAGGCCTGGGCGAAGATTTCCATACGTTTTATTCTGCTGGTGGCGATAAACCGTCGGAATTTTTTGGGTTCACCCAGGATAAAAGCCATCAGCCAAACGGCACACGCATCGCGTTCTGGGCGGATACACGCGAAGAAGTCGACCGGATCGCGAAAATTGTACGCGATGCGGGCGGCAAAAATTTGGAAGGCCCTGAAATCTGCGTCGATTACAGTCCCGGGTATTACGCGTTCTTTTTCGAAGATCCAGAGGGCAACAAACTGGAAATTTGCTGCCGGGAAAGTCCGATCATTGCGGAATGAGCAAAGATCGACGAACAGTTGGGATCAATGAGTCATCCGGCGCATCACGAACCTGCCATTTTGCAGGGACGGCGTCGCGTTCGTTATCTCAAGCTGATTGCACTCTTCAAAATCGCCAAGGGCGTGCTGCTGCTGGTGCTTGGTGTTTCGCTGCTTTTCCTCAATGCGCGCACCCGCTGGACGGATGCGATTTCGGACTGGACCGCTGACGAAATCCTTCTGGAGCACAGCAAAGCCGTCCATTTCCTGCTCAACAAACTCCAAGCGGTGCTGGCAGGCGGCGCGTTGCGCGCGACAGGTTTTTTGGCGCTGTTTTACACGGCAGTTCTCTTTACCGAAGGCATCGGCGTTTATTTGCAGCAACGCTGGGCTGAGCTGCTGATGATATTCGCAACTGGCGCACTCATTCCGATCGAGGTGCGCCACATTTGGCATCGTCCCGGTTTAGTGGGCGTACTGATTCTGCTGGCAAACTGTTTCATCGTTTGGTTCCTCTATCGCGTCCTTAAGCGGGACAAGACAAAGCCGCACGCCTCGCAGCGACGCGAGCTGGTTGAGACGCGTTAGGGAATTTAGGGCCGGGCGGATTGCCCATTCAATCCAGCGGACTCTTCACACCGATGCCTGGTTTGTTGAGGACATGCGTGTAAATCATCGTCGTGCTCACGTCTTTGTGCCCTAACAGCTCCTGAACCGTGCGAATGTCGTAACCACGTTGCAGCAGGTGAGTAGCAAAGGAGTGACGCAGACTGTGACAGTTGGCCCGTTTTACTATCCCAGAGGCGTGGACCGCTTTCTTGAGAGCGTTCTGTAATATTCCCTCGGCGATATGATGTCGCTGTCGATTGCCGCTGTGCGGATCGAGCGAGATCCGTGAAGAAGGAAAGACATATTGCCAAGCCCACTCGCGAGCCGCGTTTGGAAACTTTCGATTCAGAGCGAAGGGAAGATGCACGCTGCCAAACCCATCTTCGAGATCTTGCTCGTGTTGCGCTTTCACCCGGAACAAATGCCGGCGCAGCGGTTCGGCCAAATTCAACGGAAGCATCGTGATGCGATCTTTGCCGCCTTTGGCGTCGCGCACCGTGATCTGGCCGAGAGAAAAATCGATATCTTTTACCCGCAATCGGACGCATTCCATCAAACGCAGGCCACAGCCATAGAGAAGTCCAGCCATTAGCTTGGGCCCGCCTTTGAGATGAGCAAAGATTTGTTTCACCTCGGCGCGGGACAAAACCACAGGGAGCTTGGGCGGTTTTTTGGCTCGCTCGACCTTCTCCAGCCAACCGATCTCGTGCTTGAGCACTTCTTTATAGAGGAAAAGCAACGCGCTGAGCGCCTGATTTTGGGTCGAAGCCGCGACGTTCATGTCTCGCGCGAGGTGCGTGAGGAACCGCGCCACTTCCTCTTCCCCCATTTCAGCGGGATGACGTTTGCCATGGAAAAGGATGAAGCGCTTAATCCAATCGATGTAAGCCTGCTCGGTGCGAATGCCTTAAAAGACCCGTTTTTTGGGCCGAATTCTCGTTAGATGATGGACGTGCGAACCGCCGCAGCACTTGGATTGCGAATCATTGCGCTCTGGCTTCTCGTCGCGAGCGCTTTCGGCCAGTCGCCTTCACCGTCTCCGAGTTCCATTTCTCCAGACAAGAAATGGCAATACATTGGCGGGGACGCACCGAAAATTGTCGAGGCTGATTCCAACCAAGTCGCATTGGAGTTTTCGGAGGGATGTAGCCTCGGCGGCTTCGGTGAAAATTCGACCGTGTTTTGGCCGCCAGATTCAAGACGGCTTGCATTTTACAGCTGTGGTGAGGGAAAAGAGCATCTCACTCTGCTCTACCAACTGCGCGACGCACGCTGGGTAGCATTGAAGACGCCGGGCGATGGGGACAAGCTTTTCGAGCGGGTCGGTAACATCATAGAAGCGCAAGCAAAAAGAAAAGGCCTGCCGAAGAAGACTTTCCTTCATATGCAATGGTGGAAAGTCGAGCCGGAGCGGTGGCTCGATTCAAGGACTCTAGCGATACATGTCTCGATGGCAGAAGTGGTGCACCGCGACAACGGCGAGTACGTAGGCCCCAGTTTCGGCACTGATCTTCTTCTTACCGTAGAGTTCGATGATGCCGGCGACTGGAAGATCGTCAAAACTCACCGAATGTCGGAAAAGGAGATCAAAAAGTTCGAACACTGAGCCGGACGAGAAATCACGCGGGCATCTAACTAGAACGATGAAGCCAACGGCCCCACTCGAAATGCGTTCAGCGTGTTTGCCACGAGACCCTGCCGTGGCTTATCTCTTTCTCGTTAGATCATGAAACCGTGTTCGATTTGTATGCTCGCTACACTGCAACTGAGTTTGTTGTCATTGACAGCCCAAGAATCGCCAGCTCCTAGCGTGTCGACCTCACAACAGCGGTCTTCGGCGCCTTCAGAAGCATCGGCGCAAGCTGCTCCGCAGCGCGACGGAGCCCACGACTTCGACTTCCTCATCGGTAACTGGAAGGCTCACGTTCGCCGGCTTCCCGATCGTCTGGTCGGTTCGACGACTTGGATCGAGTATGACGGCATCTCGAATCACAAGAAAATTGTCGACACCAACGCGAACTTTGAAGAGTTCGAGGTCGATAATCTCGAGAAGCACCTGCACATCAAAGCGCAGACACTCCGGTTATATAATCCGGACTCGCATCAGTGGAGTATCTACCCTCTGGACCTGGACAAAGGCGTTCTCAGCCTACCGCCAGTTGTTGGTCAATTTACCGGCAATCGCGGCGAGTTCTACGATCAGGAACAATATAAGGGGCGCTCGATCCTGGTGCGCTACATCTGGTTGAATATCTCGCCGAAATCGGCCCCGGATGGAACAATCCTTCTCGACCGACGGCGGGAAAACGTGGGAAACAAACTGGATCTGCGAATTAACTCGATAACACAAGCGTGTCGCACGCAGGCCTAACTAAGCGCTCCAGCCAACCCAGCAACTTGTTGATGCCCTCGATTTTATGCATCCTTCTTGACTTCAAGATAATGGATGGCTGAGGTTACTCTCGTTAGGTCTCTTCGATCCTCACCGCATGAACATCGCCCAAGAACTTGAACGACTCGCCAAGCTCCATGCCGATGGAACATTAAGCGATGAAGAATTCGCCAAAGCCAAGAACCGGCTTTTATCTGTTCCCCCGCTTTCACGCGTTCCTTTTAAAGGCATACGTCGCCAGTCTTCACGGATAGTTTGTGGCTTGCCGCTGTGGGCGATTGCCATCGGTCCGGATTTGGAACGTGGGGAGATGCGTGGACACGCTAGGGCCATCTTCGCTTTGGGCGATATGGCGACCGGCTGGTTCGCGTTTGGCGGCTTCGCACGCGGCATTTTCGCGTTCGGGGGTCTTGCCGTTGGCCTTATTGCGTTTGGTGGAGTGGCTATCGGCGTCCTTTTTGCAGTTGGAGGTCTTGCGATTGGAGGCATGGCCTTTGGTGGGGGTGCGATTGGTGGCATCGCCATCGGCGGCGGAGCTTGCGGCTATTATGCGTTTGGCGGCGCTGCCGTCGGCGTTCATACGGTATCTGGCCTGCATCAGGATCCAGAGGCGGTTAGTTTCTTTCAACATTACTTTCCGTGGCTTAAACGCCTGATTCGTCAGTGACGCTTTACCTGATGCCTTAAAAGTGCGCTGCATCGAACCGCTGGCGGGAAAATCAGTTGAGGTTTTTAGATGAGAGTTTACAGGGCGCTCGGCGCTACCAGGGAGGAGCTGAGATCTGTCTCGTTAGAGTATGAAGCCAGCTTTCTCTCCGAAGAGGGGCTCGCAATTCTTTCTTAAGCGCGACGTGACAATCTCACGAAGTCCCGTTAGCCTTGAAGCAACGATGAAAATCCATGGATCGGAGTAACCAGTTATGAAGACGCACAGTTATCGAAGCCGCAACGCCCTCGTTTTGATCGTCACCTGCCTTTTTCTTAGTGGATATACCGCTAACCATGCGATGAGCTACGACGCGCAGTCAAGTCGCGCGGCTTTAGCATGGCCTGTCCCTGTGCGACCTGTTAACGGTCCAGCTCGTCTAAACATAAATCGGATTCCAGATCTGGGTAATTTTGTAATCGTCCGCTTGTGGATCGACGGTATGGGGGCCGGATCTATCGGGTATGGTCACACCTATGAGGGTCTCCTACCACCGGGACGGCATGTCTTAGCGGTAATGGCAAGTCCCAATCCGAAGTGGTGGACCCCATCGCAAATGATTCTGGATGTGCGAAGCGGCTACACTTATGACTTCACCGCGATGGGTGACGGTTCAGGACGTTTGATTTTGACGGTGCCAGGCGCATTCTATCGTGTACGTAGCCGCTAGCGATAAAAGCCGGAAGCAGTTGGGCAGACCAACTCGCTGGCCGGCGTTCTAAGAAAGTTGAGGGCCGATAGTTGAGTGTTGAGAGAAAGTGACGTTGCGCTCTCGCCAGCCGCAGCTAATCTTGTTCTCGTTAGGCGAAAATATTCGGAAACCCACAAGCCAAACCAGCGACCTCATATGAATGCTCCTATGAATCCAAACAAAGCACTTTGGGAAAAAGGCGACTTTACGCGGATTGCCGAGAGCATGCGAGAAAGCGGAGAGGCGCTTGTCCAGCGACTCGGAATCACAAAAGGGCTCAAGGTTCTGGATCTCGGATGCGGCGATGGCACGACGGCATTGCCAGCAGCGAAACTCGGAGCGGACGTGTTGGGCGTCGATATTGCGAGGAATCTCATTGAGGCTGGAAACAAGCGAGCCCAGGAGCATGGCCTCACCAACTGCACGTTTCAGGAAGGCGATGCATCGAATTTGCACGAGCTGAAGGATCATACTTTTGATCTCGTCCTAAGCATCTTTGGCGCGATGTTTGCACCCAAGCCGTTTGATGTGGCCAAGGAGATGGTGCGCGTGACTCGGCCCGGAGGTCGAATAATTATGGGGAACTGGATTCCAAATGATCCGACGTTGGTGGCGCAGCTCTTGAAGATCAGCTCAACCTACACGCCGCCACCGCCGGAGGGTTTCATCAGCCCGATGACCTGGGGAATCGAGAGCAACGTAATCGAGCGTTTTGCCGGCGCCGGAGTTCCGGCGGAGAAGATATCCTTCGTGCGAGACACGTTTACATTCAACTTCCCCAGTGCACCCTCAGCGCTCGTGGATGAATTCAGGAAATACTACGGGCCAACCATGAATGCATTCGAAGCCGCAGAAAAGAACGGCCGAGCCGCTGACCTGCAGAAAGAGCTGGAAGATCTGTTCAACAGCCAAAACAAAAGCCCTAGCAAGGATACCACCTCCATTCCTGCAACCTTCTTGCGCGTTACGGTTGCGCTTTGAAGGAGTGATACGCGGGCACGAAAGAAATAATGGTGCCACAAACGCCTAAGTTCGCCCTTGGCAGCGGTGGCTGAGCTTGTTCTCGTTTAGACCTCATGCGCGCTTTCACATCGTCATTAATCCTCGCGCTGGTCATCATCGGCACAGTCTCCAAGGCTGCTGATATCAGGCCAGCCGACACAAACACGCCTTTGTTTCGTATCTTCGCGCCCATTCCCATGAAGCGGGCAACCAGCGCGATTGGTACTCAACTCACGTTCGACAACAAGCGCCCGTTGCTAGTGGTTCATTCGGTGAGCGATTTGCGATTGGCTCGCGACAATAAAAGCGTGCTTATTACTCTCACTCGGGCAGACGCGAAGAAATTCGCTGAGATGACGCAAAAGTACAATCAGGGTTTACTACTTTTTGAGGCTGAGGGTCGCGTTCTGGAGGCGATGCAGATTACCACGCCTGTTGTAGATGGCGTTCTTGGATTCAAGTATCCCGACGAGGCAGCAGTTGCTGAATATTTGCGCCGCCGGTTTCGCATCGGCGAGTTCCGATGAGAGCCGGCGAGTAAACTTCATTCTTGATGATCAAAAACACTCACTTCGCATTTGGCTGCGCTGCTGAAAGATCGGGTGATCGGATTCGCCAAGGAAGCTTTCGCCTTGGTTCCGAAAGCTAATATGCCGGTGGTGATGGAGCTGACGCCGAGAAAATTTCTGAGCACGCCCGGCCTCTGGATCGGGTTGGCATTTCCCGCCGCATTCCTCGCCGCAGCAGTCCGGCTGCATCGCTACCGAGGACCAATTTGATTCGTCTGCAGACCTACTAACAAAGGAGAAATTCATGCATCCAACTAAAAAAGCAGCACGCATCGCAGGAGCGGTGTACCTATCCATGGTGCTCACCGGTCCGATCAGCCTAATCTATATTCCCAACAAGCTTATTGTCCGCGGCAACGCTGCGGCGACGGCGATCAACGTTGTAGGTCACGAAAGTCTCGCCCGGATGTGGATCATCGGTGATCTCTGGACGCATGTGATTTTCATCTGTCTCGGCGTGGCCCTCTACCGATTGCTCAGTGATGTGAACAAGACCTGGGCACACCTGATGATTGGATTTGTTCTCGTCTCTGCGGCAGTCGGATTTTCAAATGCGCTGAATAATATCGCCGCTTTCATCCTTTTCCGGGGCGGAGAGTTTCTGAGTGTCATCGACAAACCTCAACGTGAGGCGCTCGGCATGTTGTTTATGCGGTTGCATAGTCAGGGGAACTTTATCAACGAGCTATTTTGGGGACTGTGGCTCTTCCCGTTTGGGCTGCTTGTTTTTCGATCGGGATTTCTGCCGCGGTTCATCGGCATTTGGCTGATGATCAATTGCTTCGGCTGGCTGGTGCTGAGTCCGATCGCGTTGTTTGATCCAAGTCATTACGACGTCGCGTTTCGTGTTGCGCAACCTGTCTTGTTTGGCGAATTGGCGATCATGTTGTGGCTTCTGATCAAGGGCGCAAACGTGAAAGCAACGGCAGTCGCAGCTGCCTGATCGTTAGCTGACGAGGGAAAGGTTATGAAAACAAAACGTATTCTGAAGTGGAGTGCAGGTGCGATTCTACTCGCATTGATAGCTTGGGCGTTTATCGCTTATTGGACATCGAGCAATGACTGTGATCGTATAACCGGTACTCCGACTCACCCGATGAGAGCTATCGTTTATTGCGACTATGGCTTGGCCAATCTTAAGCTTGAGGACGTTGAAAAGCCTGTCCCGAATGACGACCAAGTCTTGGTAAAAGTTCGCGCCGCTTCGGTCAATCCGTACGACTGGCACTTCATCGAAGGCACGCCGTATCTCATGCGTGCAATGGGCGTCGGGCTACGCAAGCCGAAGGACACCCGGCTGGGCGTTGATTTTGCCGGCACGGTTGAAGCGGTCGGCAAGAACGTCACTCAGTTCAAACCGGGCGACGAGGTATTCGGCGGGAGGGGTGGCGCCTTTGCCGAGTACGTTTGTCCTCGCGCGGACCGAGCCGTCGCGCTCAAACCGGCAAACATAACATTTGAGCAAGCAGCTTCCGTCAACATAGCGGGCATCACGGCATTGCAGGCTTTGCGCGACAAGGGAAAGGTTCAAGCAGGACAGAAGGTCCTGATCAACGGCGCGTCGGGGGGCGTAGGTACGTTCGCGGTGCAAATCGCCAAATCATTCGGCGCAAATGTCACCGGCGTTTGCAGCACGCGAAATGTCGATCTTGTCCAATCGCTCGGCGCCGATCAGGTCATTGATTACACGAAAGAGGATTTCACCAAAAATGCGCAACGTTATGACGTGATTCTCGACAATGTCGCGAACCATTCGTTGTTAGAATGCAGACGCGTCTTAAAGCCGAAGGGCATCTACGTCTTGATCGGTGGTGGAAGACCAAACGAGCAAGGGTTGATTGGTCCTCTGGCTAAACCAATAAAGGCAATGTTGTTGTCACCATTCGTGAGTCAGAAAATGGGCATGATGATGGCGGACACGAACCAAAAGGACCTGAACGTCCTGGGTGATCTCATGCAGTCCGGAAAAGTGAAACCGGTTATCGACCGGAGCTACAAGTTGAGTGAGGTCCCGGAGGCCATCCGGTATCTGGAACAAGGTCACGCTCGAGGAAAGGTAGTCATCACTTTGGAGACGCTCTAACGTTTGTCTCGCTCTTGGTCGCCTGCGTATTACTCATCTTTATTCGGCTATCGCAGACTCAAGAGAGAAGGAGCAGACCCCAGCCCTGGACTGAAGTGAACGGAACCTCGCGGCGATTGTAGCAACCCTGCTTTAGCCCGATTTTGCCGAGACCCCAAATTCCGCGAGCGCGGCGAGTGTTCGTTCCATTGGAAGGCCGACGACGTTTGTGTAAGAGCCGTCGATTTTTTCGATGATCTCGGCGCCGATACCTTGTGCGGCGTAAGCGCCTGCCTTATCCAGCGGATCAACTTTCGCAAAATAACTTTTAATTCTTGCGCTGTTCAGCCGGCGAAAGGTAACGCGCGAAAATTCATGATAAGTTGCCGATCTTCCGCTTGTTTGTTGATAAATGAAAACGGCGGAGCAAACCCCGTGAGTTCTTCCGCTCAGGCGACGCAACATTTTCGCAGCTTCGTTCAAATCTTCTGGTTTACCGATGATTTCGTCTTCTAGCGCGACAAGCGTATCAGCTGCAAGTATGACCTTGTCGGGATGCATTTGTGCGACGGACATTCCCTTTCGAATGGCATTCCACAGGGTCAGTTCACGTAAGGTAAGATCGACATCGAACTTTTCCTGGACCCGAGGCGAGACGGCTTCAAATTCGAAACCAGCTTCGACGAGCAACGCTGCTCGTCTGGGAGAACAAGACGCGAGCACCAAGGAAGCCATGACGCGCTTCTTGTCGGAAAGCCCCCAAATTTATGGGCTGGGCGAAACGGGCGGAGCGGCAGAGGGTTTGCCAAAGATGTCCGGCAGCTTCGGTTCCTTATAATCGGCGGGGACAGTGAATTCGGAATCGCTGATCGGATTCTCGTTCACCGAAGTGATGGTGCTGGTGATTTCGGTGGCATGACCGAAGAGCTGCTCGCTATGGCCAGGCCGCTTTTTGGCGGGCGTGACGCTGGGCGTGGTCTGCTGATCTTCTTTGGTCAAAATTATCCGCATCCTGATCGGAAGGCCGGGGAAATCACGAAAGTCCGGCATCTTAGTGTTCGCGGCGTCCCAGAACTCCGACTTGACGGATTGAAGTTGTGCCAGGATGGCCGCGCCGTTGGGATAATTGGGCGCGACCCAGTAGGTGGCTTTGAAGTTTGGTCCGTCGTAGGTGTATTGCTCGGTTTCGTAACCGTTTACAACTTCCTTTTGTCCAGTCGGTTTGAGCACGGGTTTTTCCGGGCCTGCCTTGTCGCTCTTAAATCTCTCCAACATATCGGTGACGGCCTTCATTTTCTCCGGTGAAATGCGAATGACCGTTTTTTGGTCACGTATCAGATTGATCACCTCACCTGTTGTCCCATCGAAGATGGTGGTCATTTTCGGTGAAGCATCGATGCGCATTTTGTCTCCTTTGATTTTGATGGTCATATTGGTGGCGGCCTGGGTGGTTTCCGGTGCCTCCGTTGTTTGCTGCTTGGATGCCGGCTGCACCGTAGTTGAATAGGCGATGGTGAGATCGGCACGGGCAGAAACAACAAAGAAAATACCTAGAGCCAGCGAACAAAATGTAATTCTCATATTCGCAACATAGCCAAATATCCGCCCAGACAGACGGAAAATATATTTTCCGAGGGCGCTGCTCGCAGACTTCGCTAAATCTGCTTTTGCGTCTTCAACAGCTTGATGGCATCCCGCAATTCCGCCGCGCGTTCGTAAAGCTCCTTGGCAACCGCAGCTTCCATTTCGCGCTGCATGATCTCCAGCTTCGAGAGCGGCCGTTTCGCTCTCACTTCTTCGAGCCATTCGTCGAGAAACGCGATCTCCGCGCTTTTCGATGCGAGCTCAGGAAAATTTGAGCGCTGGAAAAAATCAGCAATAGCGTCGCGCCCGCCCTCAATCTCGGCGATGGCTTCAGTGAATTTTCCCTGGCCGAGAGAAATAGAGGCCTTCGCGCGGGTGTGCATCATGAGCACGTAAGGCCGGAACTGCTGCAGGCTCCAGGAAAGTTCTTCCCGATCTGTGTGCTCGGTGACGAAGGTGAAAAGATCGAGATTACGCTGCGTGTCGCGCACCACGCCGGCGAAATCATTGATCTGAAACAGGCTCAAATAACGATGATAATACTGGATGCCTTCCTGTTGGAGTTCGGCGCATTGTTCCGGTGTGAGCTCGTAAGCTTCGCCCTTTGCCTCCGCGCGAGCAGCTTTCTTTTGATGATATTCCAGAAGCGATTCGCAGTTGTGCGGACGCTGGCCATCCGGACGGCCGCTCGTTTCCATTTGCAAAACGCCCAGATCGACTCGCAGTTGCAACTTCTCCCGGCCATCCAGGCCGACAATCTTGCGCACCTTGATGTTGCCGTTTTCATGCGGCCAATCTTTGAGAATGGTGTTCAAATCCAAACTCATCGCAGAAGGAACATCGAACATTTAACCTTTGCTTGTCAATGTTGTTGCGGAATGACTCCCGTAGAGGCGAGGCAGCCGTGCCAGCTGCAACCAACCGGATTCCGCAGGCGACACGCATGCCACTACAGGATTTTGCAGGCGACACGCATGCCACTACAGTTCCCGAAATGGAGCACGCGATCGACTCGTTCATCCGCTTCCTAGCGGTTGAGCGCGGGCTTTCGGAAAATTATCAGCTTTCTACCCAAAGATCGCTCAGCGAATTCGCGCGGTGGTGCGCCGCCAGAAAAAAAATCGACAATCCGCGCACCGTCACACTGCCGGTGTTGAGTGAATATCTCATCGAGCGCAAGCGCGCCGGGCTGTCTGCTTCTTCGATCAAATTGATCGTAGTTGCATTGAAGATTTTCTTCCGATTTCTGGTCGGCAAAGGCGCGATCGAACGCGATCCCGCGGAAGCACTCACGCTCCCGCGGATCGAGCGGTACCTCCCCGAAACACTCAACGAATTGCAGGTCGAACAGTTGCTAGAAAAAATCGACACGACCGCTCTCCATGGGTTACGCGACCGGGCGATGATGGAGCTGCTGTACGCTAGCGGACTGCGCATTTCCGAGCTGGCGAACGCGCGCCTTGAAAATTTCAATTTTGAAGAACGTATTGTGCGCGTGACCGGTAAAGGGAACAAGACTCGGCTGGTGCCTGTAGGCCGCAAAGCGTGTGAAGCCTTGGCGGCTTATCTCTCAACCGAGCGGCCCAAATTAGTAAAGCGTCGGAGCGGCAGCGAGATCTTTCTTTCGGCACGCGGCACGAAATTAACGACGGCGCGTATCTGGCAGATCGTGAAAAAACACGCGCGCCATGCCGGATTGGAAAAAAACATTTATCCCCATCTTCTCCGGCACAGTTTCGCTACTCATCTCCTGGGCAACGGCGCCGATCTGCGCATCATTCAGGAAATGCTCGGTCACTCGGACATTTCGACAACGCAAGTTTATACCCATGTCGATCAACAGCGGCTAAAAGCCGTGCATCGACAATTTCATCCGCGCGCGTAGCTGCCAATTGCCAAGCCGGGTTGAGCGTGAGGCGTTGAACGCTAGGATCAGCCGAATGAAACTGACACTGTTCCTCCTTTTGGTCGGATCGGCGCTTGTCATTGCGACCATTCTCGCCGAGGAGAACAAATCGATGAATCCTTCAAATGAGGTCGCAGTGATTAAAACGAGCGAAGGCGAAATGGTCGTGCAGTTTTGGACCGACGCCGCGCCGAATACGATTGAGAACTTCAAGAAGCTCTCGCGCGCCGGATTTTACGACGGGACTATTTTTCACCGCATCATCAAAGGATTCATGATCCAAGGCGGCGACCCAAATTCGAAAGATCCAGCGAAAGAGAAACGCTACGGCGAGGGCGGACCGGGTTACCAGATCAAGGCCGAATTCAACAATCATTCTCACCAGCGCGGCGTGATCTCAATGGCGCGTGGACCCGATCCTGACTCGGCCGGTTCGCAGGTCTTCATTTGTCTCGCGCCCGCTCCGCGACTCGACGGGAACTACACCACTTTCGGCAAATTGATCAAAGGCGAGGATGTGCTGGAAAAAATCGGCGACACGCCGGTAACCAAGAACAGCATGGGCGAGATGAGTAAGCCCACCAAGCGCGTCGTGATTGAAAAGATCGACATCGTTCCGCCAGACTCAGTGCGCTAATTTTCACCACGAAGATCACGAAGTACACGAAGAATGAATAGATTTTGCACTTTGGTGCTCTTCGTGTCCTTCGTGGTTCCTTTTTGAATGCACCATCCGCCGAAAACAACAATCGCCCTAGTCCAAATGCGCTGCGGGCCGGAGCCGGAGAAGAATTTCTCCCGCGCGATTGATTTCATCCGCGAGGCAGCGAGAAGCGACGCGCAGATCGTTTGCTTGCCGGAGCTTTTTCGGTCGCAATATTTTTGTCAGACAGAAGATCACAAAAATTTCGCGCTCGCTGAAGAAGTACCCGGAAGATCGACATCGGTCTTGGGAGATGTCGCGCGCGAGCTTGGCGTTGTGATCGTTGCGTCACTGTTCGAGAAACGCAGCGCCGGCGTTTATCACAACACCGCGGTCATCATCGACGCGAACGGAAAGTTGCTCGGCAAATATCGCAAAATGCATGTCCCGGACGATCCGCTGTATCATGAGAAATTTTATTTTACGCCGGGCGATCTGGGATTTCAGGCATGGAAAACGGCCCAGGGAAAGATCGGCGTGTGCGTTTGCTGGGACCAATGGTATCCCGAGGCGGCGCGGCTGACCGCGCTGCGCGGCGCGGAAATTATTTTTTATCCGACAGCCATCGGCTGGCATCCATCCGAGAAAAAGGAATTTGGCGCCGCGCAGCATTCCGCCTGGGAAACGATCCAACGCAGTCACGCCATTGCGAACGGTTGTTATGTCGCGGCGGCGAATCGCCTCGGTCATGAAGCGCCTGCCGGTGGCGACGGCATCGAGTTTTGGGGGCAAAGTTTTGTGGCTGCGCCAGACGGCGAAATCATTGCCAAAGGCTCGGTGGACCGGGAAGAGATTGTGATGGCCGATGTGGAGTGGGCCCGCGTAAACGAGCATCGAACGCATTGGCCATTCTTACGTGACCGGCGCGTGGATGCCTACAGCGAAATCAATCAGCGCATGGTCGATTGAGCTGTAGCCGCTTCTCTGTGGGAAGCGCACCGCTAAGGTGTTTTGGAATGTGCGCGCTGCGTCGCCCACAGGGCGACGGCTACAGGGCAACCGCCACAATTTGCGACTCGTGATACATTGAAACTATGGATTTAATGACGCTGACAGAAATCCGCAGAGCGGCGCAAAACGGCGCAGTTTCCGCGCGAGTGCATGTGCAGGTGGAGAGCGCGAGTCCAAAACTGACGCGCGAACAAAACCCCTACTGCGAGCTTGCGCTAGCTGATGCGTGTGATCGCATGACGCTGCGTGTTTGGAGCGATCATCCTACTTACAAGACGTGCAGCACATTCACGAATGAGAATTTTGTCGAGCTCTCCGGCGAGTTTCACCGGCACCCGCAGTACGGACTCGAAGCGCGCAAATGGACGGTGCGCCCACTGACCGATCAGGAAAAAAACGAATTGTTGCAGGGTCCAGCGGATTTGCGCGCCAAACAAGCGGCGGATTGGGAACTTATTTTGCAAACGACCCAGACAATTGCCGATCCCAGACTACGCGCACTATGCAAGGCGTTCTTAAAAGAATGGGGTGACCGATTCCGTCGCACTGCCGCCGCGCGTAATTATCATCACGCGCGGCGCGGCGGACTCGTCGAGCACACCGCGCAAATGATGCGCATCGCGAAGCAGATCGCGCCGCTCTACCCGGACCTGAACCTCGATCTCTTGCTTGCGGGGATTCTCTTTCACGATTCGGGAAAACTTTGGGAGAATGCCTTGCCCGAAAACGGGTTCGTCATGAATTACGACGAGCGTGGCGAGCTGATCGGGCACATTTCAATCGGGCTCGAGCTGGTGAATTCGTTGTGGCGACGGTTAAGCGGCGAAAATGCGGCCGCATGGAAAGATCTTGTGCCCGCCTCGGAAGATGTTCGTTTGCATCTTCTGCATTTGATCGGCGCGCATCATGGCGAGCCGGAATTTGGTTCACCCGTCGCGCCGAAAACGCCGGAGGCAATGGCACTGCATTACATCGACAATCTGGATGCCCGGCTCGAAATGTTCGCTGCCGGTTACACCACAGCCAAACCCCTCGCGGCGCGAATCTTCGATCGTGTCCGGCCGCTCCCAGGGAACTTAGTGAAATCGCTCGAGAAGTTTTCGCCAGCGACGCCGGCGAAAGAAGGCACGTTGTTGTAGCCACGGCGCTCTGTCGCCGTGCTTTAGCTTCGCCCCGACGGAGCGGGGCGGGCTACAAGACCCCAGCGACAGCGAATCACTTCCCCCTACAAACGGAGCCGCCGCTTCGCCTCCGCAAGATAGCTCTCGTCGATTTCGAAGCCGATAAATTTCTTTACGCCGCAGCGTTGCGCGGCAATGGCTGAATTTCCGATTCCCAGAAACGGATCGAGCATTATCTGCACGCGCGAGACTCCGTGTAATTTTATGCACCACTCAGCGAGCTGAACGGAAAAGGTCGCCGGGTGGGGGCGCTCTTTCGCGCGGCTCTGAATCGTTTCATACGGGATAAACCAAGTATTGCCGCGGCACCGCAGATCGCTTCCCCGAGTATGCGACCAGCGCGCAATATTACTTTTATCTTGATACGGAACTCCGATGGCGAGCCGGTCTAGTTCGACGCGCCCGGTTTTCGTGAAGTGAAAAATGTATTCGTGACAATCGTTGAGAAACCGTTTCGAACTGATCGGCTTGAAATGGCCGTACGAGCGAATCTGTGCTTCTCGATCTTCGATTGTGACCGATTTGATCCAGTGAATTGTGTTCTGCAAAACGAATCCGCCTGAGGAGGACGTCAGATCCATTGCGATCTCATGCGGCAGCATCGGGTTCGACGGCGCGGAGCCGATATTGAGAAAAAAAGATCCGTTCGATTTCAGAACTCTTCGAAGCTGCGCAGCCCATTTTCGGCACCACAGCAAATACGATTGTCGGTCTTGCCGGTCGGAGTACTTCCCGTAGCCAATCCCAAGATTGTATGGCGGCGACGTCACCGCAAGATCGACATACTCATCAGGCAGGCGCGACATCCCTTTGGTGCAATCTCGCTGGCGAAGATCAAACTGTGTCACTCGTTAAAGTCTGAGCCGATTCGTCCCCTCGTACAAGAAAAATCGGCCTTGCTGTAGCCGCGCCTCTGTGAGGCGCGTTAGACCCACTCGTCGAACTTCACGGCGTTCGCATTCGCGAGGGCAGAGAAATTCGTTTATGGTTTTGAAAATGGCGGATAAGCCTTCCAAATTGAAGATTGCCGATCGCGAGTTCACCTCGCGCCTGATTGTTGGCACGGGAAAATTCGCGTCGAACGAGCTGATGCGCGATGCGCTTATTGCCAGCGGGACCGAGCTTGTGACCGTGGCGCTGCGCCGGGCTGATGTTTCCGGCAAACACGATCCGTTTGCGAACATTCTCGATTTTATCGATCCGAAACGTTTTCTTCTTTTGCCCAACACCAGCGGCGCGCGCACAGCAGAAGAGGCAGTGCGTCTTGCGCGGCTTGCTGCAAGCGCGGGCTTGCCGAAATGGATCAAGCTCGAGATTCACCCCGACCCGCGTTACTTGCTGCCCGATCCGGTCGAGACTTTGGCAGCTGCGGAAATCCTGGTGAAAGAAGGATTCACCGTTCTTCCGTACATCAATGCCGATCCGGTTCTGGCAAAGCGATTGCAGGACATCGGCACTGCCACGGTGATGCCGCTCGGCTCACCAATCGGCAGCAACCGCGGAATCGAGACGCGGCCACAGATCGAGATCATTATCGAACAAGCGACGGTGCCGGTGGTTGTCGATGCGGGACTTGGCGCACCAAGCCAGGCGGCTGAAGCGATGGAGATGGGCGCCGACGCGGTGCTGGTGAACACTGCGATCGCGATTGCTTCCGATCCTGTTCGCATGGCAAAAGCATTCAAGAAGGCCATCGAAGCGGGACGCGAAGCGCGCGAAATCGGATTGGCGGAGAAGTCGGCATCCGCAGCTGCGACCAGTCCGCTGACTGGATTTCTCGCCCAAAACGCAGGTAGAAGCGATTGACCTCAATTGCGCGCGCAATTATTTTTGGCCGATGACCGCAACTGAGCTGAGGCAATTGTGGCATCGCACCCCGTTCGTTCCATTTGACGTAATCGTTTCCAGGCGGGGAGAAATTCCACGTTCCGCATCCCGATTTTTTGTCGGTTTCTCCGAATGGGCGCATAGCGCACGTTTGGAAGGAGGGTGGCGAATACTCTGCACTGGACGTTTTCTTAGTTACGGCCGTAGAAGAAAATCGGCGTCGCACTAGGCGCCGGTCATAGATTGTCGCTTGTCCGACCGACCGATAGCTCGTGCCGCTGTGCCAACCGGGCTGCCTGGCGACGCGCGTGGCGTAACGTGATGTCCATGGAACGCCATCGCCGAAAAGCGCGACTCAAAGCTAAGCAAGTGGAAGCCAGCTGGTGTCGCAAGTGATCGATGCGGCAGATAATAATACTCTCGACGTGATGCGCTCGCGCGCGGTTGAGCAAGAAGTGCTAGACCAGCTCGATAAGCCCGCGTCCCGGTGAAGTGTGGCTGGCCGATCTCGGGCTGGCCGCAAAGACTCGCCCGATAATGGTCTCACGGTACGATCCTGACGCGCGTGGAATCTGCTAGCGTGTCAAATCTGTGACTGCAAGATCGCTCCAGTGAAGCGAGTCGCCCGACCGAAATGCTGAAATGAGCGCCGACGAAGCCGGAACTGCGCTCTCCAGAAATGGAAGATGACGCTGCCTGATGGGCCCGGAAAGCGTGGAATAAAAATGCATGGCCGTCGAGCCGGCGAAATGCTCCGAATGTGTGACCAACGAGTGACAATGAGAACACAGCACGATCATATTGAGTCGCTCCCGCGCGAACTCAGGATAGATCCTCGTCTCCAACATGTGATGAATGGAAAGCCGCTCCAACGGAAGCGCTATGTTGCAGACCTCGCAGGCTGAGCCGCGCTCCTGTTTCACAGCCCGCCGTGCTCGCACGTCCGCCTTCGTGCAACGATAACGTCGGAGACGCCGAACGCTTGGCCGAAGGTCGAGGTGCGCCTGAATGCTGCTCATGACCTAACGAGAACAAGCTCAGCCACGGCTCATGGAGGCGCAAGTGGCAGCTCGTGAAAGCACACTAGCTACCCTGGACATCGAAAAAACGCCGTCTGAGCCGTTGGCTGACGGTATGGGTTTAGGCGTGGGTGAAGTTGAGCTGGACGGGAGGCGGGGCCGGAGCTTTCGATTGTCTTCCGATGGGACTGGCAAACGACAGAACCAAACAACGGAAGCGCAATACCGGCAGGGACTCGAGCGATGCAGTGGGGTAAATCCCCGATTGAAGGCTGA
>QHPD01000073.1 GCA_003218975.1 Verrucomicrobiota bacterium
AAAGAGAAAATAGGTAGGGGCAATTGACCCCAATCGCCCGGGCGGTTTGGGTAAACCGCCCCTACCAAAGCCGGACGACTGCAAGTGCGCGTGTCCCTTGGCAAGCCGTAGCAATTGCGAAGGCTGCTCACGCGCAGATCCAAAAACATTTGCGGTCGCTGCGGCGCCCGCCTCTCTAAAACAAAAATTCGTGTTTATTCGTGTTATTCGTGGTTGATGCTGAAAGTTCGTCGTCGCGATCAGCGCAATTGCACCGTTTGTATCCATAATCTGAAGAAGCGATCGCTGATAAGAAATGAACCATTCTCTCTATCGATTACATCTCTTTCCAACAGCGCATCGACGGCGCGTTGCGCGTTCGACGGAGAGTCCAGACCGTGCCGTCGCAAAAATTCCGCCGCAAACGGTTTCACCTTGGCCGGTTCGCTGGCCAAACCCTTCAGAAATTTACGCTGATTAGTAGCGAGCGATTCCCACAAAGTCGAATAAGCGTAACTTTCCCGTTCCAGCAGCACGCGGATTGCAGTCTTTATCAATTGGTCGTTGACGGCCTTTGATGGCTCACAAAGCTCCCAAATGACATGGCAGAGATGTTGCGTGTAAAACGGATGTCCCTGCGTTTGCTCGCAGATTGAATGAATGCATTGGTCGCCAATTCTCTTGTTGGCAGCGATAAATTTCTCCCGAATAAAGGGAGCCCAGTCTGCCTCGGTGATCGGGCCGAGCGGATAATGTCCGCCAGCGCGGTAGAGCGGCCGAGCGCGATCCATAAACATTTTTTGAATCAGATGCTTCCGGCTGCCGAGAAAGATGTATCCGACATTTTTGTGGTTCTGGATGACGCTGCGAAGTTTCTTCTCCACCCGATCATCGCCATATTCGAGAATCTGCTGAAACTCGTCGAAAACAATCACGACATCCCGGTCGGCTGTCGCGGCGATTTTTGCAGGCGTGTCCAGCACCTCGTCCAGCGCTGCGCTAAGATGGGCGCGCCGAGTGACTCCAAAGCCGATTTCAGGTCGGCCTTCTTCATTGACCGTCACGGCCGGCGCGAGACTACCGAAAAATTGCTTTGCGATTTGTAGAAGCTTTTGCGCTGAAGTGGTCATCGATTCGGCGATGGCCTTGGCGAGCGCCGTAACAAATGCCGCCTCGCTTTCTGTTGGCCAAAGATCGACATATGCGGCGACAGTTTGCTTCTTTGGTAACCGGGCCAGAACACTCTTGATCAGCGAAGTTTTTCCAAAGCGTCGTTCTGAGAAAACGAACAGTTTCTCGCGATTCCGAATCGCCTTCCGCAAATCGGCTTTTTCCTTCTGGCGATTGCAAAATTTATCTCCGCTGACAACGCCGCCGTATTCGAAAGGGTTCCTGGTGTTACGCATGATGCGTTACGCATTATGCATAGCAACACGGGGAGTGCAAGGCCAGGCAAAGGCGATTGGTCCCAATCGCCCGGTAACTCTCACCACAGAGAACGCAGAGAGCATGAAGGAAGTAAGGAATTCGCAGAGGATCCGACCGCAGATTACGCAGATTTTGTAGGCGTTTGACTCGCTAGCTCCCGCTCGCTCGGCCTCCGGCCTGCCCGTCTATGTCGCTCGGCGCCCGCCGGCTCCATTCTGTGAAACGCCGATTAATAACGTTGGCGTCTGACACAGACGCCCTACATCATTCGTGTTTATTCGTGTCATTCGTGGTTAAAGGAGAAGGTCATTTTCGGCGTGCGCGCAGTGGCCAAAGAACTTTCGCCTTCGGCGCATCGGCCGGGAATTTCATCCCGGCGTTAGCGAAGCCTCGATTACGAAGGCCTCGACGACGTCATCTTGGCCGCCGAAGGCTTCCTTTCCAAAACTTTCAATATGAAAAGCAGCGGCCCGACTTCGCATCAGCGAGCGCTGATTCGTAGCTCTCTCCCTCACCGACTACGGCTCCTTTCAAGCCAAGCGGATACGCCACGTAGCCGTCACGATGTCTCTCGACGACGAACTTAAGTCTCTTCATAGCAGCTTTCACAGGCATACCACCGCGCCATCGAACTGGAAAATCGTTATCGGGAAGCGCGCCGTGACGACCTTTCGGATCGAGAAGCCCGCAAAGGCAGGTGGCGCCTCCGAGGAAACGGCGCATCGCGCCGAAAGCTTTCGCGAGGAGTCCGTCGTGGCTACAACGCAGTTTCATGCAAAGAGTGCGTCCGCGTTGAACATTTTGGAGCACCGGCTTATGATTTTGGGATGAACGAGGCGAAATTGCTAGAGAGGATTTCCGTGGACCCAAAGATCTTTGGGGGCAAACCGATCATTCGCGGACGACGGCTGGCAGTAGAGCATGTGTTGGGAATGCTCGCGGCGGGCGATTCGGCCGGGACGATTCTCGAGAACTACCCCTGGCTGGAGGCCGATGATATTCAAGCCTGTCTGCTTTACGCTCGGCGGCTTGTCGCCCACGAACGTCTCGAACCAATGTTTGTCGACAGCGAGAAGTGAAGGTCCTGCTGGACTCGTGTGTGGCGGGCGTTGTGCGCTCGGCTCTTGTGGCAGCAGGACACGACGTCACCGCAGCGATCGATTGGCCACGCGATCCGGGTGACGAGGAGATTCTCTCCGCCGCGCAATCAGAAGGTCGCGTGTTGGTAACTTTGGACAAGGATTTTGGCGAATTGGTGATCGGCAAAGGCCGTTTGCACCATGGCATTATTCGTCTGGTAAACCTCTTCCCATCAACAAGCTGCATCGTGTGTTCATGTTGTTGAGGCGCATCCCGAGGATCTAATGAATGGAGCAATCATCACTGTAGAAGCCGGAAGACTTCGGGTGCGGACACCTTGAGATGTCGAGACTCCAGTTGCGCACAGCCGCGGCGAGCACGAACCCAATGACTAGGCGTTCGCTGCGGCGAGCACCTCTACAACAAGATTCGTGTCTATTAGCGTCATCCGCGGTTTATCCAATTCCATTCGTGTTTACTCGTGTTCATTCGCAGTTAAAGGTGTGTGTGCTTCCAATCCGGAGACGTGGCTATCGCTCAGAGATAAGACGCGCAATGATATTGTCGAATTCGTTGTGCGAGCCGATCCGGAACCAATACGCGGTGTCACCGCGCACACGCGCCAGGGCGCCATATTGCAGCCCGATACGGATTCACCAGAGACCGGGTGCGAGCTGTTTCCAGTGCAAGGATGGATGCGCCGGATTTTCCTGCCAGAGCTGATAAGTCTTCCGCGCAATATTGCGCACACGCTCCGGGAGCACCTGATAAGCAGCCCAGAAATCAGGTGTCGTTGATGATTTCATCCAACGGTTTTACCCGGCCGGCGTCGATGTCGGCATCCACCTTGTTGAGCCAGCTGTATAGTTTTCCGGATTGGGCAGCCGTCTCCAACGCGCGATCAAAGCGCTCAGCCTCCGTTTCATCGATCGCCTTGGAGGGTTCGCGAAAATCGGAATCTGGCAGCGCCTCGATGGCCGCTTTGATTTCTTGAACCGTTGACATGTCGAAATTTTACGCCACCCGCTTTCGTGTGCAAGGCGCCTGTAGCCACGCGCCTGCCTGCCATGTTTGAAACCCGGCATGGAACGCCTCGACGCAGCGAGGCGGCTACAACGACCGCGTGCGCTCCCCAATCCGTGTTAATTCGTGTCCATTCGTGGTTAGAAGATTCGGGCGTCGCTCGCCGGTCCGAATGGAATCACGCTTCGGATCCGCTCGATTTGGATGAAGGAACACTTGTCTGGCCTGACTAAGTTTATTACCTTGATGCCTGAAAGAGAGAGATAATATGCGATTGGACCTTTACACGGATGCGGCATTGAGTCGCGACATGCCCGAGTTACGGCTGCGCCGGGGCGACTTGGTCAAACTAATCGACCACCACGTTGCTCCCGATGGAGAAGAGGGTTATTCCGTTGAGGTTTTAAACGCGCTGGGAGAGACAATTGCTGTTACCACGTTGCCCGCTAGCGCGCTCGAAGCTCTTCGCGACGATGAAGTCTTGAGCGTGCGGCCTTTGGCCCGGGCAGTGTAATCGTAACCATCGTCGCGCCCGCCTTGGCCTACTTCCCCCTTTCATTCAGCCACAAATCAACACGGATTTACACGGATGAGGACAGGCAAATCGTAATTCGTGATTCGATGTAACGAAGTAACGAATCGCGCGAGGCGAAGCCTTATTCGTGTCTGGCGAAGACTTTCCCCGACTCGTAACTTGCTTTATTATCTGACCAATGGCGGAGAAGATTCAGTTGCATGACGTAGTTGCGCTGACGGAGGACGTGGCGGCAACGCATTTCCTCACGCATCAGCCCTTGCAGTTGCGTCGAGGGCAAGTCGGAACGGTCGTGACGCTGCTGGACAAGAATCACTTCCAAGTGGAGTTCTCAGATCGTGACGGCCGCGCCTACGCAATTTTGCCGCTTAACAGCAGCCAGTTAATGGCTTTGCGCGAGCAACCCGAAACGATCCCCGCATAGCTTCCGTAATAGGGGGAGCGCACGCGCCCTCGCGTGCTAATTGCGGCGCCCCCGCCGCAACCCCTTCTTCCAAAGAAGTTCGCCATCGCGGGGGCGCGATCACCAACACGTTCGCCATGGCGAATCCGTTTCGCCTGCGGACGAATCCGTCCTGTGTGCGGACCTGTGGCGGACGAGACGCCCATTCGACTATCGCTCAGGGCAGGCAGTATGCTCCCCAATCCGAAACGCGCCTCTTCGCGCACTTCCCTCTTTCATTCAGCCACAGATTACCAGAGATTGACACGGATAAATTAGCGCCTACCCCTCCAATGAATACTGTTCAGGAGATCAGCGAAGCTATTTGTTCGCGACCATCTACGGCCAACCTTAAGCAGAGCGATCTTGAAAAAGAAGTGAGCAAATGACAGTCACGGAACTCCCGATCGAGCTGAACCTTAAAAAGATTAGGGCGTTTTGCCTAGAGCGCGGAATCCACAAAGTGGATCTCTGTTCGCGACTTAACCGATACATCGAGGATGAAGTTCGGCAGGAGGCGATGACTATTTATGAGCAGACATGATCCGCGGGTCAGTCTGCTTCAAATGCAAGATTATGCGCGGCGTGCACAGGGTGTCATTGGCGCGCACACGCTGGAAGATTTGAGCAAGGATGATGTTGTTCGGCTCGCGATCGAGCGGGCGTTGGAGGTTATCGGCGAAGCTGCGAACCGTTTTCCGGCGGAATTCAGGGCGAAATATCCCGATGTGGAGTGGCGGAAAATCATCGGGATGCGCAACGTTCTGATCCATGGCTACGATATTGTTCAGAGCGATGTCCTTTGGGATACTGTGCAGGAGAGTCTCCCGACGCTGCTTAATCAGATCGAACAAATGCTGCGCGATTTGGAGAAGCCTTAGGTAGCGGCATTGACCCGATCGCCTCGGGCGGTTCAGGTGTAGCGGCGCGTGTCCTCACGCGCGAATCTAAAAACGTTCGCGGCTGAGACAGCTGCCTCTACAACAAATTCGTGTTTATTCGTGTCCATTCGCCTGCCACGCCATAGCGAAGCGAAGGCGGGTGGTTAGAGAAAGAATGTTTCGGCGAGGGCGCCGAAACCAACTCCTTCGCCACGGCGAATCCGTCCTGTGGCGGACGAGGCGCATGTGCTCCCCAGAAAATTGTTACCCCGAGATCACCGTTACGCTGCCTGATTTCAACGTCGATAAATGTGTAAGGACCTTCGCCATCAACGGACGAGTGTCGGCCAAACGATTGCTTGGTGCCCTCAAAACGATAACAACAAGCTTTAATTTCTGAATGTCGAGTTCGCGGACGATGTTGCTGTCCATTGTTATCAAGACGTCGAACTTTTCCTGCGCGCGTTCGAGCAGAATGCCGTTCTCGATTCCAGCCCAGCCAATCAACGCCACAGACCCAACCTCATGTCCCGGCAAATCGCGCTCGATCGCCAATCCAAGTTCTCGTCGAGTAAGATTCCCAACTCACGCCGGCTGGAGAATTTTCTCGTGAGACTCTTTCAGCAAGGAAATGACCTGCTCGCGTTTTACGCTGGGAAACCCTTTCAGAAAGTCATCGATCGATTCGCCCGCTTCCAAGTGAGCAAAAAGGCTTTGGATCGGCACTCGCGTCCCAACAAACACCGGTTCGCCGCCAAGAATTGCCGGATCGGAATGATAGCTCTTAGTCATTGATAAGAATGATAATTCCTTTCCAGTCCGGCGACAAGCACTCGCGATTCGTCCCAGATATGGAACCGCGGATGACGCGGATTAGGAGGGCATTGGTTGATTTTCACCACAGAGAACACGGAGACCACGAAGGGAGACCAGAGCTATCCACAGATTACGCAGATTTGCGCAGATTAGTCTGTGGGAAAAATCAGACCTAGATCATCGATCCCAGTTACAACATCATTCGTGTCTATTCGTGTGCATTCGTGGTTGAATCAGACAAGTTCGTCGTCGCGAGATGTTGTAGCCACGGCGCTCTGTCGCCGTGTTTGGAACGCGACATGGAACGCCTCGACACAGCGAGGCGGCTACAAGACTCGCGCATACTCCCCAATCCCACAAATTCGTGGCATCCGCCTAATCCGCGGTTGAACCCCACAAAGAGAACACGACGTGCGGGGGCGCCGTCGGGTAGACGGGAAGCCCGAGAGGGTGAGCGTTCGGGAGATCGTGAATCAAAGCGCCGAGAGGATTTTCACCTTCCGGCGCCTATTCTCGAACAGCTTATATTTTTAGGTTAGATAAACAGTTCACTCATTTCTCAATGCCTTTGCCGGCCTTGACAAAGATGCGCGGCCATCACCCGATTTGTGATGATCAGTGATTGAAGATGAAGCGCGCCGCGGCTAATGTCCTGTTATGAGTCTCGCGGAAATCGAAGAGGCCGTCGATAAGTTGTCGCTGGGAGATCTGACAAAATTGGCTGCGCACATCGCGCGCCGCCATAAGCTCGCCTGGGACGAGGAGTTGGAAGAGGATTTCTCCCCAGGAGGCAACCACGAGAAAGCACTCAAGAAGATCGACGCCGAAATCGACTCAGGCAATTTCACGCCGCTTCCGTGAGGTCGCACGCACTGCGATCTTTCTGGAGATCTTACGAGCAGCTTCCGCCGCACGTCCAGAAGCTTGCCGATAAGAATTTCGCACTGTTCAAGGCAAATCCGCGACATCTGTCGTTAGGTTTCCGCAAGAAAGGCGGCGTTTACACCGTCGAGATTGGTCGCAGCTATCGTGCTCTCGCTCGCGAACGCAAAGGCCATTACTACTGGTTCTGGATCGGGACGCACGAGGACTACAATAATTTCAAATTTTGAGCTGCGTCCTGAAGGGTTGTTCCGCTGGCGCCTAAGATGCGAGGGCCGAAACCCACACGCGGGCCGCGTGCGCTCCCCAATCCAACATCCGTTTTTATCCGCTGCCTGCCCGCCGTGGCCGGTAATCCGCGGTTGAACCCCACAAAGAGAACACGACGTGCGGGGGCGCCGTCGGGTAGACGGGAAGCCCGAGAGGGTGAGCGTTCGGGAGATCGCGAATCAAAGCGCCGGGAGGATTTTCACCTCCCGACGCCCATTGCTAAACGGAATCTGTTTTCTACTTTGTCGAGTTGTAGTTTTGACCGCTGTTCTTCGCAGGATCGGTCTTCTTGTCGTGCGGCACAATCACGTCCACACAGCCAGTTACACTGCCTTCTGGATCGGCTGCAGTGAAGCAGATGTGATACACACGTCCGTCGCCTTTGCCGGATCGCTCTGCACGGAGCAACAGCGTGTCGTCACTGCCAGGGTTATGCGTAATGATCGCATCGACTGGCGTGTCGCCATCGCCTAGACCATTCGTCGGCTCATCTTGTGTGACGCTGTTGATCGTGATCGTCGAATTATATGGCGGCTGGTCGGGGTCAACCACACCAAGGATGTGTATCTGGACCATTCGGTGATCAGGTGGCCAGAGCACGGGCACATCGGCGCGCGGGTTAACGAGCGTCGGTGGCGTATTGATGTTCACAACCGTTACCGTTACGTAAGCGCTCGAAGAACCACGGTACGGATCGTTGACTGTCAGCTGGAACTTCAGCGGTGTATTAGCCGACACCCAAGGCGTGTTAAATGTCGCGGTTGCCGTGTTCGCACCAGCGAGCGTCACGGTTGGACCGTCGACTTGTGTCCACGCATAGGTGAGCGGATCATTGTCCGGGTCACTGCTGCCACTACCATCCAACGTGACAGTGCTGCCACCTTCATTTGCTGTGATCGGCGTTGGAGCGCTTGCCGTAGGCGCGTGCGGAATGTTCGCGACGTGCACTGTGGTATCGCTTTCTGCTGACCCCCCGCAGCCGTCCGTAACGACGAGGTGGAAGCTAAGGTCAACGAAGGCATTGGGATCGCCTCCCCCAATAGGTGGCGCGGTAAACGATGGGGCAGAGGCGCTGGCATCAGATAGCGTAACTGTAGGTCCGCTCGGCTGAGTCCAGGCAAACGTCAGACCCTGAGTCTCGCCCGGGTCGATGTCACTGCTGTTCGCGCCGTTGAGGACGACGGTATCACCCTCATGAATGCCCGTCATTTGAGGCGCTCCAGCATCGGCAATCGGGTTATTATTGACGTTGTTGATGGTGATCGTCACGTAAGCGTAGGCGTTCACATAACCGTCATTCACAGTTAATCTCATCACCACTGTACCTCCGCCACATGGCACTTCTGGCGCTGTGAATGAAGCATTCGGGTTGGATGGATCGCTTGGATTCTGATA
>QHPD01000141.1 GCA_003218975.1 Verrucomicrobiota bacterium
ACAAAAACCTGACGATTGCGCGCACTCCTGAAGATCTCGTCGGCACGTCCATATGGAGTGTTGAGCGGGCCAGGAAGAAGACCGAAAATCTAACGCAAAGACTCGCCGAGGAGATGGCGGCAGCCTCCAGACGCAAGGCAGATCACGTTGCGATCCTGAGTGCCGAAAATCTGGCGAATCCGGGCATGGCTGAGCTATTCGCAGGGGTCGATAGTCAGTTTGAAGTCTGCGTCATCTTCTATGTGCGGCCGCAACTTCAATGGATACCATCGGCGTGGAAGCAGTGGGGCCTGAAAACGGGTGTGCTGCTTCGCGATTTTATTTCTCAATGCATCGAGGCGCGCAGACCCCCGTTCAGAGCAGGTATCCAAAGTTGGAAAAGCGCGCTGCCCGCCACCACTGTGCATGTCCGATTTCTCATTCCGGAACTACTAACCGGTGGGAATCCTGCTCAAGATTTTTTCCACCTCCTTGGTTTATCGAAAGGCGAGTACGAGATTGAAAGTGAGGCTCGAAATCCCAGCCTCGACGTTTCGGTTCTTCATGTCCTCTCGAAAAACCCACATCTTTTTGCCGACGTTCATGACAACAGCTTGACGCTGGCTTTGACGCGCGTTCTGCCAAAGAAGTTTCGATTAACAAACGTTCGAATGCTTTCCGCCGAGCAAGAGGCGAGGATCGAGGAACGTTTTCGTGACGAGAACCTTTGGTTGTTAAACACGTTCTGCAAAGGGATGGACGTGGATCGTATCTACCAGACGTATTTCACGCCGCGCAAAGCTGACGCCAGATATTCTGAGATGAGCGACATCGATCTGATATACCGCTGTCTCGGAATTATTCTCGAATCGATCGCGTTCAGCGGTACCGAGGCTTTTGCAGACCACAGTAAAAGCCGGACGCCGAATGTTTCTCAGTTCGGCGAGAAGTAACTGCGCGCCTTTATTTGCGCCGGCAATTCGTAGCAACAAAGCCTACAACCATCACAAACGCACACATCACGGCCACAGCCGTTCCCCAGATCAGCCAATGCGGACGATAGGTGAGAATGAGCCGAGCGCGTGCGCCTGCCGGAATTTCGACGATTGGGAATAGTCCGCGATAAGAAGTGACCGCGAGTTTTTGATTACCTAGTCGCGCCTCGTAGCCACGAAAGTACGGCCGCGAAAAAGTCAGCAAGGCTGGGCGATCACCGCCGGGCACATCGACATCTGCTTCAACGAAATTCCGCGAATCGTTGATTTGTGAAACCTTTGCGAAAGCAATTTGCTCGTTAGGTCGCGAATCAATCGAAGTGACAGAGCGCACCCGCGCGAACGACGCACCGCGCCGATGAAAAACGAGTCCTTCATCTGTTGAAATGACCATTTCCCACTCAGATGCCGGTTGCGGGGCGACATTCATTTCCGGGGCAACGACGATCCCATCCACGCCCAACAACGCTAGTTCGCCGCCTTCGCCAGCTTGGTAATTCAGCAAATATTCTCCCATTGTTGGATTAATTTCACCGTGAATCGTGGCTGCGAATTCGCGTGCTACACCAGCGGGCCGGATCGGGCTGTAGCCGTTGATAAAATGCAATCCAGCCCACATCGACGTGCTTCCGGGCCGCACGATTTGGCCAACGGGCTGTGGCTTTTTCTCCACGCGATAATTCAACTCTGCCCAGGGATAGATGCTGAGATAAAGGCGCTGTGGATCTAGCGGCGAAGGTTTGAGCAACTCCTGCGAAAAATTGTATTTGGGAACACCGCCGTTTGGCGCAATGCAAAGATACGTCGCAAGGAGCGCGAGGAACGTCACGCACGGGAGCAACCAGTCAACCGGTAGTGTCATCGCGCTCCGATGACCTGGACGCCGCAACGCGGCGTCCCTACCAAAAACGAATTCTGCAACTGCCCAGATTCCAGCCAGCGCGAGGAGAATCCAGGTCAGGGGAAAAGCGTAGGCGCCGCCGGTGCGGAAGATCGACATCGCGATGGCGGTCACAACGACGAGTGCAAGCGAAGCTGTAGCTGCGGTTGTTGGCTGCGGTTTCATTTGCAGCGCATCTGCGGCACAAATTGCAAGCACGAGATGGAAAAAGGGCAGCCAACGAAAGCTCCACCGAAAAAGTCCGGCAGTTGGAATCATTGAAAGAAGGAGCACGATCAAAAGCAAAATAAGCTCCCATTTCATTCGCCGCACTAGCATACGCCCGTGCCAGACGAACCCAGCGATGAGCGCCGCGGGAGCTGCCAAGCCGCACGCCAGTTCGGTTGCCGCATGCGTTAGATTTCGCGAGGAGAAATCGGTCCAGTTCACCGTCCACGACGGAAGAATTAATCCGGGAAGCGCGGCTGGCGGAACGAGCCATTGCCAATGGGCAGACGCCGGCTGCAACTCGCGCGCTGAGCCATGCACCAAATCGAGAATCGCAAGCCACGCGGGCGCGGACAATCCAAAGCCGAGCGCAACGCCGAAAAGCATCGGGAAGATCGAGAAGACGTTTCGAGTTTCGACTAAGGACTTAGCGGATAACCACGCGGTGAGGAGCAGCAACATCAAAACTGTGTAGGGAAATCCGCCTGTGACGAGGAGGTACACGAACGGCGCTGGCCAGAGAAACCTCCATTTTGTTCTGCGTCGATCCAACGCGCGCTCTGCTCCCCACCACGCCCAGGGCAGCCAGGTGAACGCGCCGAGCGCGCCGAACCAATCGGTCGCGCCCCAGCAGATGATCCAGCCGTTTAACGAAGCGACCAGCGCGACGAAGATCGACAATGGAATTGAAAACCGACGATCGCGCGCGAGCAAAAACGCGCCGATTGCCAGAACAAACAGATGCGTTATGGAAAGAGCAGCCGCCTGCTGCGGAAATGTGAGCGGAAATTTCCAGATGAGAACGACGGCCGCATTCACAAAAACCGAAAACGTGCCGTACTGAAATTCCCCAGCGAGATTGCCGCAGACCCAGGAATACGGACTCAGGATCGGCCAGTAGCCTTCAGCCCAACTGCGCGCTACATCAGCGAAGACCGGCACCACTGATAACTCATAGTCGTCATTCCAAAAGATGAGCGGATCGTGCGACAGAAGAATGACGCAAAAGAACAGGATCAGTAATCCGGCCGCTAGTGCCCCAAGAGAATTTGGCCACTGATTAACACGGATTTTCACAGATGCAGGAAAAGAAATCCGCGATCTGTGTTTCATCTGTGTTCATCTGTGGCTGGAAAAATCTCGCTACAGCACCACAGGCTTTCCCTCAGTCATGACGAGGACTTTGTCCTGTATGCCGTGAGTCCGGGCGGATGCGAGCAATCGTCGCGGTGGCTCGTGGAGCGGCTCGAAACCGAGAGGAAACGTTCCGTAATGCATCGGGATCAAAGTTTTGGCGCGGAGTTCCTGGAAGGCTTTCACCGCCTCTTCTGGGTTCATGTGAACTTCGCGGCCAGTGGGCGCCTCGTAAGCGCCAATTGGAAGCAGTGCGATGTCGATCTTGTAGCGTTCGCCGATTTCTTTGAATCCCGGGAAATAAGCGGTGTCGCCGCAGTGAAAAATCGTGCGACCGTTCGACGCGATGACAAATCCGCCAAAATCGCGGTGCAAATCCGCAAGGAACCGGGCGCCCCAGTGATGACATGGAGTGAGTGAAATTTTCAGCGGCCCAAGCTCGACCATCTGCCAATAATCCAGCTCGTGTACGATGTGGAATCCGAGATCGTGCACCAAATTCCCCACGCCCATGGGCACGACAATCGGTTGATCTGCAGCCACGCGCCGCAGAGTGCGCCGGTCGAGATGATCGAAGTGAGCGTGAGTTACGAGTACGAAATCTATCGAGGGCAGATGATGAATTTCGAAGCCTGGTTGCTTCAATCGCTTGATCACCTTGAGCCATTTCGACCAGATCGGGTCGATCAAGACGTTGACTTCGTGGGTTTGCACTAGAAACGAGGCGTGCCCGATCCAGGTGATGCAGATTTCTCCTTCACGGATCTTCGGAAATTGCGGCGGCGCGTAACCGCCGGAGCGTTTGATAAAAAGCGAAGGGATCAGAACGCTGGTAAGAAAATTGCGCTTATGCCAGTCGGCTCGCGGACGCAGCCGGACGCGGGTGGAACGCTTTACAGGAGCGCCATCCCGCGATGTCTGACGAACAACATTTCGACGGCTTTTTCTCGGAAAACGAATCGGCACTTTCGCGCAAGCATATAGGCTGGCTCCAGCGAAGCAAAACCTTTCGTTGCGATAGGCCGCCGGGGTTGCGCAACGAAATGGTTAGGTCCCTTGTCGGCTCGACGAAAACTCCGCCCAGCAAGCGGATACGGAATTGCAGGCGACACTACTGCCATTACAAGCCGGCTTCCTTACAACGCGGTTGATTGCGGATAAATTCCGGGTTGAGTTGTGTGCGATATGCGAAGTTGGAACCTTTTCATTCCGTTGTTTTTGAGTTGCTCGGTCGCGTTCGCATTCGAATCGCGGTTACCGCTCAACACGGTGTTTAAGGGGCAGGATCAGTTCAATCGGCTGGTTGCGAAGGCGAAATCTGGGAATTGGAAAGCGTTGCCGATTGGTGAACGGACTGCGGCCGTCGGACAAGCGCTAGTGGGGACACGCTACAAACATTTTACTCTCGAGATCGACAACCGGGTCGAGTCGCCCTCAGTAAATTTTCAAGGGATGGATTGCTGGACCTTTTTCGAGATCGCGCTCAGCTTCGCTCGAATGCTCAACGAGCCGGAATCGAACTGGACTCCCGAGCGTCTATTGCATTACATCGAGCTGGATCGGTACCGCGGCGGCGCATGCACCGGCGAATATCTTTCGCGCCTGCATTACCTGGAAGACTGGCTTTACGATAATGATCGCCGAGGACTCGTAGAAGATATGACCCGCGATCTGGGTG
>QHPD01000142.1 GCA_003218975.1 Verrucomicrobiota bacterium
CTCGTTGAGCATGAGAGAGATTCTGCAACTGACTAACCAAACTAAACAACGGGAAGACCTATGGATAAAAACTTGGAAAAAGTGAAACTACTCGCCCGCGATCTGCGCGATGGGAAACAATTCCCGCGAAGCCCGCGCCAAACGCTGGCTGGCTATGTGCTGGCGGCGCGTGCTGTAGATAAATGCCGCGCGGTGCTTGTGGGTTGGGAAGGCGAATACCACTCCAATTGCCCGCTCGATCAACGCTGGCTGAAATTTACAGAGATTGATTATGACGATTTCCGGGCTTTTGTCGCCACCGGAGCGACCGACGACGAGATTGCTGCGTGGATCGGTGAACACGCTAAAAACCGTCCCCGTGCCGAGATTATTGCCTGGAACAACAAAGAACGCGACCTGCATCTGAGCGATTTGCCTCTGGAACTCCAGGAGTATATGGAGGATTACATCCAACAGTTCGTTCCGCGTAACCGAGTGGTGCACCACTGGTTTGACGTGTACGATCTGGAAGAAGAACGTCTCTGAAACGAACAACGGCGTAAATCAGCTGATCAGGCAATGGATGCGAGCGAACATTTCCATCATCGCTTCCGTTCGGCAGGCGAAAGATTGGCTGTGTTTTTAACCTGACAACGCCTTCGTGGAATATTAGGGCTCTTTTGCGGCAGCAGTTCGTAGCCTGATGTTGATCTCGGATGTGAGGGTGCGATGAATGGGGCACTTTGCCGCAATTTCCATCAGCTTGGCGTGCTGTTCTGCAGTCAATGAGCCAGTCAGTTCCACTTCGACGTCGATTCTGTCGAGCATGCCTTCCTTAGTCTCGCACTCCTCGCAATCTCTTGCATGGATACGCGAGTGCCAGAGCGAGACCGTGATGTTCTCGAGAGGCAATTGTTTCCGGCGCGCGTGGAAGCCGACCGTCATCGATGTACAAACGCCCAGCGCGGCGAGCAAATAATTGTAAGGATCGGGCCCGGCATTGCCGCCGCCTGCGCTTATTGGTTCATCAGCGACGAGACTATGCTTACCAGCAACGATCTCTTGTCTGAAGCTGCGCGCATTGCCGCGCACGAGAACGTCCGGTGCTTTGTTGCTCTGTTGTGCGCTCACGTCGAAATCAGGGGCGCAGAATTCCCGCGAAGCGATCGCGGTATGACCAAACCAGGAAAAGTTCGAGCACGGCGACGACGATTGCCATCGGAAGACCTTCGGGATTCATCAAAATGTGAAAAACCAAGATGTTGAAGATCATTGCGGCGAGAATGGTCACGGCAAGCGGTACGAAACGGCCGATCAACAATAATAGCCCACTCAGCAGTTGCATGGCGCCAACGACGTACATATAACCACTGGCGGCGAAGACCTTGAAATAATCCCCAGCCAAACCTGGCGGCGGCGGCGGCATGGGAATGAAATTTAAAAAGAAGTTCGAGCCAAAGACGACGAAGATCAATCCAAGAAGGACGCGGGCAATAACAGTGAGAGTTTTCATGCGAGGATGGTGACTGAAACTATTTGCGAGGTGGTGGGCACTCTCCCGTTCGAGATAAAACGCAGCTTATTCTGAGCGATTGATCTCATTTTGCTCGTCACTGTCAGGATTTTTGAATTGTTGTCCAATTCATCTGCCCGCGTGTCGGGTATCATTCCAAAACTGCACCGCCGGATGGGATAGGTCATTTTCATAGCTCCTGTATGCCGGCCCGTGACACTCCAAGCAGTCTTGCCGTGACGAGCCAGATAAATTACGGGAAAAATTTCGCTCATGATTGTCAGATCCCCTGCCGGGCTATCTTCAGGACAGGAGCCTAGACGTCGAGCGCAGGCTCCCGCTGTGATTGGCTAACTTGTGCCGTCGCCGGTTTTTCTTTTCGCCCGGCAAAGACCCGTTCGATTACGTAAAACGTTACGGGAATGAAAAAGATCGCGATGGCCAAACGGGCGCCTTCGAGCGCCGCGTCGATCAGCGGTTTGCCTTTTTCGTATTCGGCCTTGGCGAATTCGACGATGAGAATGGCGTTTTTCGCAGCCAAACCGATGAGCATGATCAAACCGATTTGCGTGTAGATGTTATTTTGCATGCCGCGCAACCAAAGCGTCGCGAACGCGCCGAACACCGCGACCGGCGTGCCGAGTAGAACGCTGAACGGCAGCGACCAGCTCTCGTAAAGCGCAGCGAGGATCAGGAAAACGAAAATGAGTGACATTCCAAAAACGACCGTAGGTGAAACGCCTTGCTGCGCTTTCTTTTCCTGGAACGATATTCCGAGATAGTCATAGCCCATCTCGTTCGGCATCGTTTGCCGGAACGTTTCTTCGAGCGCATTCATCGCCTGATTGGAGCTGTAGCCCGGTGCAGCAGCGCCGTTGATCTGCGCGGAACGGTATTCGTTATACCGCAGGGTGAATTCGGGGCCGGAGATCCGGTTGATAGTTGTTACCGCATCGAGTGGCACGCTCTGATTGTTGGAATTGCGGACATAAAATTGCCCGACGTTCTTCGCGTCAGTCCGATAGTCGCCCTCCGCCTCTATATACACCTGCCAGGTCCGGCCGAACCGGTTGAAGTAATTCACAAAAAATCCGCCCATAAACGTCTGCAAGGTCTGATAAATCTGTCCGAGATCGATTCCCTGCTTGAGCACCTTGTCGCGATCGACATTGACGAAGACCTGCGGAACATTGGGCAAGAATGTGGTGATCAAGCCGGCGAGCTCCGGTCGTTTGCGGGCTGCGTCGAGAAAGGTTTTCAGATTTTGAGAGAGGAACGCTACATCTTTGCCGGCACGGTCTTCCAAAACGAACGTGAACCCACCTGAGGTGCCGACGCCCGGAATCGCCGGTGGGGGAAAGGCGAAAGCGAGCCCTTCGGTAAGACCAGCGAGATATTTGTTTATTCGGGCTTTGATCGCGGCATACTGTTCCTCCGGTTTCGTTCGCTCGCTCCAGGGCTTGAACGTGACAAAGAAAAACGCGCTGTAAGTGTTTTGCGCCAGGCTGAGCAGACTGAAACCAATGACGCTCGTGGTGTACTGCACGCCTGGAGTCTGCTTCAGAAAGTCCTCGATTTTTCGACACGCTTGATCGGTGCGTTCGAGCGATGAAGCATCGGGCAGTTGCAGCGCGAGAAAAACGTAACCCTGATCTTCCTCGGGCAAAAAACTGCTCGGCAACCTTGCACCAAAGAAACCGGCGCCGACCGCGAGCACCACGAGCAAAGCGAAGCTCAGGAAAGTTTTCCGGATGGCAAGCCGCGACCAATTCACGTACCCGTGCGTTGCACTGCCGAACGCGCGATTGAATCGATCGTAAAACCAACCGAGCGGTCCGCGCGCTTTTTTTCGCCGCCGCAGCAACAATGAAGAAAGAGCCGGACTGAGTGAGAGCGCGTTGAACGCGGAGAAGATCACGGAGATCGCGATTGTCAGAGCGAACTGCTGATACAACCTGCCAGTGATGCCCGGGAGAAACGCCGTTGGAATAAACACGGCCGACAACACAAGCGCGATGCCGATCACCGGGCCCGAAACTTCCCGCATTGCCTGGAGGGTTGCCTCGCGCGGCGCCATTCCTTCTTCGATGTGACGCTCGACTGCTTCAACCACAACGATGGCATCATCGACCACGAGACCGATCGCGAGCACCAGACCGAAAAGCGACAGCGTGTTGATCGAGAAGCCGAACAACGGAAAGAGCACGAATGTCCCAATCAGCGATACAGGGACGGCGCATAACGGAATGAGCGTGGCGCGCCAGCCTTGCAGAAAAATGAAAACAACGAGCACGACGAGCGCGAGCGCCTCGAACAAGGTCTTTACGATGTCGCGCATCCCCTCAGTCACCGCGAGTGTTTGATCGAGACCGACGGCATAATCCATGTCGGCAGGGAAACGCTGCTTCGCTTCCGCCATTAACTTGCGGACGCCTTGCGCCGCTTTCACCGCGTTGCTGCCGGGAAGCTGATAACACGCCAGGACCGCCGCCGGTTGTCCGTTAAGCCGGCCCTTGAGATTGTAACTTTGCGCTCCGAGATCGATCCGCGCGATGTCTTTCACCCGCACAAACGAGCCGTCCGGATTTGCGCGGACAACGATGTTCCCAAATTCCTCCGGCGTTTGTAATCGCCCTTGCGCGCGAACTGTATAGGTAAACTTTTGTCCGCTTGGAATCGGTTCGCTTCCGACCTGACCGGCGGGATTGACGTTGTTCTGCTTCTGCACCGCCGTGATGATGTCGGGCACGGTGATCCCGAGCTTCGCCAGCTGATCGGGTTTGACCCAGAGCCGCATCGCGTATTGGCCCGCGCCGAAGACCTGGACGTTTGAAATTCCAGGAACGCGCGTGAGTTGATCGACCAGATTAATGTAGCCGTAGTTGGCGAGAAAAATTCCGTCGTAGGTTCCATTCGGAGAGTAAAGATCGACCAGCATTAATGGTGCAGTTGTCGATTTTTGCACGGTGACGCCGTAGTTGTTCACGTCGGCGGGCAATTGCGATTGAGCTTGCGAGACCCGCAATTGCGCCAGGATTTGATCGACATTCGCGTCCGTCGCGACATCGAAATTGATGATCATTCGCATGTCGCCAGTGTTGGCGTTGATCGAATACATGTAATTCATGTTGTCGACGCCACTCATCTGCTGCTCGATCGGCGCGGCGACGGATTGCTCGATGGTCAACGCGTCCGCGCCGGTGTAGTGTGTGCGCACCTGAACTTCCGGTGGCGCGATTTTCGGATATTGCGCAATCGGCAAGGCGAGAATGCAGACGCCGCCGATCAGCGTCATCAAGATTGCGATGACGATCGCAACAATCGGACGCCTGACGAAGAACTCAGACATTCGATCAGTGCTCCTTTGGCTGATCCGACTTTGAAACCAGAGCGTCGGGGGGCGGCGTCCAGTCTTTCACTGTGACTTGCGCGCCTTCGCGAGCTTTTTGAATCCCTTGGACGACCACTTTGTCACCCGGCTTGAGACCATCGGTCACTTCCCACATCGCGCCGATGCGTTCGCCCATTTTCACCGGTCGAATGCTGGCCTTGTTGTTTTGATCGACAACTGCCACCTGGTAGTTGCCCTGCAATTCGTTGACTGCTTCCTGCGGCACAACCATCGCGCCCTTTTTCATATCGGCGACGAAACGCACTTTTCCGAATTGTCCGGGCCGCAAAATATCTCCCGGATTTGGAAACGTCACCTCGTATCGGATCGAGCCGGTCTTCGGATCCAAGCTGCGATCGAGCGCATAAAACTTACCTTTACGCGGATACAAATCGCCGTTGCCGAGAATCAAATCGAACTCGAGGCTTTTCACATAGGCGTTGCGCTCCTTCGGATCAGGATGGCGCGAAACGAAATCCGTGAATGGTCCTTCGCCGGCGGTAACAATCGCTTTGATAGGATCGATTTGCGAAACCGTTGTTAGCACTCCGGTACTCGGACCGACCAAGTCTCCAACCTGGGCGGTCGCGATTCCCGCAACTCCATCGATCGGCGACGTGACTTTGGTGTAACCAAGGTTCAACTCGGTCTGTTTGACCGCTGCTTCGTCGGCTTCGACATTTGCTCTGCTCGATCCGGCAGCTGCAATGGCAGTATCTCGCTCCTGATCACTGATCACTTTCTTCTTAAACAAATCGAAGGCGCGCTTTTCGTCCGCGTCTGTTTTCACTTCCGTCGCTTTGTCTTTTGCCAGCGTTCCCTTGGCCTGTGCCAATGCGGCTTCGAACGGCCGCGGGTCAATCTGAAAAAGGAGATCGCCTTTCTTTACTACGCTGCCCTCCTGGTAGTCGCGCGAAACAATGTAGCCTTGTACCTGCGCGTTAATGTTGGCGTTGATGAAGCCATCCAGTGTGGCCACGCGTTCCAGCACACGCGGCACATCTTGAGGCATAACGGTTGTGACAAGCACTTCCGGCGCGTTCGCAGCGACTTGAGCCGGCTTGCGCGAACAACCTGTAGAGATTGACATGCAGATCAGGAGCGCGCCCAGGGGAATAAGCCGTTTCATCAGTTCACTATCGCTGATTGCGAGCTTAAGTGTCGAGTGCAGATCCAGCCATCGGCCTTCCTTGCTTTGCTCGCGCGCGGATTTTTGCGACTGATCAGCGTCACTTCGATGTGTCGCCGCGGCGACCGCGCCAGCGTTTTGTCCAAATACATTACCGCGTAAAGTCCGCCGAACCCGCCATCGGCAATGACGATTTCCATATCTGTTTTGTCTTTCGACTTGGCGTTAGTTCCCGGAATCTCAACCAGGCCGAGTCTTCCACTATTGCGCGTGCGGGAGATTTTTGATTATCCCAAAAGAGAGAATCTCAATACGCGAACGAAAATTGGCAGCGGGAGGAAACGAGCGGTGTCGTAGGCTTGGTTCGCTGTTTTATAACATACTCAATTGCCAGCTGCGGCTTTCCCAACGCTGATCGCGCTTCCAAAAAAATGTAAATGCAAACACTGAACCGCTCGGCCAGTCTGCAGTAGGAAAATCTGCGAACCAGAGGTTCAGCCTGCTCTCATGAATTGTGTCCAACAGATTAGTCCGCGCCCACTCGCCCATTGACCAGACGATGGTCGCCTCCGAAGCGACGATGATTCGCAAAATTTTGCCGCGAGACACGCGCCGCAAGGGATAGCGCATGTATTCGGCGTGCGACCAGCACAGGGGCATTGCCGCGCCGGTTGGACAGCCACGTTTCATATGGGCATCCGGCTCGCCACCGCGAGTCCGTCCTGTGGCGGACAAGTCAGGCCCGTCCCATAACTGTTCGGTGATCATGCCACCCTGATTCGAAAAATTCTCTATTGCCGCAATGAACGGCTTTGGATCGCGCCCGGCAGCGAGTTCGTAATGGCCCCGTTCTCCGGTCAGAATTGGCCAGCAACGCCCGACCCCTGTGCCGTCGAAGGCGCTACCGTCCTCTCTTTGTCCATAGCCATCATGATTGTAACGCCGCCAGCCCGGGCCCTGTGGCAGATCATGTTTAAGCACGCGATCGATGACTTCGATTGAATCGCGAACGATTGGATCGTTCGCGTCGCGAATGCCGAATCGCACCAGATGCAGGAAATCGCCGCCGACCACATTTCGAGCTGGGTGCAGGCCGCCGCCGTTGGCCAGTTGAATCATCGTTGTGTTCGGATCAGCGTGAGGATCAGGGGCCTCGGGGTCGGTCGAATTAATGCGGATGTAGTGACGAGGGAATCCCTCGACCAGCTCACCCTGTGTTGTAACGGTCCATTCTTCGACGTGCGCCGCCAGCCAGTCGGCGTACGCAAAAACAAAATCCGCAGATGCAGTTTCGCCGTACTCCGTGGCCCATTCCGCGGCGCAGACGAGAGCGGCAATCACCGTAGCGAGGGTCGAAGGCGAGTAGCCGGCGTTTTCCTCCCACCGATCCTGGCTGGTAACTGGGCCTTGCAAGATCAAGTGCGCTGCAGCGCGCACAATCATTACGCGAGGATTAAACAAATCGAGCGCGTCGCGTTTGTGCAAACGCCACGCCAGAAGTATTGGCGCGGCAACCTGGTCGAGTTGCAGGCCAGACCAATAAGCGGTCCCGTCGATCCAACTATTCTGAGGAAAACTGCCATCCGGCCGCTGAATGGCAGCCAGCCAGATCAACGCGCGCAGCGGCGTGCCTGTCTGGCCCGTCGCAAGAAGTGCTGTTGCACTTTTCACGAGGTCGCGCGTCCAGACGAGATGATAACCACCTAGATCGTTGTCGCCCTTCGTTTCACCCCAGGGGATACTCATCGATGCGACGATTGCGCCTTGAAAAACTTTGTCTTCGTGCGCCAGCAGAACGCAACGGCTCAGCCGATACATTCCGCCGCCGTCGGACGTGTCGGCGCTGAAGTCGAATTTCGGATTTACAACTGCGCGTTGCCATTGGCGAATATATCCCTGACGATGTGACTCGAACGGCTCAGCCAACGATTGGAACAACTTGGCAGTAGTGCTCTGGTAGCTGCGGCCAAATGCTACGGCGACTGTAAATTCGCCGGTGGCTGGCAGATTGATTTCGCCGGTCAACGCGATATTGCCGTCCTCGGCTGTGGGAAACTGCCAATCCATTTTGAAATTGTGCATAAGATCCTGCCAACCGTCGCTGAAACCGACATAGCCGACCGACCGGCGAGAGAAGCCGGTGCTGCACGCCATGATCAGGTGAATGTTTTCGCGCTGCGCGCGGATGACTTTGATACCGCCTACTTCAGAACACCAGCCGGAGTTGCCGGCGCCACAACCCGCGATGTGAGGAGCCAGCAACGCGTAAAGTCGCAACTTCCCACGTAGCGATTCATCCAGTACTTCAACTTTGGTGTGTACGAGAAGGACCGACTGATGTGGATCGGCGAAGACATGTTTTACGACACGATAGCGGCCCCGCGGCTCGGAATTCGTAAGACGGTAAAAGAGGCAATCGCGCTCTGGGTATTCGATCAGATGTGTCAGATCGCGTTTTTCCTCGTGGCAAAACGTTTCTCCATCGCTTATGAGAAACTGAAAGTCGCGCGTGTTTGGTTGATCGACGTGCGGATAGTAAATCTCGTTCACGATGCCGTGACTAAGCGTGAACCAGACGCGGCAACTGGTATGATAGGCTGTGCCCACGCCTTCTTTCGCACTCGAAGTCCAGCGTGGCTCGATCCCAGGCGCACCAAACGCCACTGAACTCTCAGGCGGATTCATCCTTAAATGTAAAAACCAAGGAGAAGTCCCTTTTTGTCGTGGTTGACGCATCCATGCTTGGAATAGTGCCCCATTGAATCGGGATCACAAACAGGCAAAGGTCAATGCCGTAGCGTGAAATCGAACCTTGCTGAAACCATATCTGCAGAAGCCCAGCGAAAACCACAGGAAGTGTCTCAATTGGTCGAACACCTTTTCCGCCATGAGGCGGGAAAGATGGTCGCCACGTTGACGGGAATCTTCGGAGTGGAAAACCTCAATCTAGCTGAAGATGTCGTGCAAGAAGCGCTGGCGCGCGCGTTGCAGACTTGGCCGTTTTACGGAGTCCCCAAAAATCCTTCGGCGTGGATCATGCGCGCATCCCGCAACCTCGCGCTGGATGTCGTCCGCCGGCGGAAGGTGTTCCGGAACAAGCAGGCTGAAATTGTTCGCTTGATGGAGCGGGAAAAAGCAGGGCCGGACGAGGCGATTTTTCTGGAAGAGCAAATTGCCGACGACCGCCTGCGTTTGATTTTCGTTTGTTGTCACCCGGCGATTCCCGCAGACGCGCAGGTGGCGCTTGCATTAAAGACGTTGTGCGGCTTCGGCGTGACGGAGATCAGCCGGGCATTTCTCACCAGCAAGGCGGCAATCGCCAAGCGATTGACGCGCGCGAAACAAAAAATCCGCCAAGCGCAGATTCGGTTTGAAATTCCCGCAGGCGAAGAGCTGGTGCAACGATTGGATACCGTGCTGCAGTCACTCTATCTTTTATTTAACGAAGGCTACAAAGCGTCTAGTGGCGAGAATCTGGTTCGGGAAGAACTCTGCAAGGAAGCGATTCGCCTTGCAGATTTGTTGGCGCAACATCCGGCTGGCAATCAATCCAAGACCCATGCGCTGCTGGCGTTGATGCTGCTGAATGCAGCGCGTTTCCCGACGCGGCTGGACAGCGAGGGCAATTTGCTGCGCCTGGAA
>QHPD01000138.1 GCA_003218975.1 Verrucomicrobiota bacterium
AAGCTTTCGAACGCGCTCGGCGATCGGATCCGTCATCGCGAAAAGCTGGTCGGCTTGCTCGTCGAGGAGCAAATGGTAATCGCGGAAGTGGGGACCGCTCATGTGCCAGTGGAAGTTTTTCGTTTTCACGTAGAGCGCAAACACATCTGCGAGAATGGCATTCATCGCGCCGCTGATATCTTTGACGCTCGCACGCTGCAGATCCGTTGGCGTCGCGAGTGGTGCGTCGCGTTCTTGTTCGAGTTCTAATCTTTTTTTCGAATCAGGTTTGTTCATGGTATCGCTACTCCCAGGGGGATTGTTGATTTTGATGTTTGAACTCAGGCCTTGCTATTTGTGTTAGTAGCTCGCCGATTTTCGTAACCCCATTACCGCCAGGGTCTGTGTGTCGAGGTAGCCAGTAGCGCGCAAGCCGTTGGTGATTTGATAACGCCTAACCGCTTTCTGCATCTCAGGGCTGAGCAGGCCGTCTGTTTCGCCGCGATAGTAGCCTTCTCGGGCAAGTCGCTCCTGCGCTGCCACTACGATCGAGTAGTTTGATTGCGATTGGTCGCTGTAGTTGCTCGGATCGTAATACGCTTCGGTTTGGTAAACGTTGGAATCGTAGTACCCCTGCGATTCATCGGGATAGCTGTTCTGGTCGTAATACTGTTGGCCTTGGTAGTCACCGGAACCATAGTCGCCCGGCTGATAATCGTACGAATAAGGAGAATCGTACCCGTACGAATTTGGGTAATCATAACGACCATAGTACGGGGAGCCATAAGCGTAGTAGCCCGGGTCGTACCAGTACGGCCACCACGGATCAAAGCCGATATTGAAGATCACCCATGATCCGTTAATGAAGCAGCACCGGTGGCCATTCCACCAATGGTCCCCGTGGCGGTCCCAATCCCGATGCCAATCCCTCGGACGCTGCGCGAACACGTGTTTGTGCCAGTCGGTTCGGAGACGATTGTTTCCATTTCGAAATTGGCTTCCGCTATTTCGCTGGTTCCACACGGTTGTGGCGGCCGGGTTTCTGTGATTCGCGAAACGTGGTAACCGGTTAGCTTGGTTGATAGTTGCAGCCGTGAATGGACCGGACCGGGTATACGTTACATGACTTGGATACATATTTGGGCGGCGAAACACAGCCGGCCGGGACGGACGCATTGCAATGGACGAATAGCGTTGGCCGGGATAAATCATCCTGCCGCCGAAGCTGCGCGTCGGCATGGAATGCATTGATGAAAAGCCGCCGGCGCGCGCCGGAGCGTGAGCGGCCGGAGCGGCGTGTGCAACTCCGCCTCTGTGAAAACCTCCTCCCGCTGCGCGGTAGGCTCCGGGATTTGCTTGAGCAATCGTGGCCGCGCTTACTGTAAGTGCGAACCATAAGAATTTCGTTTTCATGGCCCGAGTTTCCTTTCGTGTTGCCAAATCATTTCCTCCACATATTAACGCAAACCTCCCGCGATCACCAGCGTTTCACCGGTGATCCATGCCGAGTCGTCTGAAGCGAAGAACACCGCAGCGGGTGCGATGTCGTCAGTCTCGCCGACGCGGCCCAGCGGCGTCTGGGATTCAAACATTTTCCGCATGTCGCTTTCGTGGAATCCCGCGGAAATAACTCCATCGGTTATAACCATGCCGGGATTGATAGCGTTCACGCGGATCTTGCGCGGCCCAAGCTCCTTCGCCAGCGTCCGCGTGATCGCATCCACTGCGGCCTTTGTCGCATTGTAAACCACCCCGGTCGGCGGAGTCAGGGAGCCTGCGAGCGAACCTATATTAATGATGCTGCCTCCAGAGGAATTGAAATGCTTGAGCGCTTCTTGTGTGACGAGAAGCGTCCCGAGAACGTTTGTGTCGAACATTCTGTGAAATTGCTGCTCGGAGACTTCTTCCAAGGGCATGAATTCATAAACGCCGGCGTTATTGACCAGGAAGTCGATTTTGCCAAAGGCCTTTGTTGCTTCAGCGAAGAGCCGCTGGACTTCCGTCTTCTTCGCAACGTTCGCTTGTATACCGATTGCTTTTCCGCCGCGCTTCGTGATTTCGTCCACCACGCGATCTGCATCGTGTTTTGCGGATGCGTAGTTAACGACCACTGACGCGCCTTCCGACGCGAATTCTTTTGCGATACCGGCACCGATTCCTTTCGACGCTCCCGTTACCACCGCAACTTTTCCATTTAGTTTTCCATTTTTCATTATGTTTGCCTTCAATTGTTGTGTTTAACAAACTTCATGATGGCGAAATGCTCTTCTGGTTAGCTTGCCGTTGGCTTCAATCCAAGCGCTTGAAGCGTGGCCGCCGTAACTGTCCCCGTAACGCTCAAGTCGCGGTCTTCCTGATAACGGGCGAGAGCGGCCTGGGTTTCGTCTCCCTCATTAGGTTTGTTCATAGTTCGGTTTGTAGCGGTTGATATCTGTCGGTGCGAACGAATGCGTTTTTCCTGCGGCGGATTCCCATGCCTCATTGCGCCTTTGGTTCGCGCACGTCTATTTGGTAATCGCTTATGTGCATCTCATTTGGTTTATTTTTGTTGGCCTACGATTTCGTCGATCATTAGCACCTCGGCAATTGCGCGTTCGCGGGATTTTCCAGTACCACCTTAGTTAGAGCCCTGTGATTGCCCGTGACCGCTCGGCGCGAGCTGCAAATGCAACTTCGACTGTCCATGGCCGGATAGCGTTTCCAGTCCGCTCTGCCAACTTGCAAAAATCTTCACACCGTTAAAGCAAGCGAGCGACCGCTTCGGCGCTGGCGCCAGGTGGTGCATAATGGCTTCGACAGTTCCGCCCACGACCGCAGTTTTTTCCTTCACAAATTCTCGATTTTTGCGCCTGGGAGATCCGATGTCCGTCCGCTCGGCGCGACAACCTCTGGTCCGCGAAGCGCTCGCGCGGCTTGCTCGAGCAGTTCGGTCTTGGCGTTGAATTTGACTTGATCGAAAACGAGGACCTCAGTGGCGATGAGCCAGATTGTGAAGCAAACCATCAGCGTACGGAGCGGGAATCCTATTCCAGAGGCAGAGTCTATCATTTTCATGGCTCAAGATAGCTCCGCTCGATAGAGCATCGCTATTTCGCGTTCGTGAGATTTCCCAGTACTACTGGCGAGGCCGTCTGTTATCCCTCGTTCGAGATAGAACGCGAGCAATCGCAGCCAACACGGCTGCCACTACAGCGAAATTGACTGGTTAAAGCACCGCGGCTGACGCAGCCGTCTCTACAGTTGAATCAAGCCGCGTCGAGTGGCGTTCGCCACGGCTTCGGTACGGCTGACGACATTCATTTTGGCAAAGATCGCTTTCACGTGCGATTTCACTGTGCCTTCGCTGATGAAAAGCGCGGAGCCGATTTCCTTGTTGCTTTTTCCTTGAGCCATCAACTTCAACACGTCGATCTCGCGGGCACTCAATGTTTCGCCGCTGACGCGTTCCGCGAGCTTGGCGGCGAGATGTACGGGAACACAGGTTTCGCCGGCGTGCACCCTCCGAATGCTGTCCATTAATGCCTCGCGCGGCACGTCTTTGAGCAGGTAACCTTTCGCTCCGGCTTGAATGGCGCGATAGATATCTTCATCGCCGTCAAATGTTGTCAGCACGATGATGCGCGCGTTCTCATCGCCGGCGCGGATTTCTTTGATCGCGCTGACGCCGTCGAGCTCGGGCATTCGCAAATCGAGCAGCGTTACATCGGGACGATGCTGTTTCCAAAGATCCACTGCCTCGCGGCCGTTGCTGGCTTCTCCAACAACTGTCATGTCTGGTTTACGCCGGATCAGCGAAGCCAAACCTTCGCGCACGACGCTGTGATCGTCGGCAATCAGAACTCCGATACGCGATTTTTTCTGCACAGTTTGGTAGGGTCGGCGTGCTGCGCCGACCGGACGCCGCGGTGCAGCGTCCCTACCTGACGCAGATTTCTTTTTGGATTTCACGAGACCGATTGATCATGGAAAGGCAACGTGACGAGCACGTCCGTGCCTTTGCCGCGCGCGCTACTGATCTTCAGTTTTCCGCCCATTTGTTCGACGCGCTCGCGCATTCCGGCCAAACCAAAGCCATCATGTCGATCTTTGACTTTGAATCCGTCGCCGTCGTCGCGAAGTTCCAGGCGAAGTTCTTTTGTCTTGAAGGTCAACCTGGTTTCAAAATTGCGTGGGTGCGCGTATTTGAGAGCGTTGGTCAACGCTTCCTGTCCGATATGGAGGAGATTTTCCTGCCAAACCAACGGCAGATGGCGCATTTTGCCACGAAGATTGAAAGTCGTGTGAAGCGCAGTTCCCGCAGTTGTGTTCTTGATGATTCCTTTTAGCGCCTCCCAAAAATTGCGTCCTTGCAAAGCTTGCGGCCGCAGCGCGTGGACCGATCGGCGTGCCTCGTTCAAACTCCGTCGCGCCAATTCGCTGGCGCGCTGCAAATGCTCGTTCGCCTCCTTGCGCCGGCAACACGCGATGGCGTCCTCCAGCGCTTCCAATTGCACGATTACGCCAGTGAATCCTTGCGCCAGGGTATCGTGGATGTCGCGTGCCATCCGATTTCGTTCTTCCAAAATGGCTGCCTGCCGGCTTCGCTCGGCAAATTCATTGAGTTGAATTGCAAGCATCGCCTGGTGCGCGAGTGCTTGCGCTAATTCGATCTCTTCTGGACGATAGGGCGGACGGTCGCCGTGACGAATGCCGATGAACCCTTTTACTCGACCGCCCACCAGCGTTGGAATTCTCAAGAATTTCTTCGTTCCTCCAGATTTCAAATACTCGCGAAGATCGCTGGAGGTGTACGGATCATGTTCCACATCTTCGCAAGCGACGGGCGCTCCGGAAAAAAACAGCTCGCGAAGTCCTGGATCCTCCTTCCACGATGAAGGATTTTTGATGAATGGATGCTCCGGATCGGCCTTGGCAAAATTTGTGCCCTCCGCCCATGCACGTAAAACGAGCAAATCATTCGATTCATCCAGCAACCAAAGGATCACACTCTGCGCACTTAAAAGTCGACCGATTGTGCTGAGCATTTGTCCAAGGAACCTGTCGGGCGCTGGCGCAGTCGCGAGAACATCGAGGGTGTAGGTCAGTGCCTCCACCTGGCCGCGGGCGACTTGCTCCGAAGCGCGCAGAGCCGCCTCTGCACGATCGCGTTCAATCGCAATCCGTACAAGGTGTGTCGCTAACTCGATCAGCTCGAAGTCTTGCGAGGTCGGACTTCGCGCTTCCCGATAGTACATGCAGAAGGTTCCCAGGACTTTTCCTTTCGAAGAGAGTACTGGATTCGACCAGGAGGCTCGCAACCCGTGCTTCAGCGCAGAACTGCGATGCTCCGGTACGTCCCACAGCGGGTCAGTCGCGATATCGGAGACTATGACGGGCGATCCGCGATATGCCGCGGTCCCGCACGAGCCGGCACACGGTCCGATCGGCAGATTTTCCATCTGCTGCATCCATTCTTTTGGAAGACTCGGTCCTGCGACACAATCCAGATGAACACCATCGGGATTCAGCAACAAGACCGAAGCGAGCGTTCCGGTCCGCTGCTCCTCGATGATCAGACACAATGCATTCAGGATCTCTTTCAGCACCACGCCGGTCGCGATCATCTCGAGAAGCCGTTTCTCTCCGGCCAGCAACGCTTCGCTTTGCTTGCGCTCGCTGATGTCGCGCAGGATCGCCTGAAAATATCCACCGCGTATCCCGGACACCGAGACTTCCACGGGAACGATCTCCCCGTTTTTGCGCACAAATTTTCTCTCGAACCGTACGGTGCGTTCCGTTTTTAATTTCTCGAGGCGCTCTCGAAACAGGTGGCGTTCTTCCGGGAGATAGGTGTCCGTGACCGGCGTGCCAACCAACTCGTCCTGAGGGACTCCAGCCAGCTCAGCGCCGGCGCGGTTTCCCAAAACACAGATGCCATTGGCGTCAACGACGAAGATTGCGTCGGGCGAAATTTCAATCAGATCCCGATATTTCTCTTCGCTCTTGCGCAATTTTTCTTCTGCGCATTTGCGCTCGGTCACATCCCGTAGTGTGCAAAGAGTGGACAAAAATTCTCCAGTGTCTGAGAAACGTGGAACAGATGCGCCATCAAAATGGACAATGGCGCCATCTTTAGTTCTCCAACGGACTTCATATTGCCGCGCTTTGCCCTCCAGCACATCCGCGAGCATTTCACGGGCAACCTGCCGGTCCTCGGGAACGAGTAGGCGTTCAAAAATGTTCGCTCCGTGCAATTCTGATTCCGAGTAACCGCTGAGCTGAACCCCACGCTGATTGATGCAGAGGATGTTCCCAATGCGATCGAGGGAAAGGATCACATCATGGGATAACTTAAACAGGTATTTTGCGGCGCTTTCGCCATGATCGGCCGTGAAACAACGTTCGGCTCGCGGACTGCGTTCGTCCGCTACACGGTCGGACGGAGCCGCAGTGCCAGGCTGGGTTGGCTTCGCAGCAACGCTTTCTGATTGCATAACAAGTTAGTTAACCGCTCGCGCCAAAACCCATGCCTCCGTCGGATGGTGCGCGCGCATGCCAAAAGTCTAACAATCCTGCGCTGTCGCGCCACTTTTGTTTCCTCCCTCGAAAGAGGTGTTATCCACTCTCCCCTGCGAAGCATCGAAAAATCCTCCGACTGCTTCGTGGTGACGCGACGCGAGGTTGTCTAGCGTTTGCAAAGAAAAATTAACGAAAATGAAACTCAAACAAACCCAAACTAATTCAAGGGCCATGCTGCCGAGGATTTTTCGGCGGCGGTCCCGACGGCGTCACGATCCGATGCTCGTGCTGAACATGGCCCTCTTCAATTTTACGGACGGATGGAACCGCGCTTTTGCGAGGGAGCAGTATGCGCGCTTCTCAGCCTAACGAAGAAATGTTTCTCCACGAAACCAACTCAGTTGCCATGAATGCGTCGCAAAAAACGATCGTTGTGGACGCTCCGGTCGGGAAAGTTTACGAGCAATGGTCACGCATTGAAGACCTGCCGAAATTCATCACGCCGTTGCGAGATGTACGAAGAATTGATGACGCACGCTTTTCCTATACCTGGCATCCCAATGGCAGCGACCAGCAAGGCGTCTTCCATATTGTGCTTCAGATTCCCGGCCGCCGGATCGCGTGGCGAACACTGTCGAATGGTTTCATGTCCGGCGTGGTTTCCTTCGAGCCGCGCTCCGAACAGGAAACTGAGGTTACGTTGAAAATCCGTTCGATTTTCGATCCCCCAAGTCTCTCGCGACGGGTGGAAGAGTATCTGCGCAATTTCAAGCGCCTCGTTGAGCATGAGAGAGATTCTGCAACTGACTAACCAAACTAAACAACGGGAAGACCTATGGATAAAAACTTGGAAAAAGTGAAACTACTCGCCCGCGATCTGCGCG
>QHPD01000139.1 GCA_003218975.1 Verrucomicrobiota bacterium
ACTTTGCTTCTCACGCGAAACGAGCCGGCGCCGAGCTGATCGTTTTCCCGGAGATGATCGATACGGGCTATTCCATGCCCACGATCAAACAACATGCTGTTGCCTGGAAAGAAGGCGCAGCGCCGAAACTTCAAAAGATCGCGAAGGAATTGGGGCTGGGAATCGTGTGTGGGATTTCAGATCGCGACGGCGAATCCATTTACAACGCGCAGGTGTTTGTCGATGCCACCGGCAAAATCGTCGCCAAATATCGTAAGACCCATCTCGTAACGGCGGCTCCGTTGGACGAGCGTTCCTGTTTTTCGGCCGGCAATGAGTTTGTCAGCTGCAAGTCCGCCTTTCGGACGGACTCGCCCGGTGGCGAGATCGATAAGTTCAATGTTGGATTGACGATCTGTTACGATCTGCGGTTTCCGGAAGTGTGTCGCGCGCTCGCGGTTGGACACAACGTAAACGTGTTCGTCACGTCATCGGCGTGGCCGTCCGTTCGGATCGAGCATTTGCAAATTTTGGCGCGGACGCGTGCGATCGAAAATCAGTGTTATCTCATTCTGGCGAACCGCGTCGGGACGGATGACGGCGTTACTTTCTGCGGGTCATCGGCAATTATCGACCCCTCAGGGGCAATCGTCGCGGGTGCCTCAGCTGATCGCGAAGAGCTGCTGCAAGCGGAAATTTCGAACGACGTCATCAATTCTGTCCGAACCGGCATGGCCGTATTCGCGCATCGCCGGCCAGACCTGTATTAATTGTCGCAGGATTTACCGAAATGAAATCATTTGCTCGACGTTGCTACTCATTGCTCGCCGCAGAACGAGTCGGTCCGGCTGACGGATTTCTCGGCCAACTGAAACAGCACTGCCTTCACGGTATCCGAAGCCGAACCGCTTGCTGAGACCTTTATTAGATCCGCCACGAGTTCGGATAGCGGCTCGTAAGCAGCGCTCAATTTTTCAAGGTCTTCCAGGCGAGCATCGGAAGTTTCGCTAGAATGATTGTCTCGGGCTCTTAGCCGATTCTTGATCTGTTCAAGATCGACATGGAGTTCCACGACTTGGAGACGGACATTTGCTTTTGCGCATTGCTCGCGCAGAAAATCGCGATTCGCGCCGCTGGAAAATGTTGCGTCGAGAATGACGCCGCTGTGGGTTGCCAGCGGGCCAAGTCCGTTTTCCACAAGCTTTTTGTAAGTCCTCATGGTCATCTGCTCCGAGTAGAGTTTGTCGCGCAGCTCCGGCGGAGTGCGCTCGGTTAGCGGAACGCAGGCGAGGGTTTTGCGGATCTCATCCGATGAAAAGATCCGCCAACCCAATTCGCTGGCGAGTTGCTTTGCGATAGTGGTCTTGCCAGTACCAACTCGGCCCATCACGACGAGGACTAAGGACTCAGAGCCGGCAACGGCGTATTGCAACGCGAGACGAAAATAGCGCGCCGCTTGTTTTCTGTGTTCCTCTGGTCTTACCGTTTCGGGCTCGCTTGCCTGGATGCTTCCCACTTTGCCGCGCACGAACGCCCGATAGCACTTATAGAAGTTCGCGATCTTCAACATTCCGCTATCGCCAAAGTCGCGCGCAGCATTTCGCAGAAGCAAGTTTCCCAGGTCACGTCTGCGCTCGAAATCGAAATCCATCGCCAGAAACGCGAGGTCGTTGGCGATGTCGATGAAGCGGAATCGGTCGTTGAACTCGATGCAATCAAAGATGGTGGTCGCCTCCGGGCTAAGATGGATGTGATCGAGATGCAGATCGCCGTGGCAATCGAGGATCCGATGTTGTTGAATGCGTTCAAAGAACAGTTTCTCGTTCGCGACGTAGAACTGGTTCGTGAAATGCTGGATCGCTTCGAAAGCAACCGCTGAAATTGTTTTGCCAATGAATGGCTCGACCTGCGCAAAGTTTTCGTCCGTGCTGATCTTTAGTTTTTCCGGCGTGCCCCATTGCTCGATCTCGGGCTTCGGAGTTTCAGACTGGTAAAACCGATGGAGACGCAAAACCACCCGATCAATCTCGGGCTCGCCCACTAATCCTTTGGCGAGCAATTCGCTCAGGAATCCGTCGTGCGGCAGTTCTCGCATCTTCACGCTGTGCTCGACAATTTCGCCTTCCCCTTCGAAGGAGAAACCAGAAGCGGTTTTGTAGATCCGCACGACTCCCAGATAGACTTCCGGAGCAAGCCGGCGATTCAGTTCAACCTCGCGTTCGCAAAAATAGCGGCGTTTTTCCAGCGTGCTGAAATCGAGAAAGCCGAGATTCACCGGCTTCTTCACTTTAAAGACGAACGGCGGCGCAATGAACACCCACGAAATGTGGGTTTGAACCGGGCGCACCGTGTCCGGCCTGTGTGGATACGAACCCGGTAATCGAAGGAAAGCAACAAGTTGCTCTTGGAACTTGGATCCGTTCACCAGCCATTCTCGCGCCACGAAAGGATACCGATCAATTTAAAATCCCAAGCGGATGGCACAAAATTCAAGAAATGACTTCGACCAGTTCTGGTACAGGCGCGAGATGCTGCACGGGCAAATCAAAAGTTAAGAGCATGGCGCCGTTCGAGATCGCGACCCAAATGAGGAAAGCATCGTTGACTTGATTGTGGCTGTGGCATCGCCGCAATAATTCGAAGAGTTTCGACAGTCGTGCTTTTTTCGCATCAAGAAAAACGTGGGCGGAGTTGCTTGTCAGTCTTGCCAGCATTTCGCCCGCCTCGGCCGGTAATTTCGCTCCAGGGACAACCTTTGGATTGCTGGAGAGCCGCACAAAGGCAGCTTGGGTCAGGAGACAGGTTGCCCAGCGATAACGCCCACGCTTGGTCAAGCGCGCCACAGCTCGATGATGAAACGGATGGTTGGGCCACGCCAGCGCGAGCAAAACGTTGGCGTCCAGCAAAAGTGTTTTCACTCCTCTTCCCAGGCGCGGCGAATGGCACGCAGCGAAATCATAGGTGTGTCATCAGGCAGCCCAAACTTAGGGAAACGCTTACCACCTCTGATCTGTGGCTGATCCGTTGTTTGAACAGCGCGCCGGATCAAGTGCGAAATGACTTCGCCTAGTCGCTTGCCTGAGGTTTTGGCCAGCGTAAGAGCCGCTTCATAAGCTTCGTCGTCCAGAGTGATCGTAGTTCGCATATGGATACACTGATGCAGTGATGCAGCAATGTCGATCCAGAAAAGGGCAAATGATGACCCACCAAGTGTGCGTCTTTGAACTTTTGCCAATTGGACGTTGGACGCCTGCCCCGGGCCATTAAGCGTTGAACCTTCTTCGTCCTACGACTTGGGCGGTTCGCTCTTCCTGATCAATGGCGTGAAAAGATCGATCGGAACGGGGAGAAACGTCGTGGTGTTATGCTCGCTGGAGATTTCGCGCATGGTTTGGAGGAAACGCAGTTGCAGCGCGATTGGCTCCTTGCTCATCATCGCCGCGGCCTGCACCATTTTCTCCGCGGCTTGAAATTCGCCCTCGGCGTTGACAATCTTCGCGCGGCGTTCGCGCTCGGCTTCGGCCTGCTTGGCCATCGCGCGCTTCATGGTGTCGGGCAACGCCACGTCCTTCACCTCGACCGCCGTGACTTTGACGCCCCAGGGTTCGGTTTGCCGGTCGATGATCTCCTGCAACTTCTGGTTGATCGACTCGCGCTGCGAAAGCAAATCATCGAGCGGCGCCTGGCCAAGCACGCTGCGCAGCGTGGTCTGCGACATCAGCGAAGTGGCTTTGAGAAAGTTCTCCACTTTCACGACCGCGGCTTGCGGATCGACCACTCGGAAATAAACAACCGCATCCACGGTCACCGGCACATTGTCACGCGTCATCACCTCCTGCCGCTCGACGCTGATGGTCACGACGCGCAAATCCATTCGCACCATGCGATCGACAATCGGGATGAGGAGAATCAGTCCCGGTCCTTTCGCGCCGAGTAATTTCCCGAGTCGGAAAATCACGCCTCGTTCGTATTCGCGCAGGATCCGAATGGCCTGCGGCAGAATGATTATCGCGAGAATGATGAGCTTGTTCGCCTTTTTCGATTGAGGTATCGCTGACCGCGTTCCAGTATTCGCCTTCGATGAAAATGCGGCCGCCGTGCGAATCGATCGGGCTCAATGCAGTCACGGTTTTTCCAATCAGCGTTTCTGCTCCCACCTTGACCGGCAAGAGCTGCGCGCGCAGGCCTTTTCCGATGACGAAAATAAAGAACGCTGCGGTAATCAGTGTCGCTGGAATAATGTAGTTCAGCGATAAACGAAACAGTGGATCGGCGCGATTGAAGAGCATGAGCGAACCAATTAGAAACGCGATAACTCCACCGACGGTCAGCACGCCGTGCGTGGTCGCATAGACGTCAAAGATGAACAGCATGAGTGCGAGCGCGATTAACACAAGTCCAGTCACGTTGACCGGCAGGATGGCCGCCAGATAAAGCGCCAGTACCAGCGCAATCGCGCCCACCACGCCGGGAAGAATCGCGCCGGGCGTGGTCAGCTCACCGATGATTCCATAAATCGCGATGAGCATGAGAATGAACATGACCTCGGGTCGCCACAGCTTTTGAAAGACACGCTCGGCAGGCGACATCCTCACCTCCGCCACCTCGGCGCCAGCGGTCTTCAATGGCTTGCCGTCCACGATGCGCCCATTCAATTTTTGTAACAGATCCGGGATATCGGAAGCGATCAGATCGATGACTTTCAATTCCAGCGCTTTCTCCGCAGTGATCGACGCGCTTTCTTTCACGGCTGACTTGGCCCATTCGATGTTACGCTGACGTTTGCCCGCGATCGTCTCGATGTAACTCACGGAAAAATTCTCGAGCTTCTGCTTCATCGTTTCGTCAGTCTTCTCTTCTCCGCCGCTAGGAAAACCGCCTATCGAGACCGGATGCGCAGCGCCAATGGTTGTGGCGGGGGCCATTGCCGCCACACTCGCTGCAATGGTGATGAAACAACCTGCGCTCGTCGCGGTCGCGCCGGTGGGAGCGACGTAAACGACGATCGGCACCGGCGACCCGAGGAAGCTCTGCACAATCTTCTGCGTCGAATCGAGTAGACCGCCCGGCGTATTAAGTTGAATCACCAGACACTGCGCATTTTGCGCCCGGGCTTCTTCGATACTGCGGGAAATGTAAGTTGCCGTCGCTGGGCCAATCGCTCCGTCAATCTTGATAAGAGAAACTTTCTCCGCGGCGAAAGCTGAAGGCGCTGTTGCGCAAGCCACCCAGAGAACCAGGCCTGTCAACGCAGTCTTCATTCGCTTCTCCCGAATCGCTGCGCGGCCCTCCGCAAGTTCAGACTCCTTTCATTGGCTGAAGCTTGATTGCTAGATCTTCCACCTGTGGCTTCACGATCTTCTCGTAGTCGCGGTAGCTCATTTTGATCGCATCAGTGTGCGTGCCTGCTTCGAAAACGATGTAGTCCTGCTCCGCCAGATGCTTATCCACATATGTTGGCAGACCATAGAGATTGCCAAACGGCGGCATCGCTCCAATCGCGCAGTCGGGGAACAGCGATTTAAATTCTGGTTCCTTCCCGAGCGATGCAGTCTTGCCGATCACTTTCCCGACTTTTTCCAAGTCGATTTGGCAGTCTGCTGGGAGCACCGTCATCAAATGTTGCTCTCCGGATTTTAGGATGACCACCTTGGCATGGTGCCGGCCTTTCACATGCTCGGCCTGGGCGAGCCTCTGTGCGGTCACCGCCTCCGGATGATGCAAAATTTCGTAGCGCACTTTGTTCTCATTCAAACAATCGATGAGTTGCTTCGGAATTTTCATGGTCGCCTCCGAAGCAAACTATCACTTTCCCAGCCGATCTCTACTTCCGAGAGACCCCCCCCCGGATCGTTTGGATTGCAAAAAAGAACACCACCGACGAGGCGGCCTCGTGCGAAAGACTGTTAGATATGGCTACATGCGAAGTTTGCGAGAATGAATATGACAAGGCGTTTGAAGTGATCGTTGCCGGCAAGCGTCATACCTTCGATAGCTTCGAATGCGCGATCCACGCGCTGGCGCCAGTTTGCCCCCACTGCAACTGCCGGATAGTTGGTCATGGCGTCGAAGCGGACGGGCAAATTTTTTGCTGCGTCCATTGCGCGCGCACGGCGGGCAAAACGCAGTTGAAAGATCGCGCCTTCCGCTCCTTACAGCTATCCTTAACCAACGTGAACGTCAGAGTGTTTTCGTTCGGGCGGCTAAACTTATAAACGCCAGGGCCCCTGCAGCCTTTCGCAGCTTTACCGCCAGTTTCCTGGATTGTGACTGTGTCGCCTGAAACTGTGACGTTACCCCAGATGTGGCGTTTCGGATTAACGACATCAAAGGTTCCGTCGCTCTTCATCGTCCAGACGGTGCCGAGCGAATTAGTCCACGTACCGGTAAGCGCAGCCGGTCCGGAGCGGGGAGTGGTTACGCAGGCACTCAGTAACACGAGCAAAAGGCTCGCGAAAACAATTCGAAAAAAGGACTGTATTTTCATGTGGGCATCTTGCCTCGTGGCAGCTCAACCCGTCAAGCTTAGACCGCAGCGAAAGGCCAGTATTTGTCGATTGCAAGTTTTGGGCGGCACCGCTGCTCGCTATCAAGATTTTGCAGCGAAGAGATCAGTTGCAAAGGGTTTCGCCTTTGAAGTAGAACACAAATACACCCTGATATTCGTGTGCGACCTGCGATAAATAAACTCTCTGTCAGTGCAATTCTTTTCGGAATCTTGGCGGGGATCATTGGCATTGGGGGCGGACTATTTCTCGGCTTTGCTCTGGGCGCAGCTCTCGCGGCCGCATTTCATGTCTCTAGTTTTGAAGGTGAGGCCGGTTATTTTGCCGCTGCGATTGCGCTGATTGTTACCGCTATCACTACGCCAAGCTCGATTCTTCTCACGCTTTACTGGCGCGGGATAAGAGGCCTTCGGCTACTCGTAGGGTTGGTCACGGTTTGTTTGTCAATCGTTGTCATCACAGCGTCGGGGTTCGGACTTTGGTATGCTGCTCAACCGCATGTTCTCAACCTCAACGGTCCGACGCCGCGGCTCGAATTTGAAGTGAAACCGCCGGCTGGCCAATCCGTCCAGAGTCTGGCGGACGTTCAACCAGAGCTGGATACCGACCGCAACGCGATGCCGGGCTACTGGCACACAGATTCAACCGAAAGCGCGAATGTGCGCGCCGGCTACGTCGAAGTTTACTACCGTACGTCGCAGCGCCTGTTCGTTCTAAAATTTCCCGGAAGCGAAGACCGGATTTTCCGGCTGCACTTGCCCGCGAATGCAATGAAGGCGAAATACCGCGCCTGGTCTGATTGGCAAAAGCCGGACTTCGTGGCGAAAGCCGGCGAGCAACCTTCGCGGCCCTCCAGCGGAAGCGACTATCAGATTCGCTACAAGTTGGACTACCAGGACCGGTAAACGCAGCGGGCGGTTTACGTTCAACGCCCTGCAGGTAGGTTGAAGCATGTCGATCTCGGAGGAACAAGTGAAAAACACTTTGAAGTCGGTGAAATATCCCGGCTTCACGCGCGACATCGTTTCGTTCGGTTTGATCAAGTCGATCCAGATAGACGATGGCGAAGTCAAAGTGCAGGTCGCATTGAGCACTAATGATCCGACTGTTCCGGCAGCGATTAAAAATGATGCCGAAAGAGCATTGCGCACAATGGAGGGGGTGCGCAGCGCGAAGGTGCTGATCGACATCCACGCACCGCCCGGGGGCGCAGGCGCCGGCATGGGCATGACGCGGATTCCGGGAATCAGGCACGTCATTGCGGTGGCAAGCGGCAAAGGCGGTGTGGGCAAATCGACTATCGCGGCGAATCTGGCGGTCGCGCTGAAGCAAACGGGCGCGCGCGTCGGACTGTGCGATTGCGACATCTATGGCCCGAGTATTTCGCTCATGTTTGGTACGCGAGAGCGGCCAATGGCTACGGAAGAAAACAAGATCGTTCCGATCGAGCAATATGGATTGCGTTTGATGTCGATGGGATTTTTGCTCGACGACACTTCTCCGGCGATTTTACGCGGGCCGATGGTCACGCGCTACACGCAACAATTTCTGCGGCAGGTCGAATGGGGTGAGCTGGATTATCTGGTGCTCGATCTTCCACCCGGCACCGGGGACATCCAGCTTACGATTGTCCAGACGGTGGCGCTTTCCGGAGCGATCGTGGTGACCACGCCTCAGGAAGTTGCGCTCATTGATGCGCGCAAAGCCGCCACGATGTTCGACAAGGTAAACGTGCCGGTGCTCGGTCTGGTGGAGAACATGAGTTACTTCGTCTCTCCATCCGACGGAAAACGCTACGATATTTTTGGAAGTGGCGGCGGCGAACGCGAAGCGAAACGGCTGCGCGTTCCGCTGCTCGGCCAGGTTCCGATCGATATTGCCACCCGGGAAGCAGGCGATCGTGGAATTCCAATCGTGGGCGAAGATCGACGGTCACCTGTAGCAGCCGAATTCAAAAGGATCGCTGAAAACATTCGTAAGATTCTGCCGTAGTGATGCATCCGCACCGGCTAGCGCAAATGAGGTTTAAATAAATTGCGCGGTTGCGTCGTCGAATTCTGGTATTCGATTTTGTTGACTAGCTGCCAATTTTATGAAAGAAAATCGTGAGATGCCGTCTTCAGAGGAGGATCAATCTCAATTCGTTAAGGATTCGGCTCTCTACAAGGAGTTCCTAGCGGAGCGCGCGGAGATTTTGAAGCACAAGTGGATTGAAAGCGAAAAAGCCGGCAAAGATATCGGCTTTGAGAGAGCGTTGCTTGATTGGATCGTGAGACATCGCTCCAACTGGCGAGAGCGACGAAGGAAGGAGGCGCGCACCGAAAAGTCCGCCTCCTAATTTTTGTTCCTTTAACGCGATCCCGCGAGGTCGCCAAGGAAAAGCATGAAGCAGACAAAACAGAATTCAGCCGCCGCCCTCCCAATCATGGATGCGGAGGCAATTCGTCGGGCGCTGCGGCGGATTGCGCACGAAATCGTCGAGCGAAACCCGCAGATTGCGAAGGTCGTGCTCGCGGGAATTCCCTCGCGCGGTGTGGAGATTGCGCGGCGCATCGCGGCTTTCATTTACGAGATCGAAAAGATCGACATTGAGACCGGTGTGATCGATGTGGCAATGCATCGCGACGATGTTGGAAGGCGCCCGGAGTTGCCCGTGGTGCGGGCATCCAAACTTCCCCTGCCACTCGAGGAACGCACCGTCATCATTGTCGATGACGTTCTTTACACCGGTCGCACTGTTCGCGCTGCCATGGACGCTATCAATTCATTCGGGCGACCGGCCCGCATTCAACTCGCCGTGCTAGTTGATCGCGGCCATCGCGAGCTGCCCATTCGCCCCGATTACGTCGGAAAAAATTTGCCCACATCCGGCAGCGAAAAAGTGCGAGTACGGCTCGAGCAAACCGATAGCGAACCCGACGAGGTACGCTTGGAACAACAATGAACGCGTACGCTCCCAGATGAATATGCGCTGGACACGCAAAGATCTGCTCGGCCTGCGCGAGTTGTCGGCCGATGAAATCAATTTTATTCTCGAAACCGCCAACGCGTTCAAACAAGTCGGAACTCGGGAGATTAAAAAAGTTCCAGCACTGCGCGGAAAAACGCTCGTGAACTTTTTTGTCGAACCAAGCACGCGGACACGCACCTCATTTGAATTGGCCGCGTTTCGGTTGAGCGCGGATGTGATCAATATCTCGGCGACCACTTCCAGCCTGACCAAAGGCGAAACGCTTAAAGATACCGCGCGCAATCTGGAGGCATTACATGCCGATATTCTCGTGCTGCGTCATAGTTCTGCGGGTGCGCCGCAGTTTCTGGCAAATCGGCTGAAAGCGAGCGTAATCAATGCCGGCGACGGCGCGCACGAGCATCCCACTCAGGCGCTCCTGGATCTTTACACGATCCGCGAGCGAAGAGGCAAAATCGCCGGGCTCCACGCCGCGATCATCGGCGACATCTTGTTCAGCCGCGTCGCCCGCTCGAATATTTTCGGCCTGCTCAAGCTCGGTGCGCGCGTGACGTTGGTCGGGCCGAGCACGCTTGTCCCGCGCGAGTTTGAAAAACTGGGCGTCGAAGTTTCACACAAGATCGACGACGTGCTTCCGAAAGCCGATGTGGTAAATCTTTTGCGGATTCAGCATGAGCGCCAGCGCAGAGAATATTTTCCCGGAATTGGTGAATACATCCGCTTGTTCGGGTTGACCAAAGAACGCGCAAAACTTTTGAAACCGGATTGCCTGATCATGCACCCCGGTCCGATCAACCGCGGTGTCGAGATCGACAGCGACGTTGCCGACGGATTGCAAAGTGTCATTCTCGATCAAGTCACCAACGGCCTCGCCGTCCGTATGGCCGTTCTCTATCTCTGTGGAGGGATTTCGATGCAGTGAGCGCGACCATTATTCGCAACGGCCGCGTGATCGATCCCGCGAACAAGCGAGATGAAATCGCCGATCTTTACATCGCCGACGGAAAAATCGTCGGCTCTAAGTCCGAAGTCCGAAATCCGAAATCCGAAATTGCTGAGATTGATGCAAGAAACCTCATCGTTTGTCCCGGTTTGATCGACATGCACGTGCATCTGCGCGAGCCGGGATTCAGTCACAAGGAAACGATCGAATCGGGTGCGCGCGCCGCCGCAGCTGGCGGGTTTACGACCATTGTTTGTATGCCGAACACTTCGCCGGCGGCCGATGATCCCAGCACGATTGCATGGATCAAAGATCGCGCGACGGCTGTCGCGTGCGTGAATGTCTTGCCAACAGGGGCGATTTCAAAAAACCTCACAG
>QHPD01000107.1 GCA_003218975.1 Verrucomicrobiota bacterium
GTCTTGTTGCTGGAGCAACTCAGCATTTTTCGCGGCGGCGACGGCAAAGACGCTACCTATCAATTCACGGCCCGCTTTGACGAAAAAACCGGCAAGTTCCAGATCATCTCGAAGAAGAAAGTTCCATCAAAGGAGTAGGCCACGAATGGGAAAAAATATCGCGGTTTTTCTCCTGTCAGTGTTGGAAGTGATCGCGCTCACGCGAAGCGCATCGGGTGGGGACTCAGTGGACGAGCAGGTCAAAATGTTAGCGGAGCGTTACCGTCAAGTCGAAGACCAACTGCCACGCTCGATTCGTTACACCAGCAAAGACGAGTCCGGCGGCGCGACAACAGTTAGACAGGAATGGTACAACGGTGCCGAGGACCTGATCAAGGCCGCAGTCGAACGCAACGATGCCTCTGGACGCGAGCTCACGGAATACATCCCGCACGATTTGGATAGTGACTTTGGCTGGAGAGGGCTGTTCATGCTCACGCGCAAGGAAACGCCGTTGCCCGACGGCGGCACGCAAGTGGAGGAATCGCGAAAATATTTTGGCGAAACCGAGGAAGGTAACGGCCAGCTTATTCGTGAGTTGAGAAAGAGCGCCCGTTTCAAGTCAGGCGAACCGACCGACACGGTCCATGTGCCGAATATGGTGGTCGATCTTTCGAAGCAGAACAAAGCCGAGGGGGGCGCCGAAGAATTTGGTTTAGGTGAACCGCACGAACTTTCCCCCGCGCTGAGGAAAGTCGGGCCGCCGCAATTTTTCGACCCGTTCGCGAACGTTCAAGGCGACTCAGACAAGTATCGCGTCATTCATGGAAGCGTTTCGCCAGATGGCCGGTTTGCCATCGCGATGGGCTTACCGCCTGAGCAATCCAATTGGGACGCGCTGTATGAGGATGAGAACTACTTCTACGAAAACGGCGCGCGCGATTACGACGTGCCGAATTACATCATTGATCTGGCTGAAAGAAAAATTCTTGGCAAAACAGGTTGCCATTACTTTGGGACGAAGCGCCGTTATAATCACCAACAATGTATCCTTAGGTGGTCACCGGACTCGCTTAAATTTGTGCAGCTCTGGGATGACAAATGGAGCTCCACCGAGTGCGTGGCGGGGAAGATCAGTCCAGGGCCGAAGCTTGCCGGCGCAGTGGATCTGGACAAAGCGATCGGAAAGAAAACTTACGCCTTTGTTAAAAAGCGTTTCGATTCGGAGAATGGCGGCGCCGGCGAGCTTTCGCTCCAAATCAACAAAGTGAGCAACGATGGCACGATCGATCTGGAGGCGTCGGAGCAATGCCGCTTTGGCGACTGCAGGGGCGAAACAATCTTTAAGGTAAACGAACGTTTACGCCTGAGTGACGGCCCGAAGGGGCCACGTCTCGAAATACTGAAGATGCGCCGCTTGCCTAACGAGCAATGAAAGAGAATCTTTTTGGAGCTGGCTTGGCGTTGAACGTGTTGTTTCTCGTCACTTTTCCAGCAACAGGCAACGCCGAAGAACAGAAGGAAGTCCTTTACACGAGCCCGAGTGGCGGACTGCGCATCGAGCGGAACGGCGAGAAGGCCTGGGTCACTTCCACTAAAAATCCTGATCAGCGCGCTGAGTTGCCACCGCTGGAAGGAATTTCGCCTTTCGACGACGAGTTTCACGCTTCGCCTAACGAGGAATGGATCTTTGGCACGCGAAAAATGGCGCACGGTTTCTCGAACGGTGACCTATTTCATCGTGTCGATCCACAACACGTCGAAATCGCCCCGACACAAGAAGATCAATCGTTTAACGACCGGGTCTGGCCATATTGTGTGAAGCAAAGCGCGTTGAAAGCGAACTATTCCGCGGAAGAAGACGGCGCGGACACCGGTCTGACTGATTTCGTGGCGTGGAGTCTCGATTCGAACCGGCTCCTCGTGCAACTGCGCGGCGGCGACCGTCATAAAACGCTGCATGCCTGCTACGTCTATTTCAACACGCGCACGAGGACGTTCGAGATGACTGATTACTTGCGCAAATTGAACAAGACAAAGTCCAGCGGGTTGGCGTGCGCGGAGCCGACCGATCCTATCCCGAGCGAAGCCGATTTGAAGACGCGGCTCGACACATTAGATCGACAATTGAACAAGAAATACGCGGACGTGATCGCGCAGAGCGAGAAAGACCGCGTCTCTCTTGTGCGCGAGGCTCAACGCAACTGGATCAAGCATCGCGATGAGGGCGCGAGATTTTATGTTTCGCTTTTCCCGGAAGCGGAAAAGGAGCGCCGTCGTCTTCAACTTCTGGGGGATGTGACCGCGGCGCGGATCGAGGTGCCGCCGGAACAATGGGAACTTTAACGACTACGCAAAAATCCTATGAAGTTATTTAATTCAATCGTCCTGTCGTTGGGCTTAACCGGATTTCTTAGCTTAGCCGAGGTTTCAACTGCGGCGGAAGAAGCGAGTGCGATAGAGCAAACGAGCCCGAATGGCAATTATCAGATTCAATGGGTAGAAAATCAGGATTCGCGGTTCATCGTGTCTAGCAAGAATCCTGCTGAACGAGCACCTTTGCCAGGCTCCACCGGCGAGGTCGATCCCGCGGAATGTCAGGTCGGATTTTTTTACTCTCCTGATGAGAAGTGGATTTTTTATGCCGAGCATTGGCGACATCATGGGTTGCTCGCCCGCGAACTCTACCATCACGAAACGGGCGTCAAGTTTGCGCCTAGCAAAGGAAAAGGGTTCTTTACTAGGGAACTTCAAAGTTACGCAGCTAGGAACGGTTTTGAGAAAAGCGATTTTATCGATGAGCGCGAAAAAAACTACGATCACCTGGGAACGGCGTTTCGGGCTTGGAGTTTAGATTCCAATCGGTTGCTCATCGGAATTTACGCCGAAGGAAGCGAGTACGGCCCGCTCTACGTTTACTTCAACACCCGAACAAAAGCGCTTGAGCAGACGCCGTATCTGCGGGAACTGAATAAGGCTGTGGCGAAGCAGACCGACAATTACGCGCACGACATTGTTTGCGCCGAACCAACCGCGCCTCTGCCGCCAGAATCCGAATTAAAAGCCAGGTTGGATGCGCTGAACGAGAAACTCAATAGAGCTTTCGCGGCGCGTGTCGAACGCACGAAGGAGCAGGACGACGCCAACGATCTGCGCCAAGTGCAAGATAAATGGGTCAAGATGCGCGATGAGGGACTGAAGACCTATCTAGCCTTCGCCCGAAAGGGAGAAGAAGAACGCCGGCGTCTTCAATTTCTTAGCGATGTCACCGCCGCGAGAATCGACGAGATTAGCCAGTCCTCGATTGCGGCACTCACTCGTTAGTCGTGGCGTTCTTTGATCGACAGTAAGATTTCCGCGATCGCTTCGGAGCGGGGTTTGGCGCCGAGATTGCCTTTGTCGTGGACGCGAACGGTGACGCCGGTCGGCGTCCTTTTTGAGAAACAAACTCGGTCGTCTGATTTCAATATTCTTTTGGCTTTTTCCCGGTCACACGTTGCACCGACGCTTTGTGTTTAGCGTCAAATGCAATCGTGACAGTTTGAGTGCACCCTCGCAATTCTCCGTCCATGGTTTCCCATCCTTGGTCGTCAACAAGGACTAGTGCTCCAGACTTGAGCCACTCTTTAGGCACAGCGTTGTATTCGATAAATTTAAGAACGCCCTTCGCCTTGAGTTCCTTTTTCTGGGCCGCGGTAGCGCAACCGCCCAGTTCCGGCACAGGTGATTCGGTAAATCCGGAGTCGTTCCGGAAATACACCGTCGTTTCGCCGCCACGGTGAACGGCTTCGTAGAAAGCGACACGTTGCGAATCAGGTGCCCAGAGAAGTTTGCAATCTTTCGCATGCGGAGCCCCACTCTCAGCCAGATCGAGCACGACCTTGCGTGAACTGAGCTCGATCAGTTGGATCTTTACACCGCCTTCTTCCTCTGCCGTTAGTAGCATCCCAAACTTTCCATCCGGCGATGCATCTTTTATCTGATCATCTGCCCTTAGCGATGGGCAGAAACATGTGGCGAAGAAAAGCGAAGCGAGCAGCAAAAGTGTTTTCATGTCGCTATTAGTCCACCTTTTTATCAGTGACGCTTTGCACTGAAGCTTTGTGGTTCGCGTCGAATGCAATCGTCACAGTTTCAGAGCAATGGTGTTCGTTCCCGCCTTCGGTTAACCATGACTCATCGATGACGACCACGAGCGCCCTGGATTTTAACCACTGTTTGGGCGACGTTGTGGCTTCGGTGGTCTTCAGATATTTCTCGTCCCCTTCGGCCTTCGAATTGCCATCGCATTCCCCAAGCTCAGATTGAGGGAACTCTACCTGCTCAAATTTCGAGCCATTTCGAAAATAGATGCTCGTTGTGCCGCCACGTCGATCAGGCTCAAAATAAGCGACGAGCGTTGAATCTTTCGACCATAAGAGCCGCATGTCTGCGATGTAGTTGCCGTAAACTTCAAGGTCGGCTAATGGCTTCTTGGCTCGTAAATCCACAATTGCCGCTTCCCAGCCCTCCTCGCCTTTCCTGATGCGTAAAAGCGAATCGCCCGTCTGGCGACTTATCTTTTATCAGGTCTTTGCCTTCGAGCGACTGAGCCAGACCTATGAGAATTAGAATAGATATCGAGAGCAGCTTTGTTTTCATATTTATTGCGTTGGGGCCTATTGGTCAGCAAAATGTTCACCGCGCTGGTGCTCCACATTTGAATCTATAAGGCATTAATGTTTGGCCAATCACCCATTGCCGCCACGCGCCGAAACCCTGTTCACGAGGGCGAGCGCAAACTAGCCGGCGAAAGAACTTCAGGTCGGACTGGACGAAGGAGTTGGCTGCGGCGATGCAGATTTGGTCTTGTTTTTTTGCCGAATTTCTGTGGCGCGCTGTCGGAGCGGATCGGCCTTTGCCTTGTCACCCATCGCTTCGTAAAGCTTGGCGAGGTCGTTGAGACAAGTGGCGGTCTCAGAATGTTCCGGGCCTCGAGCTTTTTCGGTAACCTCGACTGCGCGCAGGGCGTACGATTCGGCCTTCTTGTATTCGCCTTTTTCACGATAAAGGACACCGAGATTGTCGAGAGCCGCGCCAGTCTTGTAGTGATTGGGTCCGAGTTTATCCTCAAAAAGCTTTAATCCCTTCTGAAACATCGGTTCGGCTTTGTCGTATTTACCCATGCCTTCATAAATTGCGGCCAGGTTATTGTACGCGGTCGCCGTCATCTGGTGCGTCGGTCCAAATTTCTTTTCGGAAAGCTGCAAGGCACGTTGGGCCAAGGGTTCAGCCTTGGCGTAATCTTTTTCGAGCCGATACAGGTCTGCCAAACCACCAATGCTCGAGACCAGGTCGGGATTGTTTGGTCCCAAAGCTTTTTCGCGAATCTTCAAGGCCCGCTGATAATATGGCTCGGCTTTTTTGTAGTCGCCCATCATTTGGTAGAGCACTCCCAGGTTGTTGAGCGAAGAAGCGGTATTTGGATGTTCGGGACCGGCAGCTTGTTCGGTGATCTTAAGGGAGCGCTGAAAGAATGGCTCGGCCTTGCTGTAGTCACCACCGTCCATATAAACCCAAGCCAGGTTGTTAATGCTTTCGCCGGTAGCCGGATTATTCGGGCCAAAAATTTTCTCGCGTGTCTCGAGTGCCTGTTTAAACAGCGACTCGGCCTTTACCAGGTCGCCTTGACTAAGGTAAATCGCGCCGAGATTGTTCTGGATATTCGCGGTGTGGGGATGTTCAGCGCCGAACGCCTTTTCGTAGATCTTCAATGCGCGCTCATACATCGGTTCAGCCTTCGCGAAGTTGCCTTGATGATAATAGAGTGTGGCCAGGTTGCTCAGGCTGTTGGCAACCTGAGGATTATCGGGGCCCAGGGTCTCCTCGCGCATTTTTAAGACGCGCACATATAACGGCTCCGCCTTAGCCGAATCTCCTTTATCTTGGTAGAGGAGCGCGAGGTTGCTCATGCCTGATAGGGTGTTCGGATGCTTTGGCCCAAGTTTGGCCTCCCAAATCTTTATTGCGCGTTTGTAGAGCGGCTCTGCCTTGGCGAAGTCGCCGCTCTCCCGATAAGTCTCGGCAAGATTGTTAAGGCTGATCGCGGTATATGGATGGTCGGGTCCGAGCGCTTTTTCCCTAATCTTCAAGGCGCGTTGGTAAAGGGGCAAAGCTTTGGCTTGTTCACCCATCGAGCTGAACAAGAACGCGAGATCGTTCAAGCTATCCGCGGTTTCCGAATGTTCCGGGCCATAATTCTTCTCGCAATACTTCAACACCTGCTCGGCGATTGGCACTGCTTCCTGAAATTTGCCCGCGCTTCTCAACTCCTCGATTTGATGAGTCTTTTCACGAACGTCTTCGCTATCCTGCGCAGCGGCTGCACTAAGACACAACGCAGCCGCGCAGAAACAGGCGATGCGACGCAGCCGGCGATTAGTCAAGCGCTGGGACCCCGAAAGCTTGTCAGCCAGTTCTTTCATGATCCGAGAGTGGAGATAACAACATTCGATTGCAAGCAAACTCTGGTGGGAAATGTGGCAGCGCGTTACCGCATTTCCGCAGCGGAATTGCATTGTGCTGCCTTCTCGTACTGCCTATGATCAAGAAGCAATGAAGCTGTGCGCTTACATCTTAGGGATGGGCTGCATGCTAATTGCTGCGCGATTTGGCGGGAACAGACTCAATGCGGCCGAGCCCTCCGTGCAGCCTGAGCCGCGCTGGGTTGAGATAGGATCGGAGAAAGTTGTCATTGGCCGCGACTCTAAATCCGCGGATGGTCGCAACGCTCTGGCTTGGACGGTGGATAGTAGTGAGCCAATCGATTGGTCGCTGCTGGAAAAAGATGCCGATCATTTCTACGAACAGTACGACGTAAAAGAAATCTGGGTCGTTAACATTCCCGACAAAAAGAAAGTAGGCACGGTAGGCGACAAGGGAGGTTACGTGCGGCCGGGCAGTCATCGGACATTGAGCGTCGCCTGGAGTCCAGTCGAGAATGGAAGACGCTTTGCTCTGGCTGCCTACCAGTGGAAATGGGGCACCGATACGTTGCTTCTTCTGGACGTTGGCGCGGATGACTGTCGCTCGAATCAGATCGGGCCTGTCTTGGACAAAGCGATCGAGGCCCAGATTAAGCGCGGTAAACCGCGACTGACCGGACCGTTCGATTCTACATATCTACTTACCGGCTTGCCGGAACTTGGAAAGAAGACCGGCTTTTCTAGTCCGACCACCGTTGGTCTCCCATTTGTTACAAAGGATCGCGAACACGATGCTTCTATCATTGAGGGCATTCTCTCGCTTAAGCTCGCGCGCGCCGGCGAAGGTCCTACTGCCAGCGTCGTTAGGATTGCTCCCGGACCGTTGCCTAACGATCCCTTTGCCGAATCAGCGCGACTCGCCAAAGCCGATCGCGAATTGAACGCAATTTATTCCGCGCTGTTAAAGCGTCTCAGTCCGTCGTCGCAAAACACGCTTCGAGCCGAACAACGCGCGTGGCTCGAACAACGCGATCGGAAAGCCGACGAAACGGTGCGCAACAAGAGCGACTCCGAGAACGCGCGCATCGTTCGCGACCGCGTTCTGCGCCAGCTTACCGAGGAACGCTCCGCACAATTGCGAAAACGATAAGCGCGAGCCACCTAACGAGTTTCACGTTTTCATGCGCGCCGTTCCTTCATCGACAACAGAATGTCGGCCATCGCTTCACTGCGCGACTTGGCGCCGAGATTGCCTTTGCCGTGAATGCGGACGCTCATGGCATCGGCGTCCATGTCCCGTCTTCCGATCACGAACATGGTGTGGACTTTCATTTGCTCGGCGCGCTGAATTTTGCCGTTGATCTTGTCGATGCTTTCATCGATTTCCGCGCGGACTTCGTGAACGCGCGGCTCGTTCAGAATCGATCGCGCATGCCGAGTATCATTCGTCTTTGCTTCCTTAGCTGGGGGTCCTGGCTCTTTGCCACGACGTAGCACCCAGCTCGCTTGGATCAGTAATGAGCCTGGATGAATAGTGTCGGCCGTCCCGTGACCGTCTCGTACCAGGCATCTGCTCTGTGGTCGGTCCTTGTCCAGGCCGGTTTCTTGCCAGGTTTCTTTTTCCACTCCTTGCCGGCCGAGTTCCCGTCGAGAAAGATCGACAATTCCTTCTCCGAAAATTTGGCGCGATCTTTTCGGCTATATGCTTCCGCTACACTGTAACCTTTTACGAATTGGACCAAGGCGATGTAGTAGCGGCTCTCATAGGTATTCGTCCTTACGCCATCACTGTCTGGCTTGCCGATTTCGGTCGGCTTGCCGAGAAGTGCGGCGACTTGTTCTTCGCTATTGCCAAGGCGCGCAAAAGCTTGGCCGCTCAGACCGGCGGCGAGGATGGCAACCAATATCAGGACTCGTTTCATAATCATCCTTTGAATTTGCTCGACTTTGAGTTTGCCGGTCGAATCTCACGAGCATTGCGCAACAATCGGGAGGCTTTGTCGATCTAAAAGCAACAGTGTGTGCCGACACTTCCCAACGCAATAATCAAACGGCTCGTCTTTTTCCGGTGGTTGAAACCCGGACGCTCTGTGCTCAAGCAATTCACAATCTTTCGCGGCGGTGCAGGTGATTCGACCATCCAATTCAGCGTTGGTTTTGATGACAACGGAAAATTTCACGTTATCAACAAAAAGAAGGTTGCCTTCATGGAAAAAGAATCGGCTAACCGCGCCGCTCGCGAATTGATTGAACAATATCACCGATTGCTTCGTTGCGTGGCTTGGCGCCAAGGTTGCCTTTTCCATGAATGCGGACGCTCACGGCATCGGCGTCCATGTCGCGCTTTCCAATCACGAACATAGTGTGCACTTTCATTTGTTCGGCGCGCTGGATTTTGCCGTTGATCTTGTCGGGGCTTTCGTCGATTTCCGCGCGAACTTGATGGCCGCGCAGTTCGTGCAGAATAGATCGTGCGTAATCCATTAACTTGGGATCATCGCCGATCGTGAGAATGCGCACCTGTTCAGGAGATAACCAGAGCGGGAAATTGCCGGCGTAATGCTCGATCAAGAATCCGATGAAGCGCTCGTGCGTGCCAAGCGGCGCGCGATGAATGCAGATTGGGGTTTTGTCGATGTTGTCACGGTCTTTGTAAACCAGATTCAACCGGCGCGGCTGGGCGAAATCGACCTGATTGGTCGCGATGGAGAATTCGCGTCCGATCACGCTCCAGGCTTGCACATCAATCTTCGGCCCGTAGAACGCTGCTTCGTTCGGCACTTCGACGTAATTAATGCCGGAGCTCTTTAGAACGTTTCGCGTCATCTCTTCGGTTTGTTTCCAAAGCTCGGGCTCATCCACAAACTTTTCGCCGAGCTTGGATGGATCGTGCGTCGAGAAACGCATCAGGTATTTCTCGATGCCGAAGAGTTTGAAATAATTCAGGTACATTTCGTTCACGGCATTGAATTCCGCTTCGAACTGTTCCGGCGTCATGTAAATGTGCGCGTCGTTCATCTGCAGTGACCGCACCCGCATCAGTCCGAATAACTCGCCGCTCTTCTCGTACCGATAGCAGGTGCCGTACTCCGCGAAGCGTAACGGCAGATCGCGGTAGCTCCGGGGAACCGCCGCAAACAATTTGTGATGATGGGGACAGTTCATTGCCTTGAGGTAGTACAAAGAAGCAGGCGTTCCGTGATCTCTCTCTCCAAGCCGCGCTTCCTCCAGCTCCATCGGCGGGAACATCGACTCGGCGTAATAGGGAAGGTGACCGCTTTTTTTGTACAAGCTCTCCCGCGCGATGTGCGGGGTGCGAACGCGTTGATAACCGGCGGCGAACTCCGTTTCCTTGGCGAGCTTTTCCAATTCTTCGGCGATGACCGCGCCGCGCGGGAGAAACATCGGCAAACCTGGACCGACATCATCATCGAAAACGAAAAGCTCCAGCTCCCGGCCAAGCTTGCGATGATCGCGTTTCTTCGCTTCCTCGAGCATTGCGAAATAATCATCGAGTTCCTTTTTCGTTTTGAAGGCGGTGCCGTAAACGCGCTGCAACTGCGGATTCTTTTCGTCGCCTTTGTAGTACGCGCTCGCCACGCTCGTGACTTTGAAAGCTCCGATCTCTCCCGTGCATTTCACATGCGGGCCGGCGCAGAGATCGATGAAGTCGCCACTGCGATAGAGCGAGATTTTTTCATCGGGCGGAATGTTTTCGATAATGTCGAGCTTGAATTTACTGGGCTCGGATCGTTCGCTTAGCGCCGCGAGCCGGCCTTTCTTGCCGAGTTCGAGCGCTTCGTCCCTTGAAACCTCCATCCGCTCGAACGGACGGTTCGCTTTGATCTCCTCTTTCATTTCAGCTTCGATCTTTTCGAAATCGTCGGGCGAGATCCGGTGTGGAAGATCGACATCATAATAAAAGCCGTTCTCCACCGGTGGCCCTGCGGCGAACTGCGCTTCCGGCCAAATTTTCAAAATCGCCGTCGCCAGTACGTGGGACGCCGAGTGGCGGAGCCGCTCGAGGTCCGTCATTTGCGTACGTGCTTCTAAATTTTTGCGTTCTTCCTTCATCAACGGACGGTGAAAACTAACCACGAAGAGCGCGAGGGACACAAAGAATTTGCTGTAGAAATGCAGCTGCTTCGGCCTAGGGACATCGCGGCACGCCGTCCCTACCTCTTTCAATAGACCTTGGTGCGATGTAATTTCCGAGAATGCGACGAGTCTTGCAGTTTTTGATTCTTGCGGGGGTGGCCGCAGCCGGTTGTGGTCAGACGACAGCGCCAGCTTCCGATTTTGCGGCCGAGCGCCAGCGGATGGTGCAGCAGCAGTTGGAGGCGCGCGGCATCAACGACGGACGTGTACTCGCTGCGATGGCGAAAGTGCCGCGGGAAGAATTCGTCCCGCCAGAGTCACGCGCCGCGAGTTATGCGGACGGGCCGCTGCCTATCGGGTACGGCCAGACGATTTCGCAGCCATACATCGTGGCTTTTATGACGGAGGAATTGCGGCTGAAACCGAGCGACCGCGTGCTGGAGATCGGCACAGGCTCTGGTTATCAAACCGCAATCTTAGCGGAGCTGGTGGCTGAGGTTTACACGATTGAAATCGTTGAGCCGCTTGCGAAAAACGCCGAGGCAACGTTGCAACGTCGAGGCTACAAAAACGTGCACGCAAAAGCCGGCGACGGTTACAAGGGCTGGCCGGAGGGCGCGCCGTTCGACGCGATCATTGTCACATGCGCGCCGGATCGCGTGCCGCAACCGCTTACCGACCAACTCAAAGATGGCGGACGCATGATCATTCCAGTCGGCGAGCGATTTGCTCAGGAGCTGTACCTGCTTGAGAAGAAAAACGGCCACCTAAAGGAAAGTGCCGTCTTACCGGTTCGTTTTGTGCCGATGGCAGGCGAGGCGACGAAGAAATAATTTGTAGCGCCTTCCCTATGCGAAGCGCGATGCTTAGTTGTTTCTGGTGCAAAGTGTGCGGCCCGCAGGGCCGCGGCTACAGCGTCACTTAATCGCGGCGAGCTTTTTCAGATCGATGCGCTTTATCCATTCCTGTAGTTCTTTCGGATCTTGGTTCTGCAACTCGATCTGAAGAAAATAGCGATTAGCGATCATTACCCAGAGCGCGGCATGCTTGCTTTCTCGTTCGAATGCCTCGAACCCGGGATTGCCATCGATCGTCACCGATTTGCCGTAGCCTTCGGTGCTCTCGCTATTGTTATTCCATGCAGCGGTGGTGGCGGTGACGTAATCCGGATTGGCGGCGGAATCCAGTATGCTAATTGCCGCGCTCGGGGCTTTATCGCCTTCGCCTTTGTGATAATCGCGATGCACGTTGGTAATCCTGAATCCTCCGGCATCTTCGGTTGAGCCTTCCGGTTTATCGGCTGTCCAGCCCGGCGGCGCGTCTGGTAAAACAGGAAGCAATTTCTGATAATCGACTACGTCAGGTACGAGGATCGGCTCGTTTTGTGCACGCGCCACGCAAAGCGCACAACTGGTGAACAGGGCGAGCGCAAAGAATCCCGCACGTGCTAGAGAACAAACGCGAGCCGGTGGTTTCATTGCGAGCGCGTTTCTGCGTAATTCGGGTTTCTCGTACTCGATTGACTTTACCTCCCCTGTCAAGACGCTTGCAGGATGCGCATACCAGCGCGTGTCTATGGTAGGGACAGCGCGCTGCGCTGTCCGGACGCCGCAGCGCGGCGTCCCTACCACGTTACCACGCTGATTATAGCCTTGTGGGTCTTAGCAGTGGCGGTGCGGCTGATTTTAATTAATCAGCCGTTCGTCGATCGCTGGAGTTGGCGACAAAGCGATGTCGCGGCGATTGCCCGAAACTTCTGCGAAAACGGTTTTCGTTTTGCTTATCCGCAGATCGATTGGGCAGGCAGCCCGCCCGGCTATGTCGGGACGGAATTTCCTATTTTGCCGTTTCTGGCAGCTATTTGCTACAAATGTGTCGGCGCTCACGAGTGGATCGGACGCAGTGAGTCTGTAATTTTCTTCGCCGTGTCGCTGCCGTTTTTCTTTTTGCTCGTGCGCGAGACGTGGCCTGGCCTTCTAGGCCATGACCCATCGGCAGGATGCCGAAGCCACGTTGCGGCACTTTGGGCGACGTTTTTTTATGCTTTTGCGCCAGGGAACGTTTTTGCCGGGCGCTCGTTCATGCCGGATGTTCCGTCGCTGAGCCTAGCGCTAATCGGTTTATATTTTTTCCTGCGTTGGATCAACGATGGCAAGTCGAGAGCGTTCTTTCTGGCTGCGATCACGATTTCTTTGTCGATTTTAACTAAGCCCACAAGCGTCGTTATCGCTGCGCCGCTTTTGTTCCTCGTCTGGCAAAAATGGCGCTGGAATTTTGCGAAACGTTGTGACCTTTGGCTTTTCGCCGCAATTATGGTTTTGCCTTCTGTTGCGTGGTATTGGCACGCGCATCAAATTGCCGAGAAATTTTATCCGCATCATTTCTTCGGCGAAGGCGGAATCCGGATCGAGAATTTTTCATGGTATTGGGGAATCGCGCGACGGACTACGACATCCGGCCTCACGCCGATTCTCTCGATGATGGCGCTCAGTGGTTTGTTTGTCGCTCCGCGATCGAGATATTTAAGCCTTTTCCATTGGTGGCTGGCTGGAATGATCCTCTTCGTCATCGTAGTCGGCTACGGGAATCGCCATCCTTGGTATCAACTTCCGCTTGTGCCGATCGCGGCAGGGTTTGCTGGCGCTGCCTGCGCATTTATCAGATCGAAAATCTCCTCTTCGCGGGTTGCGATACTAACACTGTCGATCCTGCTTGCGGGTTCGTTCGCAGCTCTTGCCTGTCTTTATGTGCGGCCGCTTTACGAATCGTCCGCCGCTCAACTTCGCGACGCCGGCTTGGAGTTACACAAAATCACAGCGCACGATGCATTGATTGTTGCCGCAGACACTGGCGATCCGACGATATTTTACTATGCGCAGCGAAAGGGTTGGCACTTCCTCGAGAGAGATGCGATTTACGACGGCAATCCAGGCGACAGTCAGCGGGCCATTGTCGATCTTGAGCAGCTGCGCAGCCGCGGGGCGACGCATCTTGTTTTCACGGCCAACACATTTTGGTGGTTAGACTATTATCCCGAGTTTGCGCAGCATCTGACGGAAACCGCGGCACTGATGGAAATGAATCGCCAGTTCAGAATCTACAAGCTGAACCGTCCTAGGGAATGAGAGAGACTCCAAGGCCTCGACGTCAGCTTGGTTTGTTTGACGCCATAATGATCGTCATGGGCGGTATCGTCGGGGCAGGGATTTTCGCCAATCCCTCGGAGGTAGCGCACCGGGTGCATACGCCGTTCCTGATCCTCGGCGTATGGGTGCTCGGTGGTTTGTTCGCGATGTGTGGCGCATTTATCTGGGCGGAGCTCGCCATGCGCTTGCCCGCGGCGGGTGGTCAATATCTTTACTTGCGCGAGGCCTATCATCCTGCGGTCGCATTTGTGTATGGATGGGGACTACTTCTGATCACGCAGACCGGCGGCATGGCGGCAGTGGCGGTTATTTTCGCATCTTACTTTCGTGCGCTGACGGGAGCGGATTGGAACAGCAGCGCGATCGCAGTAATCGCGCTACTCACGTTGGCCGGGATCAATTGTTTGGGTGCGCGCACCGGCAGCAATGTGCAGAGCGCTCTCATGTTATTAAAGATTGGTGCGATCGCAGCACTCGTAATGATTGGGTTTACCGCTGGCCACGGTTCGCTGAGATTGGAACCCTTCCTTGGAGAGCCTGCGTCATTTGGTCTCTTGAAGAGCATTGGCGCTGCCATGGTTCCCATCGCTTTCGCTTACGGGGGATGGCAGACAGCCACTTTCCTTGCGGGTGAAATGCGCGATGCGCGGCGCGATTTGTCACGGGGATTGCTCATAGGTGTGGCCGGAGTTGTGGCTCTCTATCTCGCAGTCAATCTTGCGTGTCTGCGCGTGCTCGGTCCCGTCGGTCTCGACGCAACAACAACGCCCGCCTCTAATGTAATGCGGATCGCACTGGGAGAGCGCGGCGCGCAATGGATTGCTGCCGGAATCGCAGTTTCGACTCTCGGATTTCTCAGCCAGAGCATGTTAACCGCTCCACGGGTTTATTACGCGATGGCGCGCGACGGGCTTTTCTTCAAGAGCGTCGGCAAACTGTTCGGAAAATCGGGAACGCCCGTGGTCGCGATTGTTCTTCAAGGTTTGGCGGCGATCATCATTGCTCTTTCGGGGACATATGGAGAGATCCTCAATTTCGAGGTAACTGTTGATTTTATTTTTTTCGGAATGACTGCGGCATCCCTCTTTATTTTGCGCCGGCGCAGTATCGGATCGGACGTTGTTACCTATCGCGTACCAGGGCACCCGTTCACGACCATACTGTTTGTTTTGTCATGCGCCGGAATTGTGATAAGCGCCGTCATCGCTTCGTCTCGCAATAGCGCGATCGCGTTATGCATCATGTTGGCTGCTCTCCCGGTTTATTATTTTTGGACCAGATTCAGGCGCACCCATTCATGAGACACAAGCATTCTGACTACATGCATTGGTCGAAGACGCAGAGTCGCGCGCGATTCAATCTCGCAACGAGTGGCGTGGCGGCATTTCCCCCGTGCGAACTTCCAGTGGATCTGGCGAAACTCGAAATTAATGGGGAGAACAGTTACGGCTACGCGTCTTTGCAGGCCGCCATCGCTGAACACCACAGCGTTGATCCCGAATGCGTCGTAGAATCTGCAGGCACTTCGATGGCAAACCATCTGGCCATGGCTGCCATCATTGAACCGGGCGATGAAGTTTTAATCGAGCATCCAGCTTACGGTCCAATTCTCGATGTCGCTTATTATTTGGAAGCGAACGTGAAGCGCTTCCGGCGCGCTGAGGAAAAGGGATGGGTCGTCGATCCAGCGGAGGTTCGCCGGTGCACTACGCCGAAGACGCGGCTCATCGTGATCACGAATCTCCATAATCCCACGAGCGCGCTTACGCGGGATTCGGTTCTGCGTGAAATCGGCGATATCGCGCGAAGTGTTGGAGCGTTTGTGCTGGTCGATGAAGTTTATCTCGACGCGGTTTACGAGGACACACCGCGCACATCATTCCATCTCGGGCCCGAGTTTGTGGTGACCAGTAGTTTAACGAAGGTTTACGGCGTGAGCGGTCTACGCTGCGGATGGATTCTGGCGCGTCCTGATCTCGCGTGGAAGATGAAACGCCTGAACGATCTCTATGCCGCGACAGCAGTTTATCCGGGTGAACTTCTCAGTCTCGCCGCATTCCAGCATCTGAATTTGCTCCGTGAAAGAGCGCGGCGGATCGTGGAAGCAGATCGCAAATTGGTCGACGATTTTTTGGCGCGCGAGCGAGGTCTTTCTGCTGTGCCTACGCAATGGGGCACGACGTCATTTGCGCGCTTACGGAATGGGAACGTCGACGCGTTCCTGGAGCGCCTGCGATCGGAGTTCGACACGTCGGCGGTCCCGGGCCGCTTTTTCGAAATGCCTGACCACTTTCGCATGGGGATGGGGGTGAATACGGAAATGTTCGCCGAAGGCTTGAGTCGCATCGGCCGCGCATTGGCCAGCGAGACGACCGCAAAGCCATAACCCTGCTCGGAGTTGCTTACGCCCACGTGTCGTCGACAATCAGCGGGAAATGAAAATTCAAACTGATTTCGCGATTCGTCCAGCGCGTGTGGAAGATGTGCCGATCATCCTTCAATTGATTCGCGATCTGGCGACTTACGAACGCGCGCCAAACGAGGTCACCGCGACGGAAGAACAACTTGTCGATGTTCTGTTCGGCGAAAAACCCGTTGCAGAAGTATTGCTCGCCTTTGAAGGAAAGTCGCCGATTGGCTTCGCCGTTTTCTTTCACAACTTTTCGACATGGCTTGGGCGTCCGGGGCTTTATCTCGAAGATCTATTCGTGAAGCCGGAGAAGCGCGGCAAAGGTTATGGCCGCGCGTTGCTTGTCGATCTTGCGAAGATCGCGCGCGACCGCGGTTGCGGCCGGATGGAATGGGCCGTCCTCAATTGGAATGAACCGGCGATCAAGTTTTATCGGACGCTTGGCGCTATGCCGCTGGACGAATGGACCGTGTACCGATTGACGCGTGATGGGATCGCCAGGCTCGCGGAGACGGAGCAAGTCGAGCAAGAGTAAGAGGAGGAATCAGGTGGCGCAGGAAAAAACAAAGATCGAGGACTACGCGTTTCTCAGCGATACCCAAACCGGCGCGCTGGTGAGCCGAGACGGATGCGTCGATTGGCTTTGCTTTCCGCGGTTCGATTCGCCGGCGTGCTTTGCCTCGCTCCTGGGCGATACGAAAAACGGACACTGGCGGTTTTTCCCCGAGGAAAAGATTGAAGAGACGCGTCGCCGGTACCGTGGAGACTCGCTGATCCTCGAAACGGAAATTGAAACAAAGAGCGGCGCCGTGCGCTTGATCGATTTCATGCCGCCGCGCGGTGAGAATCCCGACATCATTCGGATCGTCGAAGGGCTGCGCGGCAAAGTGTCGATGCACATGGAACTGATCATCCGTTTCGATTACGGGCAGATCGTGCCCTGGGTGCGAAAACGTCACGACGGGCTCGAGGCGATTGCGGGACCTGACGGTTTGATCTTGCGGACTCCGATTGAAACCTACGGCAAAGATTTAACCACGGTCGCGGAGTTTACCGTGACGAAAGGGGATCGGGTGCCATTTGTGCTCACGTGGTTCTTGTCGCACAAGGATCCGCCGAGAAAAGTCAATGCTGAACACGCGTTGCGTGACACCGAGAAATACTGGCGAGAATGGTCGAGTCAATTTCAAAGCAAAGGCGAATGGCGCGACGCGGTGATGCGCTCGCTGATCGTGCTTAAAGGACTAACCTATGCGCCGACAGGCGGGTTGGTCGCCGCAGCGACAACGTCGCTGCCTGAACAAATAGGAGGCCCGCGCAACTGGGACTATCGCTACTGCTGGCTGCGAGATGCCACTTTCGCTTTGCTCTCGCTGTTGCGTTCCGGTTATCGCGAGGAAGCCAAATCCTGGCGGGAATGGCTTTTGCGGGCCATCGCTGGTAGCCCCGCGCAAATGCAGATCATGTACGGCGTTCGCGGCGAACGCCGGCTCGACGAGGTCGAAATTCCGTGGCTCTCAGGCTATGAAAAGTCCGCGCCGGTCCGCATCGGCAATGCCGCGTCGAACCAATTTCAAGTCGATGTTTATGGAGAGGTGCTGGCGGCGATGTGGCAGGCGGATCGCTTGGGAATCAAATTGGAAGCACCGGATTGGGCCCTGATGGTCGAGCTAATGAAATTCCTGGAATCAAATTGGCAGAAACCAGACGAAGGAATTTGGGAAGTGCGCGGCGGACGAAAAAATTTCACGCACTCGAAAGTGATGGCGTGGCTGGCATTCGATCGCGCGGTGAAGCTTGTTGAGGACTGCGGATGCGCAGCCGGCGAGCATTTTAGCCGGTGGCAAAAAGTTCGAGACCAGATTCACGCGGAAGTCTGCGAGTGTGGGTACAACGCGCGGAGGAAGGCCTTTACGCAGGTTTACGGCTCCGATGCCTTGGACGCGAGCCTACTTACCATACCGCTCGTCAGCTTTTTACCTGTGAGTGACGAACGTGTCCGCAACACGATCGAGGCTATCGAACGGGAGTTGATGCAGGATGGTTTCGTTCTGCGCTACCGGCCGGAGGAATGCAGCGTGGACGGATTACCGGGCCGGGAAGGGGTTTTTATTCCTTGCTCTTTCTGGCTGGCCGATTGCTGGCATCTCCTTGGCCGAAAGAAAGAGGCGCGCGAATTGTTTGAGCGCTTGCTCGACCTGCGAAACGACCTGGGACTTCTTTCCGAGGAATACGATCCACGCGAGAAACGGCAGCTTGGAAATTTCCCGCAGGCATTTTCGCACGTCGCGCTCATTCGTGCCGCGCGAATCCTCCGCGACGAAGACGTGTTGCTCCGTTCAGAAGATTAAACTCGCACCTCGCTGGAAGAAACGAGCCGCCGGATCAAATCCTCCAAGGTAACAATTCCGGACAAGTTCTTCTTCGCGTCCCGGACTGCAGCCAAGCCAAGACGAGCAGCGCGTAATTGCTGCGCGATTCGATGGGCCGGCTCCTCTTCGGTTGTCGTTACGATACGCCGGAAATAACTGCTGAGCGGCTTCTCTCCATTTTGTTCGAGCAAAATATCGAGCACGTTGACCAACCCAGTTGCTTGACCGCCGGGCGTTATCACCGGCAGACGATCGATGCCGGATGAAGCGCTGAGTTCAGTCGCTTCCCGAACCGACGCGTTTGGTCGCAAGGCAACCACTTTCGACAACGGCGTCATTACATCGCGCACTTTAACGTTCCAGAAATCCACAACGTTATGAATCATCGCGCGCTCGATGGCTGTGAGAGAACCTTCGCGCTCACTTTGTGCTGCGATCTGCTTGAGTTCCTCCCGGGCGGCAAATAGTCGAGGATGTTTTGCTCCGCGCCGCGGCAGAAGCAATTTGCCCATCCAACCCCCGAATTCCCACACTGGCAGAAGAAGAATGGAAACGAATTCCAGCGCACCGGCAAGATGTGCCAGGGCGCGGAATGGAAATCGGCGAAAAATCGATTTCGGGAGGACCGAAAGCAGAAAGAGATAAACCGGAAATGCCATTAACAGCGCAAAGAGAAATCCGATGTAGCCGAAAGCGCGGACGAGCTGCCGTGTCAACAAGAGCAGGCCCAGGATGTCCGCTGCGTTGGTAAAGAACAAAACCGTCATGAACAGGCGCTCCCGATGTTTGAGCAAGCGGTTCAATCGCAAGGCTGCCGGCACGCGACGTTTCACGTTTTGGCGCAACCGCACCGGATCGATCGACAGCAGGCCGCTTTCGATTCCGTTAAAGAAGAACGAAACGATCCAGCAACAGAAAATGATGAACCCAACTGTCATGCTGCAGCTCTGGTTTGGTCCGATGTTTTCTGAACGTCCCGGTCCGCCGTTTTTTCGAGCAAGACTTCCTGAATTCTTTTCCGCCCCGCTTGGCGCACGGTGATGCTGAGACCCGGAATCTCGAGTTTCGTACCCGCGGACGGCAGATACCCCAGCCGTGTGAATACAAATCCGCCAATCGTGTCTATTCCTTCCGCATCGATTCGAAAACCAAGATATTCGCTTAAATCGTCCAGGCGCGCGTTGCCGCTCACCAGAAATTTGCCGTTTTCGACCGGTTCGATGTAAAGGTCGACATCGCTTCGGGGAAGCGCGTCGCTCAGAATGTCCTCTACGATATCCCCTGTGGTGATGATCCCTTCGGTCCCGCCATATTCATCCACCACGATTGCCATTCCCTGTGGATGCGTCAGAAAAAGCTTGAGCAACTCCAGCGCCCGCATCGTCTCGGGCACAAACGACGGAGCGATCAATTTTTCGGTGTAATGCTCCGATGGTTCGAGCAAAAACAATTTTACATCGATGATCCCAAGGACTTGATCCGGCGTGTCGGCATAAACCGGGACGCGGCGATGACGTTTTTCCTTTAAACGCGCAATCGCTTCCTCGTTGGTTAAGTCATCCGGGAGCGCAAAAGTATCGACGCGCGGCGTCATGCAATCTTTAGCCGTTTTATCACCGAGCTTGATGATCTCCTGAATCATCTCGGCTTCTTCTTCATGCAACGCGCCTTCTTCCTCGCTGATCTCAAGCAGTGTGCTTAGCTCCTCGTCACTCAAGCGTTGCCGGATACCCAGATGCGACGGAGTCAGAAGATCGACGACAAGAGCGCTAACACGCTCGAGCACGCGGCCGAGACGATTGAGGAGCGGCATCGCTATCTGCAGCGTGAACGCCCCAAGGGCTGAAAGTCGATAGGGCGCAGAGAGCGCGAGAAGCTTTGGAATCAGATCGCATACCAACACGACAATGGCGAAAATGACGGCTGCCGTCAGCCACTGCGGAATGTGAGAGACCAGAGGACCTTCCCAAAGAAAAAAGAGACACAAAATAATCAGCGGAACTTTCACTAACCCGTCGCCGAGAAGCAGCACATTTAAGGCGCCGCGTGGATTCTCGCGGAATGACCGAATCAAATTGGCGAGCCCGGTATGATGCGTTTGCAATCGGCGAAGTTGATGCGGCCTCAGCGAGAAGAGCGCTGTCTCCAATCCCGAAAAAAGCGCCGAGCAAAAAATCAGGATGGAGATAACGACCAGCAGAATGGCCAAGGCCGCGCCTGTGATCATCTATCGCAGTACAGCCACGCGGACCGTTGTGGAATCACAACTCGACCGCTCGTGGCGTCTCTCCTCGAAAAGCTTCTTTGCGGGTCGTTTGCCCATTGTGTGAGCTGCAAGCAAATTAAGCCGTTCATGAGCAAAGGCGAGAGGATTTCGCGGTTCGTGGCCGAGTTGACCAGCGGAGAGGTGGACCCGCGCCGGACCGATGTGGCACAGCATCCATTTTATCAGGCGTTTTTCCGTTGCTGGAACGAACAGCGCTATTACGAGGCTCACGATGTCCTCGAGCAGCTTTGGCTGAAAACTGATTCGAGCGACGCAGATTTCTTCAAGGGATTGATCCAGGCCGCCGGAGCCTTTGTGCATTTGCAAAAGCGACTTGAACATCCGTCCCACCCGAAACATAGCCGGCGCTTACAGCCAGCCGTTCGTTTGTTTCTACTCGCGGAGAGAAATCTATCAATGTTCAGCCCGCGACGTCACGGCTTGGACGTCGCGGCGCTTTGCCAGCTTCTGCACGCGTACGCCGACAAAATCGTTGCATCCGATTACAAAACCAACCCCTGGTCTCCCAAGACCGCGCCAAGGCTCGAGATTGGCATCAGGTAGCGGCGGTTCACCCGAACCGCCCGGGCGATTGAGTCAATCGCCCTTACCTCGTAAAAATTAATTTTGCACCTGCAATGGTTAAAACGATCGCCAGCAGGATCGAAATCGTGCGTGTCGGAAAATGGCGGCTCCCCAGACGCGAGCCGACGAAACCACCAACGATTGCAGCGGCTCCGAGCACAATGCCGAGCGTGGGCACGGAATGGACCGCAGTGAAATAGCCGATCAAGCCGGCAATGGAATTCACCCAAATGAATAGCGCAGAAACGGCGGCAGCTTGTCGAATGTGCGCCCATCGGCAAAACAACAGAAGCGGAGTGAGAAATATGCCGCCCCCGGTTCCAGTTAGCCCTGCAAGAAATCCCAGGCCTGCACCGACGCTCACCGCCATCGGTCGCGACGGAACCGCCGTTTGCGATGGATCACTTCGGCGAAACACAAGCCGCGCCGCGGAGAAAAGAAGCACGATCCCGATCAAAATCCTCAGAATAGAAGCAGACGGCTGCAAATAGCCGCCGAGATAGGCAGCGGGAATCGAAAGCAGCGCAAATGGCCAGAATAGTTTCCATGAGAAGTGACCCGCACGCCAGAATTGGAATGCGCCAATGGACGCGACGAGGATGTTAAGGACGAGCGCAGTCGGTCGAATAATCGTCGGGGCAACCCCGAACAATGTCATGGTGGCGATGTAACCCGATGCACCGGCATGGCCGACCGACGAATAAAGAAAGGCAACCAGTCCGATGGCGAGAAAAAGGAAGATGAAATGCGCGGCGTCCATGTTTTGTCATGTCGAGCGGAGTTGAGACATCTCTCAGTGTCTTTTAGGATGGGCAAGAGATTCCTCGACTTCGCTCGGAATGACAAGAATGGTGGTCTAAACTTGTACTCCGTCGCGAGTCATCCCATGACAAGGCGCTTCCGCTTTGGAATTATTGCGCTAACGTGGTTAGTGACATCAACTCATAGCCTTGCTGACCCGACACCCGTGCCCCTCGAACACACGAACCGGCTGGCGCATGAGAAGTCCCCTTATCTTCTTCAGCACGCGCATAACCCGGTCGATTGGTATCCGTGGGGCGAGGACGCGTTCGCCAAGGCGCGTCGGGAAAATAAACCGATCTTTCTCTCAGTTGGGTATTCTACGTGTCACTGGTGCCATGTCATGGCACATGAATCGTTCGAAAATGAAGACGTGGCCGCGATCATGAATCGCGAGTTCGTCAACATCAAGGTGGACCGGGAAGAGCGTCCCGATGTTGACCGCGTTTACATGACCTTTGTGCAAGCGACGACTGGCGGGGGCGGCTGGCCAATGAGCGTGTGGTTGACGCCAGATCTGAAGCCGTTTGTCGGCGGGACCTATTTTCCGCCGGAAGATCGATATGGCCAGCCAGGCTTCAAAAAAGTCTTGGAACGAATCGCAACCGCCTGGAAGGAAAATCACGACAAGATCGTCGAGCAAGGTGGAAAGATCGTTGCGGCGTTACGCGAATCTCAATCGACGGCGGCTGAAGGCCAAATCGACGTGGGGATTTTAGACGCCGCCTACCAACAGATTGAGCGCAGTTACGATCCGAAAGAGGGCGGCTTCGGTAGTGCGCCAAAATTTCCCCGGCCAGTAACGCTTAATTTCCTGACGCGATTTTACGCGCGAAGTCGTGGCATTGGCTTCCAGCCAATCTCCGGAAAGGATCGGCAGGATGCCGATGCCGCGGCCGTGGGCATACATGCTCTTGAAATGACTCTGTTCACTCTGCGCAAGATGGCCTCCGGTGGAATGCACGATCATATCGGCGGCGGCTTTCATCGTTACTCGGTCGATCGTTATTGGCACGTGGCGCACTTCGAGAAAATGCTCTATGATCAGGCGCAGCTTGCGGTCGCCTATCTCGACGCATTCCAGATCACAAGAGATCGGCAATACGCAGCAGTCGCGCGCGACATTCTCGATTACGTCGCTCGTGACATGACCGCCAAGGAAGGCGGCTTTTTTTCGGCCGAAGATGCCGACAGTCCCGTTGTAGCCGCGGGTGCTGACCGCGGCCACGTCGAGACGAAGGAAGGCGCGTTCTATATTTGGACAAAAAAGGAGATCGATACCGCGATCGGTGATGACGCTGAGATTTTCGATTTCCATTACGGCGTGCAAGCGCACGGGAATGCGCCGGAAGGAAGCGATCCGCAGGATGAATTCCGCGGCAAAAATATTTTAATCGAACGTCACACGATTCCGGAAACCGCGCAGCGTTTTAAGAAAAGCGAGGAGGACATTGCTAAATCGCTTGAGCAGAGTCGCGAAAAGCTGTTTGCCATTCGTGCCCAACGGCCGCGGCCGCATCTTGACGATAAGGTCATCGCCGCTTGGAACGGCCTGATGATCTCTGCTTATGCTCGCGCTGCGCAAGTACTGGACGACCGACGCTACGTGGAAATTGCGCTTCGCGCTGCGAATTTCCTGCGGGCAAACTTGTGCGATTCATCGCGCGACATTTTGTATCGCAATTATCGAGAGGGTCGGAGCGATATTGAAGGTTTCGCCGATGATTGTGCATTTGTTATCCAAGGCCTCCTCGATCTTTATGAAGCCTCGTTCGACGTGGAATGGCTCAAGCTTGCGACCCAGTTGCAGGAAACGCAGGATCGCTTGTTTTTCGACGAGAAGAACGGCGGCTATTTCAGCACCAGCGGAAAAGATCAAAGCGTCTTTCTCCGCATGAAGGACGACAATGACGGCGCGGAACCGGCTGCCAGTTCGGTCGCGGCGCTGAATCTTTTGCGGTTATCCCAGTTTCACGACGATAAACAGATGGCAGAGCGCGCGCGAAAGACGATCGATGCATTTGCAACTACCCTGTCGCATTTTCCCAGCGCCATGCCACAAATGCTGGTCGCGCTCGATTATTCCTTAAGCAAGCCGCGGCAAATCGTGATCGCCGGGAAGAAAGATGCGCCGGAAACGAAAGCGCTGCTTGAAGAGGTGCGTCGTCATTTCCTGCCAAAAACCGTCCTGCTTCTGGCCGATGGCGGTGAAGGCCAGAAATTTCTCGGCGAGAGAAATGAAGCGGTCCGTGCTATGTCGCTGATTGACGGCAAACCAGCCGCGTACGTTTGCGAAAATTTCACCTGCAAAGCGCCGGCGACGGATCCAAAGCACTTGGCTGAATTACTCTCGAATAATTAGTTTCACAGAACGCATTCCGTAGGCACGGCCCTGAGGGCTGTCTCTGAACGTGTTGCGGTGATCGCTGGTGGACCGGTCACAGGCCGGTGCCTACAGCTCACTTAGCCTATTTACTACCTGGCTTAACGGCAGGGATTCTTACTAGATCGGGCGGGAGATTGTCTGCGGGAAAGGTTTCGACATCCATTTCGATTAAGCTGACGAACGGACAGCTAAAATCTGGCTTTGCTTCGCCGCTTCGATCGACGATCACACCTACGGCGGAAACGATACCGCCCCGTGCACGGACGATGTCGATTGTTTCCTGCACGCGGCCACCGCGAGTAACAACGTCTTCGACGACGATGAAGTCTTCGTTAGGTGGAATTTGAAAACCGCGGCGCAAGACGAGTTTGCCGTTTTCTTTCTCAACAAAAATGTGCCGTTTGCCTAACGACCGCCCGACTTCCTGGCCGACGATAATTCCGCCGAGAGCAGGGGAGATGACCGCGTCGCAATCAAATTCGCGCAATTTGTCGGCGAGCCGTCCACAAACTTTTGCGGCAATGTCGGTATGCTGAAGAAGTAGGGCGCATTGGAAATATTGCCGGCTGTGCAGCCCGGATCGCAGAACGAAGTGGCCATCCAGCAGCGCGCCAGTTTTGCGGAAAAGCGCTAGGAGATCTTCGCTCATCTGGGGAGTGCACGCGCCTCGCGTGCTGGCGATGGCGCCTCCGCCATCGCGAACTTTTTTGGGTTATGCACGTCTTTTCGTGTGGTTGCGCTTAAGGCGTTTCGACGAGGCGTCGAAACATGCACGCGAGGGCGCGTGCGCTCCCCGGAAACGATTTCGCCAGACGAGCATTCGTCATCTTCTCCTCTGCCGTACCGGAACTCCGTGGGTGTCGCATGAAGCCTATTCGGCGGTCACAGACCGCCGCTACAGGAATTCTCAGCCTGAAGTGTCATAAGCCGCTCGCTCGGCCTCCTCGGAGGCGGCAATAACTTCGATTTCCACATTCGCTCCTTTAGGTAGCGCCGGGACCTGGACGGTGGAACGAGCCGGGGGCTCGTGCTTGAAATATGAGCCATAAATGTCGTTAACCTCGTGGAAGTCGCCAAGATTGGTGAGAAAAATGGTTGTCTTAACGACGTTGTCGAAAGTGAGTCCTTCAGCCTTCAAAACCGCCGCGATGTTGTCCAGCACTCGACGGGTCTGCGCGGCGATATCGCCGGAAACGATTTCTCCTGACTTAGGGTCGAGCGGGATTTGGCCGCTGCAAAACAGAAACCTTCCGCTGCGCACCGCTTGCGAATAAGGCCCAATCGCAGCCGGGGCTTCATTAGTGGAAACAGTTTTCTTCATGCGGCCGATTGTAGCTGCAAAGCGGAATCCAACAATGAGAGATTCCTCCAGCCCCTCGCATAAAGCTACGGCTTGGCAGGCGACTTCGCTCGGAATGACAAAGGTGGCGAGGCAAATGACAAGTCACCTAATGTAGTCGATATTACACCCGAAATGGTTGGTTGGATTTTAAAGAAAATTTTAGGCTCGAAAAATCAGCGCGAGCTGAGGCGCCTGATGCCGATCGTACACCGCATCAACGAGCTGGACGAGCAGTTCAAGAGTTTGTCCGATGACGAGTTGCGCGCAAAAACCGCCGCGTGGAAGGAAGAAGTATCCAAAATTCCGGAACTGGAAGAGCAATGGAAGAAGCTGGATGAAATTTTGCCGGAAGCGTTCGCCGTGGTGAAAAACGCAGCGCGCCGGCTGAAAGAGCGACGACACACATTCACGGTATGCGATCAGCCCATGGTGTGGGACATGGTGCATTTCGACGTGCAGTTGCTTGGCGGAATCGTCTTGCATCGGGGCCGGATCGCGGAAATGGCGACCGGCGAAGGCAAGACGCTGGTTGCGACTTTACCGCTTTACTTGAACGCGCTTACTGGCCGGGGCGCACATCTTGTGACCGTGAACGATTACCTGGCGCGACGCGATGCGGAGTGGATGGGGCAAATCTACAACTTTCTCGGGCTCACTGTTGGCTGCATTCAACACGATCAGGAGCCGGATGTGCGTCGCGAGCAATACGCGATGGACATCACCTACGGAACGAACAGCGAGTTTGGGTTCGATTATCTGCGCGACAACGGCATGGCCACGACGCGCGAGCAACAAGTCCAGCGCGGCTACCACTACGCCATAGTCGATGAGGTCGATTCCATTTTAATCGATGAAGCCCGCACTCCGCTCATCATCAGTGGTCCAGCGACAATTTCCACACACCAATATGACAAATGGAAACCGCTGATCGAGCAGCTGGTGCGGAAGCAAAACATGCTTTGTAACCGGCTGGCCAGCGAAGCAATCGGGAAGTTTGAGCAGGGCGGTGTGGAGACGGGCGGACGGCTCATGTTCAAGGTCAAACTCGGTCAACCGCGCAACAAACAGCTTCTGCGAATGATGGAAGATCCGGACAAACGCCGCGCCATCGATAAAGCCGAGCTTTCATTTTACCAGGACACGCGCAAGGAAGAGCTGTTCGCGCTGAAGGAAGAACTTTTCTTCACCATCGACGAAAAATCGAACGAAGCAGATCTCTCCGAGCAGGGCCGCATCTTTCTAAATCCGGATGATCCGAACGCGTTTGTGCTGCCGGATTTGATTAACGAATTCACCGAGATCGATCTCGATCAGACGCTCTCGCCGGAGGAGAAGGACAAGAAAAAAGCGGAACGGCAACAGCATTGCGATGCACAGGCGGAGCGCATTCACAATATCTCACAACTCCTTCGCGCTTACTGCTTGTTCGAGAAAGACGTTCAGTACGTCATAGAAGACAATAAGGTAGTGATCGTCGACGAGTTCACCGGCCGCAAAATGCCGGGCCGGCGGTGGAGCGACGGTCTGCATCAGGCAGTGGAAGCCAAAGAAGGCGTTCAGATTGATCGCGAAACGCAGACGCTGGCGACCATCACCATTCAAAATTATTTCCGGCTTTATCAAAAACTGGCTGGAATGACCGGTACGGCGGAAACCGAGGCGGCCGAGTTTCACGATATTTACAAACTCGACGTCAACATGATTCCGACTAATCGACCGGTCGCACGCATGGATTACAACGATCGCATCTACAAGACGCGACGCGAAAAGTACCACGCGGTCATCAAGGAGATCAAAGAATGCCACGCGAAAACTCAGCCGGTGCTGGTCGGCACCGTGAGCGTCGAAGCCTCCGAACTGCTCAGTCGCATGCTGAAGCGCGAGAAAATTCCGCACAACGTTTTGAACGCGAAATTTCACATGCAGGAAGCCGAGATCGTGGCGCGCGCCGGTCAACCGGGCACGCTGACGATTTCAACGAACATGGCTGGGCGCGGCACCGATATTAAGTTGGGCCCGGGCGTCACAGAACTGGGCGGACTTATGGTGATTGGGACGGAGCGTCACGAGGCGCGCAGGATCGATCGACAATTACGCGGACGCTGTGCGCGTCAGGGCGACCCGGGCGCATCGCGGTTCTATGTTAGTTTCGAAGACGATCTGATGCGCAATTTCGGCGCGGCCGATCGAATGACGAAAATCATGGAGCGCTTCGGTCTTGAGGAGGGCCAGGAACTCGAACATCGGTGGCTTAATAAATCGGTCGAGACTGCGCAGAAGCGTGTGGAGCAACGCAATTACCTCATCCGAAAACGTACGCTCGATTTCGATGACGTGATGAACATGCAACGTGAGGTCGTTTACACCTATCGCAATGAAGTGATCGATTCCGAAGATCCGCGCACGCTCATTTACGAAGTGATTGATGAAGCGGTGCCGGCGAAAGTGAAGGAGTATCTCGAGGTCGATGAGCCGCATTACAACAGCCTCATCCATTGGGTGAACACGACTTTCCCGCTCGGTCTGACCAAAGAGAAAGCGCAATTTGAAACGCGGAGTGTCGAAGAAAACGCGCAGTTCCTGGTTGAAAAGATCAAGAACGCTTACGAGCGCAAATCAGCCTACGAAGAGCCCACGTCGGTCAAAAGCCTGGAGCGCTACATCATCCTCAACGCGATCGACCGGCTCTGGCAGGAGCATCTCTATGCGATGGACGCATTGCGGGAGGGCGTTTATCTCCGCGGCTACGCGCAAAAGGATCCGCTCATCGAGTACAAGACCGAGGCGTACGACATGTTTGTCGAATTAATGGCGAACATTAAGAATGAAGTGCTGAATAATCTCTTCCGCAGCACTTCCAATTTGCAGGCGTTCGAGAATTTCCTGGCCACCTTGCCCCAATTTTTGCTGCGCGAGCACGCGCCGACAGCGCCCACAGCTGGCGCTCCGTCGCGTGCACGTCAGCCTCAACCGGTCGGCGCGATGGCCGGAGTTGCCGGAGACGGCGACGGCGCGGGCGAAGTTTCAATCGATCTACCCATTCGTCGTTCAATACCGAAAGTCGGCCGCAACGAACCGTGTCCCTGCGGCAGTGGCAAGAAATATAAGAACTGCTGCGGCAGAGTCGCTTAAAAATTGTAGCGGCCGCTGTCCTCAGCGGCGTATTCGAATTCGCAGATACTGATTCTCGCGCATTGTAGGGCAACCACATCGGCTCCCGGCAAGCGGAGCGCTTGCCCTACAAAATCGACATCGAAAGCATGGCGCAGCGGAGCCGCTGGCTGAGCGGCCTGGTTAAGCGTCTGCCTGGCTACAAAAATGAGCGACCAGAGACTCTGCACTATTGAACACACGAACTATCCCGCGGTGACCGTCAAAAGCATCGTCAATCCGCACACGCGTATTGAACGCGAGAGTGCGTGGTAACCCGCTTCTTGTGAAGAACGAAACTTCGGAAATCTCAGGGAGACAGGGTTGAGGAGTGCCGCGAATTAGTGCGGCAGCAAATGAAAGGACGAGATCGTCTCGATATGGTTTGGCATAGACGCCAATGAGATGCTCGATGCGCACGTCACACGCGATTTCTTCAAGTGTTTCGTGTTCGAGCGCGACAAGGAGAGACTCGCCGGCGTCGACACGTCCACCGGGCGTAGTCCACTGCCGCGATCCGTAGGCCTGGCGCACAAGAAGAATGCGGCTTGTCTCGTCGAAAATAGAAGCAAAAACACCGAGCGTGTACATCGGTCGCGCCTAACGAGAACTAGATCCAATTAGCGCGTCTTTAAACGCGCATCTTCTACGTTTGCTGTTCCAATTCATAGGTTGTAATCTCGAGCTGGTGGCCGTCGGGATCGCGGAAATAGATCGAGTGCGAAATCTCGTGATCGGAGAATTCGAATTTGATTCCGCGCTTTTCCAGTTCGCGTTGCGCCGCGAGAAAATTTTCCCGGTCCGCGCGAAACGCGAGGTGAAGCATCCGGATCTCGCCGCGAGTTGACGGCGTCGATGTCGCGTCCGGGCTCCCAGGGAACAAAGCAATCCCGGTATTTCCTCTGCCAATAAAAGTCGGCACGCCATTCCACGCCCCCTCATGAAATCGCTCGAACCCGAGGACTTCGATATACCATTTCGCTGATCGCTCGACGTCGCGCACGCCGAGAGCTACGTGATCAATGCCTTCGAGTTGCATGAGAATTGAAACAGAATTTAGAGCGTATTTTATGAAATAGGAAACGCCATGCTTGGTAGGGCGCGACCGCCGGGCGCCGCTCAACCCCGAAAACATTCGGGGTCAATGCGAATAATCCAAACGGTCGTCCAACTTCCCGCTTCGCAACGCGTCGACAAATGCTGCGTAATCTTTGAGCGGACCTCCAACGGCGCGCCACACTGCGTTCGGTTTCGTGTCATTCTTCGTGAGTTTGGCAACTAAAATATGAAAAGTGTGAGCGATCCCACCGCGCTCGTAATGGACGACGTAATACTCGCCTCCTGCTGCTGCCCAAATGAGACGTTTGCCTGGAAGATTTGGATCCGTGACGACATCACTCGCATTCCAGTTCTGGCCTGGTTCTGCGAGCCTGCCGTCCTCCGCACAAAGAGCGATAACGGTGGGTGGCAGGTCGTTCGTGGAATGGACTTCGTGGAAGCGCGATGAATCCTGCAACACCTTGCGATCTTCCGCCGGAAGTTTGGTGATATCTGCGTAGCACAAGCGACGGCGAAGAGTAAGCAAAGACCGATCTGTTTCATGGCCGTAGGGTGCTGGTCTAACGTTTCTTTGCTTTAGATTAGCGCGTTGATTCGCCTCTCCTTTTCCAAGGGAGAGGGTAGGGTGAGGGTTTGCGACTGACTTCTTTACTGTTTCGGAACCCTCACCTCAATCCTCTCCCCTTCAGCAAGGGGAGAGGTGACCAGAAATCGGCATTTTCTTTCGGAGCTTTTGTACATGAAGCGACTAGTGACGCACTACGCCAGGATCTAACGAGACCAAGCTCACGAACGGCTCCGCCACGCGCAAACATTACTGAATTTATCGTTCTTCATCGACGTGTTCGAGGCCAATGCGCGTCAGACGATACACGCCGCCGTAAACGATCTCAGTGCGTGTGAGCTTTTGAATCGGGTAGCGCTCTTCTTTCCAAGGCGGCGGTAGCTCGCCTCCCAAATACGTGGTGCTTATCACAAGCGTATGATTCTCGATTCTCCACCGGCCGTGCGTCACGCGTGGCTCGGGTCCGTTCGGATCAGGTTTGCCCATCCACCAGGTTCCGTCTGCAAGATAAAGATAATCATGGCGTGGCGAGCGCCACGCCCCAACCATCAAACGCGACAGCTCGCGATCGCTTTGTTCGCCACCACGAACTGAGGCTGCGACCGTCAGTGCTGCTAGAAGAACCGCAACAGCGCGCATATTACCTAACGAGAACAAGATGAGCTGCCGCGAGCGAGGGCGCGCGTCGCCGATGGCTGAAGGGTTGAACTCATGTAAAGATGGGTATAACGGCTGCTCGCGGTGAGCTCCATCGACTGGTTAGACCTCACGGATGATTCGGAGTAGTGACGTTGTCCGAGATAAACAAGTAGGAAGTGACGAGTTCTCGAAAGGCCTTCTCAGAAGATTTCAAATCGTCCTTCTTCTCTGCGCTGGCGACGAAAACTGTGATCGTCTTCGACTGTTCAGCGTATGCGACCCGCTCAAAGTAACCGCCTCCTGAGAAGGAATAGATGGGGATTTCTTTTCCGTCAGAGAGACGTGCCGAGCCAACCTTCTTTGATTCTGCATTTGGATGGTGTTCCTGTATGCCGCGCAGGTCGAATTTGTTTAGCTCTTCGATGTTGTTGACATGCAGCTGAGCTTTGTCCGCGGAGCGGACATACATTATGACGGGTGTGCTCTCGAACGTCTTGTCCGCCGGATAAAACGCCGCTTGCAGCTGACGCGTGGAAGTCATGTGCCAACCATCCGGCGCGCGAATCGAGAACGAGTAATTCGGGCCGTCGAGTATCGCGGCATCATCGGCGGCGCGCGCAAATGATCAAAGCGCGATAAGAACAATGGCGAACGTAAGAGGAAGCGTCATGAGGTGGCCTAACGAGAGAAAGCTCAGCCGCTGCGCCTGACAGCGAGCGGGATTTGAAATGAAAAAGGTTCTCGCGAACTCGAAGCGAAACAAAGCGCCGGGAAGCGGTCGGCTGCAGCGCCTGGTTAGACCCGTCATGGCTTCAAGTGAAGCAGTGCTTTTACCAAGTCCGTTAGCGCCGGGCTGAAAATTGCCGAGAAGATAGCCGCCGATCAGCAAACCAACTTTCTTAAGTCGGCCCAAGAACGACTGGCGTCGCTCCTCAGACTTGAGTTGCTGCAGGAAGAGGCGACATTTGAGCGTGATTTCAGTCACGGTCACGCCCGTTGTCATGCCGCCCTTAGCTGCATCCCGAAATGGCACGCCTCGCAGATAGCCGGCATCGATGAGTTCCGAATAGAGCGCGGAATCTCGGTCTTCCGGTGCCGCTGATTCTTGTATTCCAGCGCGCTCGGAAAGCAGTCGGATGTATGCGCGTCGAGCGGTTTCGGGCCTTTTCCATCTCATGTACGATCACCCGCTCCTAACCGGCTTCGCGCTCGGGCTTCTCACTCGCGTCTTCCTGCACATGCATTGAGTCTAACGAGAAGTAGGCGAATATTCGTAAAAGATCACGAAGATTTCTTCACCTAACTCGGATCAACTATATGGCGGCTTGCTTCCATGCAGCGGCATGGGCGCGGACTGGGTAACCGAAGCCTTTGAGGACAACTTCGCCAAGGTCTTCGAATTGGAGTCCTTTGCCGAGGCATAGCTCGGCAATTGCGTTCGTCACCAGGATTTGTTCCGGCTGCGCGTGGGCGCAGAGCCGGGCAGCCAGTTGAACGGTCGATCCAAAAAGATCGTTATGTTGTTCGACCGGTTCTCCTGCTGCGGCGCCGACTCGGACCTTGAGCGGGCGCTGAGGATTCGCTTGCGCATGTTTGGCCAATTCGCGTTGAATCTGGATTGCACTGCGAACGGCGCCCGCTGCCGATACGAACGAGGCCATGATGCCGTCGCCAGTGTGCTTGACTTCGCGGCCACCCAAATCGGCCAGCGCGTTTCGCACGACAGTGTTGTGCAAGTCGAGCAATTCCATGGCCGCCTCATCACCCAGCGATTGAGTCAATGTAGTAGATTCCACGATGTCCGTGAAGAGAACGGTCCGGATCCCAGGGTCGCGCGCATCGGTTTCGCCGCCAGGCAAGATGGCTGCTCCCGCCGCATTCGTTTGGACATCGCCGAGAAATCCATCTGCGAGCTCGGGCTGTATCTCGATAATCTTTCGAGCGACGAGACCGTGCGCTTCACGGTGGCAGGAGTGTGCCGCTTCGGCATTCGGTGCCTCGACCAGACAGAAGACTTTCCCGCAATTCTCGTTAACCCAATATTTCAGGTAGTTGACACCGTACTTCTCTTGCGCTTCGAGATCCGCCAGGTGGGCTTTTGCGACGTCTTCGGCGGAAACTTCCCCCAGCTCGTGAATGTCCATGTATAATGGCATAGTAACTGAATTTACCGCGATACGACATGATGCAAGACGCTAATCGCGGCAGGGTGACTGAGCGTCTGGTAAACAACGCAGTATCGCTCGGTCAGACGAAGCAATGTGGCGAGTTGCTCTTCGCTGGCGTCGGTGTCCAGGTCGAAATGCAATCGAATCTGCTTGAAACCAATCGGCACATCTTTGGAAACGCCTAACGTCCCGCGAAAATCGAGATCGCCCTCAGTGCGAATCATCGCGCCACGTAATGGAATGCCGAGGGCGGTGGCGACCGCGCGCAGCGTGACGCCCGCGCATCCCACCAGCGCCTCGAGTAACATATCGGCTGAGCATGCGCTGAGCCCATCGCCTCCGGTCGCAGGATGAAGCCCTGCTTCGACACGCGCCAGGCCGGTTTCTATTTTGCAGGTGATGTTCTCGCCGACCCGCCCTTCAGCCCGAAGAGTGATTAACGCGGTCTCAGGACGCTCTCGATACTGCGCTTTAAGAGGCGCTTGCAATGCCCTCAGTTCGTCAGCGTTCATCGATTCGCGGGCTGCATTCTGAAGTCGTGGCGTCTCATTTCTCTGTAGAGGCGTTTGTGCCAAACGCCTGTCTTTTCAAGTTCGGTCGCTTGGCAAAAGCGCTTCTACAACTTGGTCGGTTTGAGGTTTTGATTCACGCGGAAAAAATTATCAGGATCGTATTTGCTTTTAATCGCGACCAGCCGCTCGTAATTACCGCCGTAAGTTTTTTTCACGCGTTCTTCTCCTTCATCTCCCATCAAGAAGTTTACGTATGCGCCACCAGCTGAGTACGGATGCAGCGCATCGTAATAATTTTTGGTCCACGAAATCGTCTTTTCGTTATTTGCCGGATCGGGATCAACGCCGACCATGACTTGCGCCCAGGTAGCGTCACGATAATTCCAGGCGGTGTCATTTTTGCCTATGCGTGATGCCGCGCCATTAATCGGATACATATGCATGGTGGAATGCATCGACGGCAGCGCCTTACCAAAGTGAATGTGTTGAGCAATCGCTTCATCGCTCAGTTCATTCACAAAATCGGCGCGCCAATACCATTGCAGGCCCGGAGGATACAGCGCGTCGAACATGCTTTGTAACGCCGGCTGCGGCAGTGGACCTACAAAATCCAGCGCAGGCTTCTTAAAAGCGCGAATCGGCTTGAATGTTTCTTCCGCTTTCGTCTGCGGACCAGCGTATGCCCAAACGACGCCGCACATTTTTTTCATGTGCAGATGTTCGGGGAAAGGCGGTGCAGGTGGCACGGTGAGAAATGCAAAGAAGCCACTCAAATCGTCCGGCGCCGTGGGAATCAGTTCGCGATACCATTTCATCACGTCTGCCGTTTCGCTCAATTCGTAGAGCATCGGGCCGCCGTAGATCATATCGATCGGGTGCAGCTTAAACGTAAACGATGTTACCACCCCGAAATTTCCGCCACCGCCGCGAATGGCCCAGAACAAATCGGAATTCTCGTCAGGGTTTGCTTTTACAAATTTGCCGTTCGCCAACACGACATCGGCTGAGAGCAGATTATCGATTGTCAGTCCGCACTTGCGGGTTAGATGGCCGACTCCTCCGCCCAGGGTCAGTCCACCGACTCCGGTAGTAGAAATAATTCCACTGGGAGTAGCGAGACCGAACACATGAGTGGCATGATCGACATCGCCCCATGTGCATCCGCCGCCCACGGTAACGGTGCGAGCTGAGGGATCAACACGGGTGTATTTTATCGGTGCGAGGTCGATGACCAGGCCGTTATCACAAATTCCCAAGCCTCCCGCATTATGACCGCCGCTGCGGATAGCCAGCAGCAGATCATTCTCTCTCGCAAAATTGACTGAACGGATCACGTCTGCCACATCCGCGCAACGTGCTATCAAGCGCGGCTTTTTGTGGATCATCCCGTTGTAAACCTTCCGGGCTTCGTCATAGTCTTTATCGCCCGGCTCAATCAACCGTCCACGCAGGTTCGCCTTGAAATTGGCGATAGAGTTTTCGTTAAGCATGACGAAGTGTCACTAAAACAATCTCGCGGTCAAGATGTCGAGTCGCGGCATTTTCATTGAGCTAATAGGCGGCACACCGGTAAGATGCTCCCGGTACGGAAGTAAAGCGATGTTGCATCTTGATAGATTCTGGACGCGGCGCGATTTCTTGAAACTCGCTGGCCAGGCCGGATTGGTCAGCGCGTTCCCTACGCTGGCAAGTGCGGCTGCTGCGCTCGAGCCTGATACGATCTGCATCTCCATCCTGCATACGACGGATTTGCACGGACACATTTTGCCCACCTCCGATTACGATGGAAATGCCGATCGCGGTGGCATGGCGCGTTGCGTCACGCAAATCCGGCGCTGGCGGCGAGAGAATCCAAACTCGATTTTGATCGACGTCGGCGACGTCTATCAGGGCACCGAGGTCAGCCTGCATAGCAAAGGTGAGTTGATGATCGATCTGTTTAATCATCTCGGATACGACGCGTGGGTCGTTGGCAATCACGAATTCGATTGGGGAGTCGAGCCATTTCACCAAGCTCTGCAAAGATCGAGAATGCCGGTGCTGGCTGTGAACACGATGTTGGAGGGGAAGACGGCGGGCGAATTTCCCGATGCGAAACATCCATACGCAAAAATTCAGCCGTCCATTTTGAAGGAAATCGCGGGGATCAAACTGGCGATCATAGGGATCACGACACCCGGGATGTCGTTTTGGCTTCCGCGGGAATTTACCCGGGGAATCGATTTTCAGCAGCCGGTCGAGCCTGTCCGTCGCGCGATTGTGCGAGCAAAGAGTGAAGGCGCACATGCGGTTGTGCTAACGGGTCACATGGGACTTAAGCCGCGGACCGGCGGCGATGATTTTGCAAACAGTGTGATGGCATTAACCTCCGAATTTCCGGATGTCGCTGCCTTTATCGCCGGTCACACTCATCAAACAATTCCAAGTCGCCTCTCGAACGGCGTGCTTTTCACGCAGGCGGATCACTTCGGCATTCACGTGGGTCGAGTCGATCTTTTGTTTGATCGGAATTCGAAAAAGTTGCTCGATCGTGAAGCGATCTCCGAACGGATGGACAACCGTATCCATCTCGATCGCGTAGTTATTTCGCGGGCAAAATCGCAGCTTGCGGAATCGGGTGCCGCGCTCGCAGAGCCGATCGGCGAGTTAGCAGAGACCTTGCACGCCCGTAGCCGACCCGGCCGGCCGAGCGACATCGAGAGGCTGATCGGCGCAGCGATCATGGAAGCGTTACGGGAACGAAACATCCCGGTCGATGGCGTCATGCACGGCGTGTTCGATGAAAACGCCAACTTGGTCGCCGGCGCGAAAAGGGTAAACGAAATTTGGAATATGGTTCCTTACGAAAACTACATTGTGACGGCTGCGCTTTCGCCCGATGAAATAAAAACCGTCATGGAAGAAGTGTATGCCAGCCACGAACGGCGAAATTTGTTAGGCATCGAGGTGGAGACAGAAGGCCGTGGTTCTGATCGCAGAATCACATCAATGAAGTTGCCAGGCGGACGCTCGCTCGAGCGCGGCAAAAAGTACATGGTCGCTTTTAACAGTTTCGACTCACGCAGTGCCGGCCATCACTTCATGAAACTGCGCGCCTTGCTCGAGACGCCATCAGTGAACTACGTCATGCATCCGGTGCAAACGCGCGACGCGCTCATTGATTATTTCCGGCGTCACAAAATCGTGCACAAAATTGCCGCTGCCGGAGAGTTAGCTGCAGCTGCTTAATTCGATGCCACATTGCGCTTGAAAAAGCAGCGTGCTCCGCTTGCGTATTTGCCCATGCGCGCGTTCGCATTTTCCCTGATCGCTTTGTTGTCAATTGTCGATCTTGTCTGGTCGCAGGAAAGCGCCACGCCGTCGGCACAGGCGGCTGAGCTGCCGATGTTTCGTCCGGCGCTGCTCGGGCAGGGTCCTAATGCGTTGATCAATCGCATCGACGAGCAGGGCTTGATCAGGAACGGCCAGAAAGATGCCCTGATCATGTTCATGTGCGCGGTGAGAAAAACCGGCGAGCTGGAGTGGAGCGCGACGTATCGTGGCACGCCGGATTCGGATTTTCTCAAGCAGGAGTTGCAGAAGAGGATCTCACCTGCATCTGATCTAAGGTTTATCCCAGCCATCTATGATCATCAGCCGGTGGACGCGATTTACTACGGCACGGTTACGTTCCGAGTCGTCAATGGGAAACCGCGGCTGCGCATTTTTTCCAATCAGGAAGCCGTCGAACTCGAGAAGGAACACGACTTTATCGGGCCACAATCTTTTTTCGGGAGTGACTCGGGGTTTACGGGATTCCATTATCCGCCGACGGAAACAGCGCGGGTTCAGGTGGATGGCATGGTCGAGCTCAAGATGAAGATCGATGCTACCGGTAAGCTGCAGGAGATAAACGTCGTTTCAGAGGAACCGCCTTTTCTCGGTTTTGGCGATGCCGCTGTGGCCGATTTTAAGAACGCGAAATTTATTCCCGCGTTTCGTGACGGCAAACCGGTGGCATGCGAAGTGACATTACCAGTCTTTTACAAAGCGGCAGGTTTCTAAGGCCGATAATGCCTGGCGCGCTCGCCGTTTGTGAAGGCTCCGCCTGCGTTAATCAAAAACAACTTGTTCGCCCATTTTGTCAGCGTGATCCGCCAACATGTGCGCGCACTTCGTGCGCTTGGTGTTTCGTGAGATAGCAGCGGTCAAGCATGAAGCTTTTCGTCCAAACCTTCATCTGCGCGTTGACGCGAACGCCGATGGCCGCGTTCCCGGCGCGCGTGGAGGCTTCGCCGAACGCTCACGCGATCCTTCGTGAATTCAACAAAGTCGTTTCCTCCAACGGAATCGACGAGGCCAAGGCCATCGAGATCGGCGGCATTCGCCAGTGGATCACTGTACGCGGGCGCGACCGACGCAATCCAATCCTTCTCGTGGTGCATGGCGGCCCGGCAGCGCCAGATCTGCCCAACCGTTACCTCTTTGAAAGGCCGTGGAACGACTATTTCACTGTGGTGGAGTGGGGTCAGCGGGGTGCTGGCAAGACCTACGAGCTGAACGATCCAGAAAAGGTGGCGCCGACGATGCGCGTGGCGCGGATGGTGCAGGATGCCGAGGAGCTGGTCACCTATCTGCGCACGACTTACGGCAAGAAGAAGATCTTCGCACTGGGCCACTCATGGGGCACGATACTTGGCCTTTATCTAGCGCAGCGGCGACCTGACTGGCTGTATGCCTACATTGGCGTCGGACAGATCATCAATATGCGTGAGGCTGAGCAGATCGCTTACGATTGGGTGCTGAGCACAGCGCGCAAGGCTGGCGATGCAGACGCGGAGAAGGAACTCGAAGCCATCGCGCCTTACCCCGAATCCAACGGTGCGCTGCCGCTCGAGAAGATGAACGTAGAACGAAAGTGGTCGGTACACTACGGCGCGCTGACGTTCGGACGCCAGAGTTACAACTTTTGGGAAAACGCTGAAAAAATTTCGCCAGACTACTCCGAGACAGACTTCAAGGCGATCGACGCAGGGAGTGCGTTCTCGTTGCCCAAGCTGTTGCTGGACATGGCGTCCACCGATTTCACGAAACTAACGCGCCTCGACTGTCCACTCCTCATCTTCGCCGGCCGCTATGATTACACCACGCCGTCTCAACCGGTACAGCGCTGGTTCGAACGGGTAGAAGCTCCGAGTAAACGATGGATTTGGTTCGAAAATTCGGCACACATGATTTACGCAGAGGAGCCCGGGCGCGTGTTGGTGCACCTGGTGCAAGATGCGCTGCCGCTCGCTGCCGCAGCGGGCGACGTAGCACCATGAAAGTGACACGCGCAGCGACCCGCATCACGATGTTGCCACGGGAATTTTTTCAGCGCGATCCGCTTACGTGCGCGCGCGAACTCATCGGCACGGAGCTGGTCTGGGGCGATTGCTCCGGGATCGTTGTCGAGGCCGAAGCGTACGCGGCAATCGATGACGAAGCCGCGCACACCTTTACGCGGCCGAGCGCGCGCAGATTTATCGAGCGAAACAAAGCCGGTGCGGCCTACGTCTATTTCAACTACGGCGTGCACTGGATGTTGAATGTGCTCGTGAAAGGGGACGCGAACGGCTTCGTTTTGATCCGCGCGCTTGAACCACGGCGTGGTGCCGAGTTGATGCAGAGACGCCGCCGCGTTGACGATCTCCACCAACTCTGCTCTGGACCGGGGAAACTCACGCAAGCGCTCGGCATCACCGATCGGCACCATGAAATGGATTTATGCGCGGATCCGCGCCATTGCTTTGTGTCGAACGCGCAGGCAACTTTCGACGTTGTGGCGGACAAACGCATCGGTATCAGTCGCTCTGCGCATTTGCCGTGGCGATTCACCTTGCGCGGGAGCCCGTTCCTAAGTCGAGCGGTGAAACAGTAGGTGCGCAGTTTGGTTCTGGGAGCGCAGGCAGCTTGCCGACGACACTTCTTTTCGGCAGGCTGCCGAAAAGCACTGGCTGGCAGACTGTGCTCCCCTGAAACGTTGACTCACGCGCCGCTTGATCGAAATTCTTCGCTCACATGAATCGAAAGAAACAGCGAGTCTTGCTTGGCATGAGCGGTGGAGTGGACTCCAGCGTCGCAGCCTATTTGTTGCGGGAACAGGGCTATGACGTCATCGGCGTGACCATGAAGGTCTGGCCGCAGGATTGCATCTCGCGCGCAGAAGACAAATGTTGCGGGCCGCAAGCGGTGGCCGATGCGCGCAGTGTCGCTCATTCGCTAGGCATTCCGCACTACGTGGTTGATGAAGCCGATCAGTTCGAGCGCCTGGTGATTGATTATTTCTCCAGCGAATACCAGGCTGGCCGGACGCCGAACCCGTGCGTGATGTGCAATGAAAAACTCAAGTTCGGTAATCTCTGGAGCAAGGCGAAGGCGCTCCGCTGTGATTATATCGCGACCGGCCATTACGCAATCATCGAGCATCACGCCGAAGGCGCAGTGCTTCGCAAGGGCATCGATCTGCGCAAAGATCAATCGTATTTCTTATTTAGCCTGCGCCAGCCGCAGTTGCGTCGCGCGCTTACGCCGCTGGGCAGAATGATGAAGCCACAAATCCGCGAAATCGCGCGGTCGTTAGGCTTGAAAGTGGCCGATAAGATCGACAGTCAGGAAATTTGTTTTGTTCCCGGCAACGATTACAAAACTTTCCTGCGCTCGCATCTTGGCGACTCGGAATTTCATCGCGGCGAGATTTACGATGTCGATGGCAATTTCGTCGGCGAACATGACGGCATTGAGCTTTTCACAATCGGTCAGCGCAAAGGTCTTCCCGGCGGTTCGCCGCGGCCGCGTTACGTTATCGACCTCGATCCGCAAACAAATCGCGTCATCGTCGGCGATGCCGACGATTTGACCGTGGACGAATTTGAAATCGAGCGCGTGAATTGGATCTCAGATGTAGAGGCGGCTGTCCCCAGCCGCAAGGAGGATCGGCATGCGCGTGAGGACATGCGCCTCTACACCAATCTTACAGTGAAGATCCGCTACAATCATCCCGGCACGCCCGCTAGCGTCACGCTGCTGGAGGGTAATCGTGCTCGCGTTCATTTGCACGAGCCACAGCGCGCGGTGACGCCCGGACAAGCGGCGGTAATCTACGATGGCGACGTCGTCCTCGGTGGCGGCTGGATTTGCCGGGCCGAGCCGGCCAGGCGGTATGAGGCTGCCGTGCTGGCGTGACGCATGGCCGACAAAATCCTACTCGCACTCAGCACGTTCCCGGATGCCGAAACTGCGCGGCGGATTTCCAATCAACTAGTCACAGAAAGGTTCGTTGCCTGCGCGAACATTTTGCCCGGCGTGGAGTCGATCTATCGCTGGAACGAGAGAATCGAGATCGGCAACGAGACTCTCGTTTTTTTTAAACTGAGCGAAGATCGACAAGCAGCATTTCAGGAAAAATTGCGGTCGCTTCATCCGTACGAGGTTCCGGAGATCGTTTGCTTTAAGATCGAGAAAGGATTTTCTGAGTATTTGAATTGGGTTGCTCAAAGCTGCGCTAGCTAAGTGCAGCGCGTCGTCGTTTCCCCCCGAGGCAGAAGATCGCCGCGCCAATGGCATTGGCAGTGATCGTGACGGCAATGATTTTTGCGCCGAAAGTTAATGGGCTCGGCACCTCGATGATCGGATAGACGGTGAAAAAGATGGCCAGCAGCGATACGCCAAAGCCACAGAGCGCTGCGATTCGCAGCCACATGCGCGCGCTGGAGCGTACCGCGGTCGCGCCCACGATCGGGATGGCAAACATCATAGCATAGACAATTCCGTAAAAGACGTTGGCAGCGTTATCGACGAGTTGAAATGCTTCCTGCAGGCCGGCGCCGATCTGGCTGGAGATAGCAATTACCAGCGTAATGGCGCCGACGAACACGATTGAATTGATAGGCGTTTTGTAACGGGCGTGCAGGCGCGAGAACCACGCCGGCAACCGGTGGTCCCATCCGGCCACCATGGGCAGGCGCGAGCTGCCGGTGTAATGAATGCTCACCGAGGAAATCGAGCGCACCGTCATCAGCAGAATACCGACTGAGGCGATTGCGCCGGCGATTCGGAATGAATGCAGGCCGAGTCGCAGTGTTTGCGGCACTGGACCGATCAAATCGATTGCATTGTCTCCAATGAAAGCGAGGACCGAGCTTGTTCCGAGAATGAACATCAGCGCGATGATGGGAGCGGCGATGATGACCGACCGACCGATGTTACGCGCCGGGGAATGAGTTTCACCGGCCAGAATGCCAACGTATTCGAAACCACTCAATGCGCCGACTGCCAGCTTGGTGAAGATGTTGAAGCAATAGAAGATCGACATCGTCGGCGCGGCGATTTGTAGCGGGCGATATGCGCTTAGATCGCCGCGGGCGAGGTTAACGAAGGGCAAAACAATCAGGGCGGCGTAAGCCAGCAGCATGGCGAACCCGCCGATGTTGTGGAGCCATTTGCCTAACGATAATCCGCGCACGCCGGTCCAGCCAAGGCCGCCTACCAGCGCGCAACTGATGAGCGAGACGCACCACGGAGTATTTCGCATCCACGCGCCCGCGTCGCCTATGGCATAGGAGAGATTCGTGGTGACGAACATGCCGCCTAGGGCGATCACCATGATCGACAGGAGCCAGAGGTTCCATGCCACGATAAAGCCGGCGAACTCGTTGAACGCGAACTTTGCCCATTGGTAGATCCCGCCTTCGAGCGGCATGAGCCGGTTCAGGTAAATGACGACGGCGGCTTGCGGAATGTAGAAAAGCAAAATCGCCAGCAGCCAGAAAAAGAGATGCGCACGCCCAAGCTTTGCAGCGGTGCCGACCCAGCTCGAACCAACGATAAAGACTATCTGCGTCAGAACGAGGTCGCGCAGACCGAGCGGTTTCTTCAGCGCGACGCTGCGTTCTTTGATATCGCGTTCTGCGCGATCGAGCTTAGTAGGCACGAGAAAATTGTAGGGCAAGCGCGCCGCTTGCCTAACCGGAAATTTTTGGCAGGCGAAGCGCCTGCCCTACAATCGGTTTTCGGTATCGATCTAGTGTTCGTGCTCTGGTCTCTTGGGAGGCACCGGTTCGTTGCGAAATTCGCGGTGCCGAATTCTGCCGCCGGCGTACGCGATGTACCCACCGGTTCCCAACGTCACACCGCCAAGCAAAATCACCGCGATTACGAGCGGTAAGGAAGATCTTGGCCATTTCATTGGCGCCGCGATTGCAATCGCACTCAAAGCTGCAAGGGCGTAGAAAATCCAGATGAGATCCTCGGCGCGATCCCTGTGCTCATCGAGCCAGGCGTGTCCATCTTCATCCGCCATCGACAGGACGCGATCATACGCTTGCTGGCCAAATTCATAGACCGGCCACGCAGAGATGGAGCTGATGAGGACGAGCACTAATGTTGCCAGCTGAGCGCGACGATTTTTGAAAAAAAAGGCGACGATCAAGCCGATCCAAGCGATAAGTAATCCGTAAACTGGCAACGGATTGAGCAACACGTGGATGTATTCTGGCTGACGCAAATCCCGTAAAACGGTGTCGATCATTGTTTGGCGGTTCCGCGCAACGCACGGAATGGATCATAACTTGCCGCTGGGCTCTGTCTTCGACGCTTGTTCTGTCATCTGTGTCTCGCGCGAGTGAACATAATTTTTCCAATCATGACTGATGAAATGCCACCATTCCGTGTGCAGACCATAGAACCTGTTGCGCCCCATGGCGGTTTGCAAAAGCCTCAAGTGCGATCTGACCTGGGCATCCATTCCGTGGTAATGAAGCATTGCCGCCGGTGTGAACTCGTCGAAATCGGTAGGCATCGATATCGATCGGCCCCAGCGGTCCGCCAGTGTTGCGTCGACAGCCACGCCCCATGTGTGCAGCGACCCGACTCCATCATCAGGATTGGTGACGTACGACTCGTCATGCGCGAACTGCCAGAGTTGGCGCTGCACGGATTCCGGCCGATACGCATCCCAAATTTTCAAGCCGAACTTGTAAGGACGCAGGAAATTTTGCGCACCGACTAACTGTTTTGCGACGCTCGGCTGGACGAGCGCCCGCATGGAAGGCGGATACAACCGACGATGCAGCCGATTGTGCGTTCCGGCGTACCGGAGCTCGACGACGATTGAAGGATCAACCGATTTGATATCGACAAGATTGGATTTCGCGTCCTCTGCTGCGTGCGATTGCGCAGTAAGAAACACCGCGAGGAGAAAAAACATGCCGCCTGCGCAACAGCGGCCCAGACGAAGCTCGAAGTGTCGGAAGAAAATTGACATTTTGCTTTTATATTTCGTTCAACGGCAAGGATGAGGCGATCAATGTGCTGTTAGCGCGGCGCCTGCATCGGTTTTCGCGATGCGTTCGAGAAGGAGTCGAGCGCTGTTCTCGGGGAGGGTGAAACGCAGCTCCAGGTTCGAGTCGCCTTGTCTCTGAATTTCCGGGGGTTGGGAGTAAAGAAGCAATTCGGAATCGGCTAATCGCAGCCAGCGTTGCGGCTGATCGTGCAAATTACGGGCGAGTTCTGCCGCATTTTTCGATGAATTCATTTTCAGGAGCAATCTGGCTTTTACTGGATTTTGCAGGGCCACGGCAAGACCAAGTAATTGTGAGGCGTCCAGCAATTCACGGGAGAAGATCGGATGAAAAACGCGCGAGAGATCGGGCGGATTCCGGGAGATCAACCGGAGGGCACTCTCGCGATCGAGCGCCTGAAACCGGTTGAAAAGTTGATCGGTGATCTTCAGGTCCGGTTTCATCCCCAGCCGGACGAGAACGAGCTCGTCCACTTCCCCTGGAGCGCCGATGGCGAGGGTTGCCGGTCCCACGCGGGCAACAGCAGAACTCCCGAGGCGTTTCCGGCTCGTCAGTGCTGACCGCGCGAGTGATGTGCACTGCGTCACGAGGCAGGGTTAACCCGGGTGTTAAAGCGGCAGCGCCAACCAATCCGAGCCAGACTTTTGGCCATATTTCTGGTTGGTCTTTGCGCCAGCGTTTTGGGATATCAGCGCGCTCGAGTTGTTCGATATTGATCGACAAAATCATATCCGTCTCTTGGGGCAGCCACTCGCGCTTGCGCGGAGATTTGACGGCAACAGGCAAAATAATCGCCAACAGTGCCAGAATTGAGACAACGCTGAAGTAGAACTTTCGCAGCTCCTGCATGTCGATTTGGTTGGAGAGCGTGGTCAGCTCTGCCCGATGTTGCAAAAGTTGATCCACAGTGCCGCGGTGACGGTGCGCGTCGGTGAGGAGGTGTGGCGCGTTGGGAGGCGCGATTCCCTGGGCGGAAAGGTGTCGGCCGATGTTCAAATAAGCGGGGGTCTTGCGTTCCTCGACCTTGTGATGACGCGCGCGCGCTTCTCGCACTGCCTCCTGTTGGACGCGGATGTTCTCGTTCAATTTTCGATCGCGCGCTTCAAATTCACTCCGTACCCGCTCGATTTTCTTTTCCACGACGGCAAGTTCCGATTCTGCTGCCAGTAATTTCTCCTTAGCCAGACTTGCGGCGTCGGCACTGCCCAAGCGTGCCCGCATAAGTTCAGCGCGCTCTTCCGGAAGACGGGCACGGCGCGCGTTGATAGTGGCGGCCAGCGCTTCGAAATCCGCCGGGGCGGGATCGAGTGCGTGAAGGTCGGAGAGTTGTTTGAGCAGATTACGGTCGGCGGTTTCATTCTCCCGAATGCGCCGCTCCACGGCCGCTAGTTCACGCTCGCAAACATCGGCAGTGGTCTTAGCTTGATTACGCTGCTGAAGTAGCGGTTTTTTCTCCGCTTCTAGTTTGGCGATGGCCGCATTTTGGTCCTCGGTGTTTTGTTGCCGTTCTGCTTCGATTCTTTTGATTCCCTCCTCGAGTTGCGCAATGCGAAGCGCGAGCTCCTTTTGTTCTTGCTCCAGCTTTTTAAGAGCGACGATTTCGTTGCGTAGTTCGGGGAAATTTGCCGCTTGCGCAGTGCCTTCCCGGCCCAGATTGATCTCACTTCTCTGGAGAAGGCGTCGCTGGTGACGCAAAGCCATGCGCGTCCGCTGGCGTTTAATCTTCAACGCCATCTCGCGAAAACCTGTGCGGATAAAACTCACCCGGTAACGCTTATACAAACGCAGCTTTTAACAAAGCAATTTCGGCGGCGACCTGGGACTTCTAACGACGAACGCCGGCCACAAGGACGGTGAGCTGAAGAACCGTTGACCATGGGGAAGCCGGTTGTTAGGTCGGCATCGTGGAATGTCGCAAACCAAGTTAAAAGAAAGTCGATCATTTGAAGAGCGCCAGTGGCTACTTTCGTCCAAACACGTTTCGCAATTCGTCTTTTGCCCGTTCCAGGACGCGCTTTTGTCTTTGCGGAAGGTTTTTGCCGGCGCGGTTGATGTAGAAATTCAACATCGACATCGCCGATTGGTATGGCGTGCCTTTGCGCCGTTTGCTCTGCTCAGCCGAGCGTTTTAGGGACAGCGCGATCGTGCGTGGGTCTTTTGATTTGAAGACATCTGGCTCAAGATCGAGCGCGTCACTGTGCTGCGTCACCTTGGCTGACCATCGTTTCTTCCCCGTCCTAGCCATCGCTTCTTATCCAATGTTTCGCTCGAATGGGAATGAATGGCCGGAATTTTTCGTCTTCAGTCGCCACCATGTTTTGCCCTGGTCGCCAGTCGGGATTCGCAAACCTCCCAGGCGGCGTCCCTCCGAAAGCTGGCGGAGCTGCAGGGGCGACGCTTCAGAGGGTAGCGCGGTGGGTGTGCTGAGGTTTCCCTGTTCAAAACGTTGGTCTCGCTAGCTCGCTGCCTGCGGCAATCCGAGCGATTGAAGCGTCGCCGCCGTGAGTGTCCCTGTGACGCTCAAGTCGTGGTCTTCTTGATAACGCGCGAGAGCCGCCTGGGTTTCGTCTCCAACAACTCCGTCGATCGCGCCGCGATAGTAACCAAGCTTTGCAAGCTCTGATTGAACTGCGCTTACGGTCGCATTATTTCCGTACTGATCCAAACCAACATAGGTCGACTGGTCATCGTCGTAGTATGGGTAGTAGTCGGAGTCGGAATAATCGTAGGGGTAACCGTAATAATCGTAGCCGTAATATGGCAGGTAATCCCATGGGTAGAATCCGTACCAAAAACCGTTGATAAAGACAAAGACGTGACCGTGGTCAAAATGTGCACGCCGCTTGTCCCAGTTGCCGTGCCAATTTGCATCATGGCGCGCAAACGCGTGATTCGTGTTGAATGATCCTCGATTTGCCGCTCTTGAGATCCTCGGATCTGAAACTCTGGTGCGCGCTGCTACCGAGCCGGCGCGGTCTTGTTGACGGGTTATGGTTGCCCTGCTTCCGGCCGGTGAGCCAATTGATCGGCTCGTTGGCGCGGTCAATGCATGCGACCTGACGCCAGACATGCGGGCGCCGCCGTAGTAGAACCGCGGTGCGCCGCTTAATCCGCCGGTACTTCTCCCGGTATAGTATGCGCCGCGACCAGAGAAAACTGGTGCTGCGCGAAAACCACCAGCGGCAAAGCCACCGAAATTACCGCGGCTAGAGCCGCCGCCGCCAAAGTGGCCACCGCCGAAGCCGCCACCAAATCCTCCACCGCCGTGAGGGCCTGCCCACGTCGGCTGACTGAGGCTAACAAGAGCCATGGTTACTAAACTAAATAATTTAATCGTTTTCATGCCACAACCTCGTAAGCGGCATGCTGGTTGCCATTGCGCGTCCGTAGGATTTTACGGTGTCACCTAAGAGTTGATGCTCGCTCTCTCTTTAGGGATAGCGGCACTACGCTAAACCGCCACACGCGCGGTCAGATGTTCTTCAATAGCGTTGATCAACTCAGGAATGCCGATGGGCTTGGCGAGAAAAGAATGTCCCTGGATGCGAAGGCCGGATTTTGCCTCAGCTTTCGTGACGAGCGCCGTGAGAAAGATGATCGGCGTTCTGTGCAATTCAGCGTCGGCTTGGATTTGCGCTGCTACTTCGCCTCCGTCTCTTTCTGGCATCACGATATCAAGCAAGATAAGATCTGGCCGAAAATTCCGGGCGCTTTGATGAGCCTTGGTAGCGTCGTTTTCTTCGAGCACCAGATAGTGGCCGGTCCTTTCGAGAAGAACTTTCACCAGGTGAGTGGTGTCCCGGTCGTTATCGACAATCAGGATGCGCCGCTTTTCGTTGACTCCGAAGGCCCTCAGGGCTGAACCTGGCCAGGAGAAATTAACGTCGGTTCCCCGGGGAAGGAAGTCTGCTTCGATTATATTGTTCATATTTTCCCGGTAATGAATGTTGCGGGCATTCTTAGCTTGTCAGGCACGTGACAAACCAGGCGCCGAGAAATCCGAGTACTAATCCGATTAATGGACTGGAAACGGCGAACCAGAATGGAATCACTTCGCTTAATGGGAGTGAATCGCGCCTTCGCGGACGGCGCACGTTTGCAATTGGAAGAAATCTCGAGTGAGTCTTAATCGTTTTCATGCGCTTACGTTATCGGTGACGGTCGTATCGTGACCATTGCGCGTGTGTGGGATTTTCTAATACCGCGTTAGAGTTGATCCTCGCTCCCTCTTTGGGGTGAGAACCGCTTAGGAAGTTGTTTTGGGCCTTTTAGTCAACGAAGGCCGCCCGCGACGCGCAATGTTTCACCCGTGATCCACGCGGAATCGGACGAAGCGAGAAACACCGCGACGGGAGCAACGTCCTCGGGTTGGCCGATGCGGCCCAGCGGTGTCTGCGCTTCAACGCTTTTGCGAAGATCGCCTTGATCGAAGCCGGCTGCACGCACTCCCTCCGTTTCCACCATGCCGGGATTGATGGCATTGACTCGAATTTTGCGCGGGCCGAGTTCCTTGGCCAGCGTTCTGGTGATGGCATCGACCGCGCCCTTTGTGCCGGTGTAAACCGACGAACTCGGCGGTGTCAACGACGTGACGGTCGAGCTAATGTTTATAATGTTGCCGCCATTGGAACCGAATTGCTTGACCGCTTCCTGGGTGGCGAGGAGCAGGCCGAGAACATTCACGTCAAAGTGTTTGTGGAATTGTTCCTCGGTGATCTCTTCAAGTGGCGACCAATCGTAAACGCCGGCGTTGTTGACCAGAATGTCGAGCGTGCCGAATGCCTTCTTCGTTGCGGAAAAGAGCCGTTCGACTTCCGCCTTCCTGGCGACGTTGGCCTGGACGGCGATAGCTTTGCCGCCGCGTTTTGCAATTTCGTCCACGATGCGGTCTGCGCCCTGTTTTGAGGAGGCATAATTGACGACCACAGCTGCGCCTTCGGCAGCGAATTGTTTGGCGATCGCGGCGCCGATTCCCTTCGACGCTCCCGTCACGATCGCCACTTTACCATCAAGTTTTTTAGTATTCATATACATAAGGTTGTGTTGCTCTGTTGGCAGGTTAATTAGGCAGCCGAGCGATGTTCGCTCGGCGAAGAAAGACGAAGCAGTTCTGCGAGCCGCGATTCGTACGACTCGCAGGTAGGACAATCGCCGTTAGACTCGATCCATTCTGGATGCTGCACGCGCAAAGCGTCGTGAATCTGTTGCTGAAGTTGAACGTAAGAGCCGGTTTCGTCAGGCGTTCGTGGAACAGTGTTCGTTTTCATCACGCGAAACATCGGCGCTGATCGGACTGTCGCTATTTCGCGTACGCAGGATTTTCCGGTGCCACTCGCGAGGTGATCCGTACTCCCTCGTTCGAGGGAGAAGGGAAGCGTTAATCAATATTCCGCAAAGGCATCGTCCGGGTAGCAATAGAGCCAGCGCTCACCGGCCTGAGCCGACGCAATTACCGGATGCCCGCTCTGGTGCGCGTGCTTGCTGGCGTGGCGGTTCGGTGAACTGTCGCAACACAAGGTGACGCCGCACGTCTGACAGGTCCGCAGATGAACCCAGTATGCGCCGATCTTCACGCACTCTTCGCATTCGCGGCGCTGCGGACGTTTTACCGACCCAACCGTTTTGAGATGGGAGCAGGCTGCCATGGCGATGTGTTAAGTCCGATTAGCTGAGGCGGCGAGGGCCTCTTGCACGCCCGCGACAGCCATGCCGCCTTCACCGACAGCGGCTGCACAACGTTTAACCGAACCAGACCGGACATCGCCGGCAGCAAAAATGTTGGGAAGACTGGTCTCGAGCGGGCCCGGTTGGCGTTTGTTCTCTTTCCACGCCGGCGCGCTCGCCACAAGCAATCCGGTTTTGATGAATCCTTTGTCGTCGCGCTCGATTTCGAGTGGCAGCCATTCGGTGCATGGAACGGCGCCGATCATGGAAAAAACGGCCGGCGTTTGAACGACTCGGCGTTCGCGTGCCTTGGAATTTTCCAGTTCGATTTGTTCCAGCTTTTTCCCGCCGGACATTTTGCGGATCTCGGTGTTGCAGAGAATCTCGATGTTTTCGTGCGCTTGCACCCGACGGGAAAGATAGTCCGACATCTTCACATTATTTCCCCTGACGACGAGCAAGACTTTGGCCGCGCCCTCGGAAAGGAACATGGCCGCCTGGCCGGCTGAGTTGCCGCTGCCTGCGACGATGACGGTTTCCCCGCGACAAATCTGACCTTCCAGCGCAGTCGCAGCATAGTAAACGCCTATATTCTCAAATTGTTCCCGCCCCTCCGCATCCAGCCGGCGGTAATCCGCTCCGGTCGCGATCAAGACACATTTTGCGTGAAGCACCGCGGAGCAACCTTCCGTCTCGAGACAGGCGCGGTACTCGCCATCAGTGTTGTATTGCAGGGAGAGGGCCGAGGCTGGTGTGGAAAATTTCGCGCCGAATCTGTAAGCCTGAAGCTGAGCGAGCCAGGTCAATTCGCCACCACCAATGCCGGTCGGGAATCCAAAGAAGTTTTCGATGAGTGACGAAGAACCGGCTTGTCCGCCTGGAGCATAACTTTCTAAAACGACCGTCTTCAATCCCTCGGACGCGGCATAGACCGCTGCGGCCAGTCCGGCTGGTCCAGCGCCAACGATGGCCAGGTCGCAGAAAACTTCCGTTTCATTTTCTTCCGCGAGCGAGCGCAGCAAACCGGCTTCCCTCGCGACCTCGCGCAACGAAGGCTGGCGCAGGCGCGCACCTGCGGGAGTAATCAGGACCGGCAAATCGCGACTCGTTAGGTGAAAACGTTCGCTCAGCGCCTTGCCCTGTTCGCTTTCAAATTCGACCAGCCGATGCGGGATGCGATTCTTGTCGAGGAAATCATCAAGCTGATGTCCATCGCGCGCATCGCGGTTAGCCAGAACACGCATGCCCGCGAATATGCGATCGCGGCGAAGCCGTCGCCGTCGCATGATCAAGGCATCGACGATTGTCTTGCTGACGGCGGGAATTTCCGCCAGCGTGCGCCGAAGTGCGGCGGCCGGAATGTGGAGGATCTCGGCCTCGTCCGATTTCACTCTGCTCGAACCGAGGATCGATGTGCCTTGGAGCATCGATACGTCGCCCATGAAATCGCGCTCACGCGCGGTGGCGAGGTTGTATTCGGTGCCATCGCGCGTCTCGAAGGCTTCGAGTTCACCGCGCAAAACAATCGCTAATCCGAGATCGCGCTGCCCGGCTTTAAAGAGCACGTCACCGCGTTTCATCACACGGCGTTCGGCCAAAGGCTCAAGGAGCGAAAGCTGATGATCGTTCAGTTTTGGAAACGCGATGCTTTCGGTGTCGCGATAAAACTGTTCGTCCTGTTGCTCGTCAGTCACGTACGCACTCTACGCGTGCATCTGGACAATCCAAATCTGAGTCGTGCTTGATGGCTGTTACCTGAACAGTAAAGAGAACCGATAAGCGTCGAGCAAAAATTATCATTCGTTTTGCGTGTTTTCAGGCACACATTGACAAGTTTTATTTATGCCGGGCCGCACTTACGAATTCATTCAGCTTGACGTGTTCACGCAGACGCCTCTCGCGGGTAATCCACTGGCTATCTTCGCGGACGCTCGAGGATTAAACGATGGTGAGATGCAAGCTTTGGCGCGGGAGATGAATCTTTCGGAGACGACTTTCATTCTGCCGCGTGATTCCGCCACTGAAGCGCGAGAAGGAAAGAAGGTCCGCATCTTCACGGTCGAGGAGGAGTTGCCCTTCGCCGGCCATCCGACACTCGGGACAGCGCTGCAGTTGTATGCCGACGATTCAAATCGGTGTGCCGAGATCACACTTGATTTGAAAGCCGGCAAAATTCCCGTGCGCTTCCAGCCGCATTCGGAGAATGCTGCTAATCGAGTGGACGGTCAGGTGTTCGGTGAAATGCGTCAACGCGATCCGGAATTTGGAACTCCGCTTTCGCGAGAAGAAGTCGCTCGCGTCATTGGAATTGCTGTTGACGAGATTGCTTCGGAATGGCCCATACAACCAGTCTCGACAGGGTTGACCTTTACGATTGTGCCGTTCCGCAATCAACAGACACTCTCGGATCTGAGGTTTAGTTATGCACAGGCAGCGGAATTTCTCAAGCATACCGGTGCCAACTTTTTTTACTTTCTGTGTCCTGAACGGCGCGAGGGCCGGCTCGAAGCTCGAGCTCGGATGTTCTTTTACGGCGGCGAAGACCCTGCCACAGGATCAGCGGCCGGATGCGCCGCCTCTTGGTTGGTCAAACATGGAATCGCAAATAGCGACGAGCAGGTGCTGATTCGCCAGGGCGCCGAGTGCCGCCGTCCGAGTGAGATGTATGTCCGAGCAACGCGGGAAGGCGAGCGCGTTACCAACGTCCGCGTGGGCGGCTATGCCGTGGAAATACTGCGTGGAACTATGGTGCTGTGAGCAATGGTCATTTGAATGGCCCTTCGAAAATGCTTTCGGAAAGTTTCCGCCGATTATTCGGACTTTCGCGTGCCTGCAACTTTTCGGGCAGCGATTCTCTAGGTCCTGGTTTGCCGACTGCGGCCATCGCTTCGACTTGGAATTCGTCAGGTATTCGAAGTTCTTTGCGCGCTCGCTCGTAATCGAATCCTTCCATCCCATGCACCACCAGACCCTGGTGGAAGCCTTGCAGAGCGAAGTTCTCCCACGCGGCTCCAGCGTCATATGAATGCGTCACTGACAGTTCGTCATTGTAGTCGAACAATTTTCGCGAAATGAACACGACCAGAACGCCGGCATTTTTTGCCCAGGCCTTGTTCGCGTCGACGAGCAGATCGAAGAACGTCTGCCAATGTTCCGTGCCGCGACGCGCGTAAAGCGCGCGCCACTGTTGGGCGTTGAACGAAGATGGAGCCCAGCGCGCCGCTTCGAAAAGTCGCATCAATTCTTCTTGTGAAATTTCCTCGCCCGACATGGCGCGCGGCGACCAGCGATCAATCAGAAACGGTTCGATCTGATGGTCTGCTTTTCGAACTTCGCTGCCCTTGATCATTTGTCGCGAGATGATAGCCGACGATTCAACCTGTGAGCAAGGCGCGGAGACTTGCTGAAACAAATCATCGAACCGGTGTGCATAAAGGACAAAGGGTCTATCGGCTAAGCCGGGCTTCAGCCAGATCGATATCACGTTGGATTCGGCGCAAGGCCTGGTCGTTGATGGCCTCTTCGTTGCGCAGTTCGATCACGGTGTCGCGTTCTGTTTGTAACACTTCGCGCGCCAATTCTTCGAAGTCTTCCGAGAACAATCTGCTGACGCTTTCTTCAGGCGGGGCTTCACTGCGAAGTTGTCGGATACGGTCTTCGTATTCTGAACGAAGACGTTCTACGGTCTTGGGCCTAGCCCGATTCGACGATTCGATTGCCTCGAGACGAGCCAAGGCTGCTTCGTTGGCCTTCAAGCGCGCCAGTCTCTCTTCTTTTTCCGTAACGCGATCGTCCACAACGTTCAGCCAACGGACCAGAGGCGTAAGAATGAGTCCTTGGAGAACGAGCGTTGCGAAAATGACACAGAACGTCAGCAAGAGGATGAGGTCGCGTCCCGGGAATGGTTCGCCATTAGCCAGGACAAACGGGATGGCCAGCGCACCGGCAAGCGAATCCGCCCCGCGCATTCCGGTCCATGCGATCAACGCAGTCTGTTGCCAGGGAGCGCGGTTTTTACGGTGGAACGTTCGGTTCAGCAGCCGCGGCAAATAGGTGGCCCCGAACATCCAGACAAAACGAACCAGCACGATCACGGCAACAAACATGATCGCCAGCTGGGCTACGCGAGTCACCGTGCCCGGAGCGAGCGCGCGGATAACCTGCGGCAGTTGAAGCCCGATGAGCATGAAAAGGATTCCGTTCAAAATGAACGTGACCATTTCCCAAACAGGCAGCGCTTGCAGTCGCATGCGCCCGCTCAGGATCCGCGGGGCGCGCCACCCATAATAAATGCCGGCAATCACGACTGCTAGGATTCCGGAGACATTTAGCCTTTCACCACTGAAGTAGGCGACGTACGGCGTAAGCAGGGAGAACATTGTTTGAACTGGTGGATCGTCCAAACGCTTTTGCAATTGCGTTGCCAGCCAGCCCACGGCCAGACCAACACAGATGCCGCCCGCGGCGACAAAAAGGAATCGCAAGCTCGCTTGCCCCAGCGAAAAGAAGCCGGTCATCACGGCGGCCACTGCGAAACGGAACGAGATAAAAGAAGTAGCGTCGTTTATCAGACTCTCGCCTTCGAGGATGACAATAATCTTGCGGGGCACCCGCAAAGTTTGAGCCACCGCCAGCGCTGCCACGGCGTCGGGCGGCGAGATGATTGCGCCGAACACAAAACCCACCGCCAAAGGTAATCCGACCAGGCCGTGGAACAGATAAGCGGTCGCCGTCATCGTCAAAAGGACCAAAACGATTGCCAGAGGGAGAATGGAGCGAAGGTTCGCTCGGAAATCTCTCCAGGAGGTGTAGACGGCCGCGGGATAGAGCAGGGGCGGAAGAAACAGATTAAAGACCAGTTGCGGATCGAGATGGATCGCAGGAAGGCCGGGGACCAGAGCGAGGACCACACCACCGATGGTCAGCAGAATTGGATATGGGATTCGGATTTTCCGGGCGACGATCGCCAGCAGAGCGACCGCAACGAGACAAATCAGGATTAATTCGGTTTTGTCTACCATAGGTCCGATTGCGTCCGAGCCTCGCCGGAATTAGATCAGGCGTCCAGTTATGGCCAGACAATTTAAACCGGTGCGTTTTTTTGTGGTGATGGGAGCGGCGACGTTCGTCGTGAGTGGCGTGACGGCCTTCTACACTCATCGCGCCGCTCATGGCCGAACGGCAGAAGAGCGGGCGGCTTATGCAATCGGCGAGAAGGCGGGAGAGGAGGCGCCGGCGGGAGCAAAGTTGCCGACGGACGCTGACTTGAACATGATGGCTCAGGGGTATTTCAAGCAGCAGGGGTCCGGCGAACTGCAGAGTCGGGACCTGGCCTTCGAGAACGGTTACACGGACGGGTTCAAGAAGACGCATCACCGGCAGGGACCCGCTCAATGAAATTTTGTTAGGCCACGGGTTAGCACAGGTTCGCACGGAGACGACTGGCTACTGAAGCTTGTAACTGTATTCTGTGTCCATCTGTGGATAAAGATCTGAGCTGGCTGCCATGATGAATCCGCCACCTTTACCCGTTCAGAAACGCTTCCCCTGGATTCTCTATTGGATCGTTCTCGTCCTCATCGTCCTCGTGACGTTTGCGCCGGTGGGATCTGTGGTGGCGTGTGGTTTAATCGCTAACGCACACGGATGCCGCGTGGATGAAGGCTCGGTGCATCCATGCGTGATCAACGGAAAAGATTATGGGCAGCTGCTTTATACTCTTGGTGTGATGGGCTGGCTTATGCTCGTCACGCTGCCAGCCGGAGCATTCGCATTCGTTCTTTGGCTGATCGTTCTTCTTCTTCATCGAGCGAATTGGCGATGGCGCACCACGCCTAATCTCCAGTAGCGTGCCGGCAGTCGCGGGTATCGGAAGATAAAATGCCGAACTGCAAACCGCCGCTATCGATAAAGTGACGCGCGGTCGATACTCCGTCGTTTTTCATTAAATCTTGTTCGCATATTCATTTGCGAACAACGCTGGCTGACCACCTGTGTGCAAGAACAGCACCGTCTCGTCCTTCTTGAAAAATCCTTTTCGGATCAAATCAATCATCCCCGCTGCTGCTCGTCCCGTATAGACTGGGTCCAACAAAAGCCCTTCGTAATTTGCAAATAGATGGATTGCTTCGCGTTCCTGTTCGGTTAACACAGCGTAGCCTGCTGCACAATAATCGACGTTTGCCAACACCTCAGCCGGAGTGAACTCAAACCGCTGCCCCAGCTTTTCACTGGCTGACGATGCCAGCTCTGAGACGTGGTTCTTCAGCCACTCTTCCGATTCATCAACACTAATTCCCAACACTTTGCCTTTATATCCAAACACACGGTGACCCAACACAAGTCCCGCATGTGTCCCAGCTGAGGATGTGGCAAACACGATCCAGTCTGCATGGATGTTTTGCTTCATAAATTCTTTCATAGCGAACGCATATCCCAACGCATCGGTTGGACTCGATCCACCGTAGGGAACGAGATAAGGTTTGATTCCATCGAACGAACCAAGCTGAAACCAGCAGCGGCGGCAAGCAGATAACCGAGACGACCCCAGAAATAGAAATGCGCACCGAGGATGGTCAGTAGACTATGATGGCCGGTGACGCGCGCGACAAAAACGAGCGCGGCGAAGAAGGGAAACGTCTCAAGAAAATTGGTCGTAGCTTGGCCGACGCGGTTCGCGACACCGCGCAATGGCGGAGCGTCTCCTTCGCGACTACCCGCTGTCCAGCGATAGGCGCGTTGCCAACTGATCAGATGTGAACTAGCGATTAAATGGACCAGACCAAGAACGACGCTAGCAACGAGAAACCGTAACTCCGTGGTCATGCACGCGGATTACGCCTAACGAGACAAAGCTCAGCCACCCAGCACCTTGAAGTCAAGAGGGTGCATAAAATCGATGGGCATCAACAAGGTGCTGGGTTGGCTGCAGCGCTTGGTTAGGCGACAGGTGTCATCATGGGCGAGATCACCGAATGAAAACGTCAAATACTAGGAACCGGCTTTTTTGCTCACTCCTTTAGAGGCGTCCTCAATCAGTTTTGCAACGACGGTGGGCTGCGACACATAGATCGCGTGACTACCCGCAACCTCGACGACTGTCGAACCCGCGCGCTTGGCCATGAAATGCTGCGCCGGTGGCGGAATCATCTTGTCCTCGGTCACGATCAAATACCAACTCGGCTTGGTCCTCCATGCCGCCTGACTGATCGTGCCACTGAGTGCATTGACACCCCACGGGACTTGGGAGTCAGCCATGAACGCTGCCT
>QHPD01000140.1 GCA_003218975.1 Verrucomicrobiota bacterium
AACAACTAATCGGGCTTGCGGTCGCAACCGCGAACAAACGTTGCCTGGTCCTTGCCGGAACAGGTTCAAATGCCACGCAACATGCGGTGGCCGACACCAAGAAGGCTGAGAAACTCGGCGCCGATGGTGCGTTGCTGGTGGCGCCGTATTACAACAAGCCAAGCCAGGAGGGACTTTTTCGCCATTTCAAAGCAATCGCCGGCGACACGTCGCTGCCGATCATGCTCTACAATATCCCGGGACGCTGCGGCGTGGACATCGGTCCGGAAACGGTGGCGCGTTTGGCAAAGGAATGTCGCAACATTGTGTCGATCAAAGAAGCGAGCGGCAGTGTGGAGCGTGTCGGTGAGTTGCGCCGGCGTTTGCCGGAGTCGTTCACAATTTTGAGCGGGGACGACTCGCTGACGCTGCCGTTCATGGCCGTTGGCGCGGTCGGGGTGGTAAGCGTGGCCTCGAATTTGTTTCCTTCTCAGGTTTGCGCACTCGTCCGCGCCTGCGAATCAGGCGACCTGAAATCGGCGGAGCAATTGCATCGGAAATTGTTGCCGTTATTTAAAGATTTGTTCATCGAGCCAAATCCGGTTCCGGTGAAGACAGCACTGGGGTGGCACGGCGCGATGTCAGGCGAAGTTCGCTTGCCGTTGTGCGAGATGAGCGAAACGAATCAGGCGCGCTTACGCAAAACGCTCGACGAATTCGAGCAAAACAAATGAAGTCGCCGGTGCGGGTATTGCTCATCGGCGCGGCCGGACGCATGGGCAAAACAGTTGTTGATCTCGCGAGGAACGATCCGACGATCGATATCGTCGCGCGATGCGATCTGGGCGACCCAATCGAGCCAGCTATGAAAAATTGCGACGTCGGGATCGATTTCAGTCACCCTGACGCTATTACTGAAATCTGTCGCTCTGCGCTGCGTCATAATAAGCCACTTGTGATTGGGACGACTGGTCATTCCCAAGAGCGACGCCGAACAATCGAAGAGGCCGCGCAGTCTTTGCCGATTGTGTTCGCGTCCAATTTCAGTATTGGAGTTAATGTGCTTTCCTGGCTGACACGCAAAGCCGCCGAATTGCTCGGCCGGGATTTCGATCCCGAGATTATCGAAACGCATCACAAGATGAAAAAAGATGCGCCAAGCGGGACGGCCAAAACGCTGGCAGAGATTTTGAAGATCACGCAGAAAATGGAGAAGGAAGTGCCGATTCAGTCGATCCGCGAAGGCGACGTGGTCGGTGAGCACACGATCATTTTTAGCGGACCGGGCGAGCGTCTTGAGTTGACGCATCGCGCAGCAAGTCGCGAAATTTTCGCGCGTGGGGCCCTGCGCGCGGCGCGATGGATCATCGGCAAACCGGCAGGTCGTTACAGCATGCAAGATGTATTGGGACTATAAAACTGTAGGGCGTTTCTGTGAAACGCCACGGGGTCTGGCACAGGCGCCCTAGAGTTTTTGTCGGTTCACAGACCGCCGCTAGAGGAGATGAGGACCGCTGTTGCGCTTGGATCGAATCTCGGTGATCGCCTCGCCAATTTGCGCGCGGCGCGAAAGGCAATTGCCGATCTTGCCGGCGTCCAGCCACCGATTCTGTCCTCGCCGATTTACGAGACCGATCCGGTTGGTTGCGAACCGGGCGCGGGAAAATTTTTGAATGCGGTCCTGGAATTCGATTACGAAGCTGATCCGCTGGAGCTTTTGAAAAGCCTGAGAGAAATCGAGGAACTGCTCGGCCGCCCGCCCCATCATGCGCGCAACGTCTCCCGCAAGATCGACATTGATCTTCTCTATTGTGGAGACACGGCAACAGACAGCGAAGAATTGCAGTTACCGCATCCGCGAATGCATTCGCGGAAATTCGTGCTCCAACCGCTCGCCGAGATTCAGGGTGATTTCGTCCTGCCTGGTCAAACAAAAACGGTGCGTGAGCTGCTCGCACAGATTGATGAATCAGGTAAAGTGATTCGCTTAACAGACAAATGGTGACGCAGGATTCGACTGAGAAGTTTCGTGGAATGAAGCAGCGCGGCGAGAAAATCACCGCGCTCACGGCTTACGATTATCCGACGGCGCGTTTACTCGACGAAAGCGGGATCGACATCATTCTCGTAGGCGACTCGTTAGGGATGGTAGTGCTTGGTTACCAGGATACCACGCGCGTGACACTGGAAGAGATGCTGCATCACACGCGCGCGGTGGCGCGTAGTGTGAAACAGGCGTTGCTCGTCGCCGATATGCCGATTCATACCTACGAGACGCCTGCACAAGCAGTCGAGACGGCGAAAAGATTTGTTGATGTTGGTGCACAAGCGGTGAAGCTCGAAGGCGGCGTAAGCCATGTCGAGAAGATCGAAGCGATCACGCAAGCAGGAATTCCGTTCATGGCGCACATCGGGATGTTGCCCCAACATGTGCGCGAGGAGGGCGGCTATAAAGTCAAGGGCCGCACTCACTCCGAAGCGGAAGCGCTATTGAGCGATGCGCGAGCGGTGGAGAAGGCCGGCGCGTTCTCGGTCGTGCTGGAGATTGTCGTTGCGGATATCGCGAAGCAAATCACCCACGCGGTCGATATTCCCACCATCGGCATCGGCTCAGGCGAGCATTGCGATGGTCAAATTTTGGTCACGCACGATTTGATCGGTTTATTCCCGTGGTTTACGCCGAAGTTCGTTTCGCCTCAAGCGCGCGTGGCAGATGAAATTCGTAACGCGGCGCGCGCGTTCATCGAGCGGACGCGAGGAAGCGGAACTGCACCGTCCGGTGGCTGACGCGTCCAAATGTGATATTTTAGAGCCGAATTCAATGAAAGGTTCTGAGTTCGACGATTTCGACAGCTTCGACACCGAAGGTCTGCTCACCGGCAACAAAGAACGCAGCTGGATCTGGTTCGGGCTAATTGTTTCATTGGCAATTCATTTCGCGCTCTGCGCTTATTTTTATCGGACACGTTTCCAATCCGTGGAAGCTGCGTTCGCTCCAACCGTGCAACCACCGACGTTCAAGGTCAGGAATGTCGATCTCGGCGCGCAACTCGACAAAACCGGCATCGATCAGACGAACCCAGCCGCCAAACCGGAGCCGGACAAGACGGATACGCAGTTGCCAGACGAAAAGAAATCGTTCGACAAACTTTTACAGGATATCCAGGCGAGCGCGGCGTTGCCGGACGACACGCGCGATGTTCTGCCAGAGCGGCCAAAAGTGGAGCAACCTGACGTGAATTCCGTGCTGACCGAGATCGAGCGAAACACGGCGCAAACTCTGACTACAAATCCCAATTCGACGCATGAGCAAAGCTTGCTCAACGAAGCCGCGACCTCTGGCCGGCCGCAGCCGGCCTTAAGCGGGACTGAGCTTGCCACCAGCACCACGATCAAACGGCCAAATACATTTACGAGCAAAATGCCGGGGGATAGCGCTGGGCCGACCAAAGGGCGCGCGCCCGGGTTCAGCGATCTCGATCAGCTTCTCGCGATAAAAGGTCCGCTCGGCTCGGGAACGAAACTGCGGATGCCGGACGATCAGCTTTTCGAGTACGACAGCGCGGCGTTGCAAATGAGCGCGATCAGTCAATTGCAGAAGCTTGGCACACTCATCCAGCGCAATCCGAAAGCGACGTTCACGGTAGAAGGTTACACGGATTCATTCGGCACCCCGGAATACAATCTCGACCTGAGTCAACGCCGAGCTGACAGCGTGAAACAGTATTTGGTAGAAGCGATGGGAATCAGTCCCACGCAAATTCAAACGCACGGCTACGGCATGACGAAATTCCGTACGTCACCGAACGGCTCAATTGAAGAACAAAGCCCGAACCGGCGGGTTGAGGTTGTCGTGCACACCAGCGAAGGTTGAGGCGCCGTTTTACCAGTTTTTAATCCAGGCCTTCTCGTAAGCCGCGTCCGTAGGATTAGACGTCCCTGCAGTGCTCCAGAGATCAAATGTGGAATTGAACCCGTTCGATGGATTTGCCTGCTGAGCTGTAGAGTAACCATAGCTATTGCCGAACGGGTCTCTAATCGCGGTGACTGTGCCAGTTCCCCCAGACGGCGACAGCATGTTCGGCTTGAATTGGAAATAACCTTGCTGCGTATACGTTGATCGGTCACCGCTGGGGTTTCCAGACAGCTGACCATAAAGACAAAAGCTTGCGAAGGAATATGCGGTGACAGTGGGATCATAAGAGGGGATGGGTACTGGGTCTGGTGGAGTTTTAGTCGCATAGTTCGGATCCGTGAGTGCAGCAAGGCTATCCGTACTCCCATTTCGCGGATAAATTCCGTTATCGGCCTTGTAACTTTCCAGCGCGGCGGACATTGCCGCGATCTCGGTTTCAGCACGCGCGCGCGCCCCTTTTTTTTGCACGTAACCGGTCGTGCTCAGAATCAGGCCAGCCAGGATGATGATGATGGCGATGACAACCAGAAGCTCGATGAGAGTGAAGGCGCCTGATGTCGAAGAAATGACGGAATGGCGAAGGTCAAAAAAGTCGCGCTGACCGGAGTTTGTCATTCGGATTTCATCATCTCAGCGAAGCCAGCTACGTTTGCTGTTGTAAGCCCTGGATGATGGCGATCAGCGGCATGAAAAGGGCTATGACGATGGTGCCAACGATGAGCGCAAGGCAAACAATCATAATAGGCTCGAGCGCTGCGGTGATGCCTGCCACTGAGTTATCGACTTCATCATCGTAAACATCAGCAATCTTCAAAAGCATTTCGGGTAGTTTACCGGTTTCTTCCCCCACATCGACCATGCTGATGACCATCGGCGGGAATACGCGGCTGGCTTCAAGTGGTTGCACGATGGACTCGCCTTCCTTGACGCTGTCATGAACATGCGAGATTGCACGCGCGATCACCATGTTGCCGGCCGTTTCACGAGTGATATTGAGCGCCTGCAAAATCGGCACACCGCTGGTAACCAGCGTCCCGAGTGTGCGCGAAAAACGGGAGATCGCGTTTTTGCGGTTCAAATCGCCGAAAAGTGGCAAATGCAATTTGACACGGTCAATAACAGATTTTCCGGGCTTGGTCCGATTAGCAAACCTGTACCCGAACACGATCGCCACGATCACGCCAATCAGCACCAGCCAGTGTGCCTGGACGAGCCGGCTGACATTGATGACGAACATTGTGATAGCCGGAAGCGGTTTATCACCTAGCAAATCGTGAAAAACAGCTTCGAACTTCGGTACGATGAACACGAGGAGGAATGCCATGATCGTCAAGGCCAGTGTGATCACGATCACAGGGTAAACCATCGCAGCAGCGACCTTGTTCTTAATCTTGGCGGCCTTCTCCTGGAATTCGGCAAGACGGTTCAGCACTAGTTCCAGCACGCCGCCGATCTCCCCGGCTTTCACCATGTTGACGTAAAGATCGTTGAAGATCCGCGGGTGCAGCGCCAGCGCTTCGGAGAAAGTGCTGCCGCCTTGTACGCCGTCCGCCACTTTATTGATCGTGTTCCTCAACACGGAATCACGTTCTTGCTTTGCCAGAACGTTCAGGCTCCGCAACAAAGGCAATCCGGCATCGATCAACGTGGCGAGTTGCCGCGTAAAGATCATCAGGATCTTCGGCTTAATTTTTTTGCGCTGAAAAAGAACAATGTTCGTTTTCGCGCGCGGTTTTGTCATTTTGGCCATCTTCGCCTCGCGACGACGTGCCACCTGTCCGTCAGGCCCGCTCTTGGTCTCCTCGTAAACGCTGGTGGGAAAATAGCCGGCCTGACGCAACTGCCCGATTGCGTCATTGGTGGAAGCGGCTTCGAGCAATCCGGTTGATTCCTGTCCCCGGGTGTCGAGCGCTACGTAGTTGTATCGCGGCATGACGAGATCCAGCGCGCTAACGATTTACTGATTTAGCTATTAAAGCAAACCGGACTGTCGAGATCATTTCCATCGCCGCTCCTTACGTGTATTTCAGCACTTCTTCGATTGTGGTGTCGCCGGCAAAGATGCTACGCAAACCGTCCTGGCGAAGCGTGACCATTCCGAGCTCAATTGCCTTCTCTTTGAGAGTGACCGTCGGTGCGCGCGCATTGATCAATTCGCGGATAGGATCAGTAACTTTCAGAAGTTCGGCTGATACGTCGTGCGACATTGAGTGCAAATGGTTCGCAACAAACGCTGCCCGAGGACGGCCTCCAGCGTGGCAGAAATCAGAAACGGCTCGATGCCCATGTCGATCAGACGCGTGATTGCACCGGGAGCGTCGTTCGTATGCAATGTGGTAAAAACGAGATGGCCAGTCAGCGACGCTTGAATGGCGATCTGCGCCGTCTCTAGGTCGCGCGTTTCGCCCACCATGATGCGATCGGGGTCCTGGCGCAGAAACGAGCGCAGGACGCGCGCAAAGGTCAACCCGATGGCTTCGTTTACTGGCACTTGCACGATCCCCTCGAGATCGTATTCGACCGGTTCCTCCACGGTCAGCAGCTTCGAATCGATGGTGTTGATCTTTCGCAGACAAGAATAAAGAGTCGTCGTCTTTCCGGAACCAGTCGGCCCGGTTGCAATAAAAATGCCGTTTGGGCGGTGGATCATTTCCAACAAAAAATTGTAGATGTAATCGGGCATCCCGAGCGCTTCGAGCTCCAGGTTCACAGTCGTACGATCGAGCACGCGCAACACGAGGCTCTCGCCAAACTGCGTCGGCAATGTTGAAACTCGCAGATCGATATTGCGCCCGGCGATATGCTTCTGAATGCGGCCATCCTGGGGCAACCGGCGCTCCGCGATGTTCATATTAGCCATCACTTTCACTCGCGAGATGACCGGCAGAGCCAGATGGCGCGGCGGCGGCGCCATTTCGTAAAGCGCGCCATCTACCCGATACCGAATTTTGAATTCATTCTCGAATGGCTCGAAGTGAATGTCGCTCGCCCGGTCCAGGATGGCCTGGTAAAGGATCAGATCGACAAAGCGAATGATCGGCGTTGCATTCGCCTCGGCTTCAACCGCCGCTTCCTCGTCTCCACGTAATTGCAAAAGCTCACCAACCTCGCCGAGCTGCTTGAGCACCTCTTCCATGCTGGACGTCTCGCTCCCATAATACCGTTTGATGAGGTCTTCGATCTGCTCGGTTGGCGAAACGACAACCTGGATGTCTTTGCCCAGCGCAAAGTGCAGGTCCTCCGCTGCCCGGGGGTCGAGTGGATCGAGGAGCGCCACGCGGAGCATATTGCCGATCACGTCGATCGGGAGAGCGCCGTGCAACCGGGCCAACCCCGCCGGTACGAACCGCAGGACTTCCTGAGTAATTTCGCACTCCGTTAGATCGATGTAATCGGTGCCAAGGGCCTCGGCCATCGTTTGGTAAAAGCCTCGCTCATCAACGTAACCGCCATCTATTATTGCTTGTGCCACACTCTTGCCGTTGAGTTCGACTTCAGTGAGCACGTCTTCCGCCTGCGACGGCTCAAGCACACGCTGCTCAACAAAGAGTTCTGCCACTTGCTTGTCGTTCATGGAATCGTGATTCGGAAAATCGTTGAACCGTTAAATCGCTAAATGAATCAGCTCACGTCCCCTACGGTGATTGAGATGACTTCGTCTGCGGAGGTGAGGCCGGACAGCACTTTGCGCACACCGTCTTCTCGAAGCGTTCGCATGCCGAGTTCACGGGCACGTTGCCGCAGCATCAAAGTGGGACTGCGTCGGCTAATCATGTGACGCACTTCATCGTCGATTACAAAAATTTCGAATATTCCCATCCGCCTCTTGTAACCAATTTGGCGGCACTGATCGCATCCGACCGGCTTCATCACCTGCGCACCGCGGAGTTGGCTGGGTTCGATTCTGAGGGCGCGCAGGTCCGTTTCGGTTAATTCGCCTGGTTCTTTGCAATGGTTGCACAGGCGGCGGATCAGCCTCTGCGCCATGATCGCACGCACAGAGGAAGCAACCAGAAAGGGCTGCACGCCGATGTCGATCAAACGCGCTACGGCCGAGGGCGCGTCGTTGGTATGAAGCGTGCTAAAAACAAGATGGCCAGTTAGACTGGCATTCATAGCAATGCTCGCGGTCTCAAGGTCCCGAATTTCGCCGACCATGATGATGTTGGGCGCCTGGCGCAGGATCGAGCGGAGAGCTGCCGGGAACGTCATGCCAATCTCGGGATTTACCTGCACTTGATTGATCCCGAGCATTTGGTACTCAATTGGTTCCTCCACGGTGATAATCTTGCGGTCCGGTTTATTAACGTAATTGAGACAAGCGTAAAGCGTAGTGGTCTTGCCGCAGCCTGTAGGACCGGTGATCAGCAGAATGCCGTCCGGCAGTTTGATCAGCCGCTCAAATGTTTCCTCGTCATCGCTGAAAAATCCGAGCTCGGGCAGCCCAAGCAATAGGCTCGACTTATCGAGCAAGCGCATCACCATGCTCTCACCGTGATTAGTCGGAATGGTCGAGACGCGGAGATCGAGCGGTTTCTTTTTGATCTTCACTTGGATGCGGCCATCTTGCGGCAAGCGTTTCTCTGCGATGCTCATTGA
>QHPD01000014.1 GCA_003218975.1 Verrucomicrobiota bacterium
CGAGCCGGTCAAGCAACGCCACCACACGGACGAAGGTCTCTTGCAAGATGCCGTGAAAAAAGCCGTGCGCGCTGCAGGTATTTCCAAGCCAGCGACGTGTCATTCGCTGCGACACTCATTTGCGACTCATTTGCTTGAGAACGGTTATGATATTCGCACTGTCCAAGAGCTCTTGGGGCACAAAGACGTGAGCACAACAATGATCTACACACATGTGCTCAACAGACCCGGCATTGGGGTCAAAAGTCCGTTGGACTGGAAAAGTTCGTGATCGCGAGGCGGGTGCGGTCCCTTATGCTGGCGCGCCGCCGAGGGCGCCGGGGAGAGGCGGTGTGACGTCGGGCGAGGCGACAACTTGCTTGGGCGGTTTTTCAGCAGGCATTTTTTTGTCGGGCGGCGGCGTGGCGCCTCGTGGCGGATTAATCAAGCGGCCGTGCTCGACGATTTCCTTAATCTGCGAGCCGTCGAGCGTTTCGAATTCGAGGAGCGCTTTTGCGATTACCTCGAGCTTGTCGCGATTCGCGATGAGCGTTTTCTTCGCCAGTTGATACGCGTCATCGAGGAGTTTTTTCACTTCCTGATCGATCTGTTCGGCAGTCGCTTCGCTGTAATCGCGTGCGCGCGAGATGTCGCGCCCAAGGAAAACGTAATCTTCGTGGTCGCCGTATTCGACCATGCCCATTTTCTCGCTCATGCCCCATTCGCAAACCATCCGGCGCGCAATCGCCGTCGCCATTTTGATGTCGCCCCGCGCGCCATTGGTGATGTCGCCAAACACGATTTCTTCGGAAACGCGGCCGCCCATGCTCACAGCTAGACCGGCGAGCAATTCGTTTTTGCGATTAGTGTATTTATCTTCCTCCGGCAACCACATGGTCGATCCAAGCGAGGGGCCGCGCGGGATGATAGTGACTTTGTGCAGCGGCTCAGTGTGCGGGAGAAGTTCGAGCAACAGCGCGTGGCCGGCTTCGTGATACGCGGTGTTCTCTTTTTCCTTTTCGCTGAGCGCGAGACTCCGACGCTCCTTGCCCCAGCGGACTTTGTCGCGGGCTTCTTCCAATTCGGCGAGCGTGATTCCTTTTAATCCGCGCCGGGCAGCGAGCAACGCGGCTTCATTAATGACATTCGCGAGTTCCGCACCGGAATAACCGGGCGTGCCGCGTGCGACCACGGCAAGATCGACACCTTCCGCAAGTTTCACTTTTTTGGCGTGAACGCGCAGAATTTCCTCGCGCCCTTTCACGTCCGGCAAATTGACGGTGATTTGGCGATCGAAACGTCCCGGTCGTAGCAACGCGGGATCGAGCACGTCGGGCCGGTTCGTGGCAGCGATGATGATCACGCCTTCCTGCGTGTCGAAGCCGTCCATCTCGACGAGCAACGCATTCAATGTTTGCTCACGCTCGTCGTGCCCGCCGCCAACACCATGGCCACGGTGACGGCCCACGGCGTCAATTTCATCGATGAAAATGATGCACGGCGCGGATTTCTTGCCTTGCTCGAACATGTCGCGGACACGCGACGCGCCGACGCCGACGAACATTTCGACGAAATCCGAGCCGCTAATGGAGAAGAACGGGACGTCTGCTTCGCCCGCGATCGCGCGCGCCAGCAGCGTCTTGCCCGTGCCGGGCGGGCCAACCATCAGAACGCCTTTTGGAATACGGCCGCCGAGTTTCTGAAATTTTTTCGGGTCACGCAAAAACTCGACAAGCTCCTGCACTTCATCCTTCGCTTCCTCGACTCCTGCGACATCGCGAAACGTGATTTTGTTTTTGTCGCGAGCGAGCATGCGCGCTTTCGATTTCCCGAAATTGAGCGCGCCTTTCCCGGCCATGCGGATCTGCTGGCGAAACAGAAAGTAAAGGACGAGAAGAAAAAGTGCGATTGGCAGAAAACCGACTACGGTTTGGGCCAGCACATTCGATTCAGTTTTGATGGCGGGCTGAATGCCGGCAGCAGCGAGTCTTTGCTGCAAATCATTTGTGAAACTCAGATAGACCGTTGTTTTAAACGGGACTTGCTGGGCAGGCGCTGCACCTACCCCCTGGCGAACGTAAACGCCGCGCAGGGTCTGAGTGGGCCGGCCATCTTCGACCACCAGTTGGAGCGGATAATTCTTGTCGTTGACGATCTGTTTGTTTTCCAGCAGCTCAAGAAAACGATTGTAGGGAACGTCTTCGACCGGCTGCATTCCGCCGCGGAAATAGAGCATCGCCAGCGCGATGCAGCCGAACCCAATCGCGAGCAGGATGATGCCGCGCCAATTAAAATTAGGTTCGTTCCCGCGGGATTTGTTCTCCCGTTGAGAGTTACGATCGGATTGAGCCATAAATAAAATTGGAGCTTAGCAACATAAAAAAGCTACCATGAACAAATGCCAATGCAAAATAGCGGGGTTCACCTCGCCCTATGTATCGTGACCGCGCATTGCGTCGCTCGTCGGTTCTGGTAAAATCTCAGTTCGAACATTGACATGACGGAACTGGTCTCATCGGTTGCAGATAAAATCGATCGCGCGGTGCAGCGCGTGACACCGCTTGCCTATCGGGTGCGGCGTACTGGCCGCCGTTTGGTGCGCCGGGCCTTGCGCAAGCCGCGAAGCGTCTCCGAGGGGCCGAACCTACTGCCGCTGCTGATTCAAGTTCTGGCGAGTTTCACCAAAGCAGACGGAGTTCTGCTCGAGGAAGAGATTGACTCGAGCCTTGGTTTTTTGCGTTACGATTACCCGGATGCGGTTTACTCGGAATTGAGACAGTTGTTCCGGCAGGCGCTCTACGAGCACCAGGACCTCGCCGCTATGGCGCAAAAACTCAGCGCGCAGTTAAGCACGGAGCGCAAGATCATGCTCGGAGTCCAACTCTACGACTTGATCTCGCAAGCGGGTCTGAAGCAGGAACAAGTCGTCGCGTTTTATTCGTTTATGTCTCAGCTCGGCATGGCTGCGCAAGCGATCGACATCGTTTATCAACTCAATGCGTCGGAGGATTCCGATCCAGCGATCTACCAGCACGGCGCGTCGCCACTCGAATCACTCTCGTTTGGAGCAGACGGCCACGCGGATGTGATAGTCAAGAACCTCACCAATAACGATCGTCTGATGGCGTTTCGTTATCACGATCTTATTTTGCTGAAAAATTACAGCGGACTGAACGTGTCGGTACGTGGGAGGCCGCTGGTGCGCGGCGGGTTCTGCCGAATTTATCCCGGGCAGAGGATTCTGGTTGGCGATCAGGTGCTCAGCTATCAGGAACTAGCTCAGTATTTCAATGCGAAGAAGAACGTTTCGCTTCCGCAGATTTTCGTTCGGGTAAGCAAGGACGCGGATGAAGTGGAACTGGAGCGTTCGCGCACGCGGGAAAGCTCGCTCCGGGTCACTTTCGGGTTGAAAGTGCGCGTCAAGGCCTTGCGCGATGTCGATGCGGAGCTCAACGGAGTGCGACTCAAGGCGGGCACGAAGGTCGAAGCGACCTTGGAAGACAAGATCATTTTCCATAATGACACCGAGCTGGATTTCATCGATCTGCGCCGGCGAGCTCGCGCACTTGGCGGCCGGTTCCAACTGAAAGCTTCCAAGTCGGAATATTTGGTTTCGAACGATCCGAGCCGGTTGCAAGCCGACGATATTCTACTTTCGCCGGGCACAAGTGGCGATGTGTTGCTGAAGATTTTTTGCGATTACGACCAGCGGGTCGGTTTGCTGGAAGTCATCGAATCCGATCGTCCGATCATGGTGGGCGAGACGCCTGTGCGCACCACCGGAGCGCTCAAAGACGGCGACACCATTCGAATCGATGTCGGACAGTTTTTGCGGTGCAACTTTTCTGAACGCATCATCGAGGAAGAGCGCAACATCATCCGCACTCTCGAGGTGAATGAAGTCACGCACCGTTTTGGCAAGGGGGAAATCGTACTAGAGGGGATTTCGTTTAACGTAACGCGTGGCGAGCTGGTTTGCGTGATGGGCGCGAGCGGTTCAGGGAAAAGCACGCTGCTGAGAGTGCTGGCTGGGCAGCTTCAGCCCACCAGCGGCGACATTGTTCTCAACGGGCGATCCCTCTACCGAAATCTCGACGTATTGAAGCACTACATCAGTTACATGCCGCAGCAGGACGCGTTCGACGAGCATCTGACCATCGGCGAGAATATGCAGTTCGCAGCGGCCATTCGCGCGCCGCACCTCTCGCGGCGCGATCGCGTTCGGCGATTGGATGCAAAGCTAATTGAGCTGGGACTTAACGAACGCCGGGACGCAGTGGTCGGTAGCGCGGACAGGAAAATATTAAGCGGCGGCGAGCGCAAACGCCTCAACATTGGGCTCGATATGATCGGCATGTCGGACGTGTATCTTTTCGATGAGCCGACTTCCGGTTTGTCCTCGAAGGACTCGGAGCATGTGATGGAGATCATCCGTGGGATGGCGCACAACAAGATCATCGTCGTCACCATTCACCAACCGAGTTCGAAAATTTTCCAGATGTTCCATAAGGCCATGCTGCTCGATAAAGGCGGCCGGCTCGTCTTTTTTGGCACACCCTCGGAGATGCTCCGTTATTTTGCGGAAGCGGAGCACCAGCATCAATTCGGTGCGGAACTCGGCGCGTGTCCATCCTGTGGAACGACGCGACCTGAGTTCATTTTTGATGTGCTGGAGACGCCGCTGCGCGATCTGAGCGGCGACGTTATTTACGAGGAAAACAGTCGGGGCCAGCTCGTGCCTTCACGCCGTTACTCGCCGGAATTCTGGCGGGACAAGTACGAAGCGTTTCGACTAATCCAGGACGTCAAACAGGTTTCTCTGCGCCAGGAACCAGTCGCGCCCCTGCCCGCTGCTCCAGCCGAAAGGAAACGTCTCCCATTTCGCTGGCACGACCAATGGACGCAGTTCCGCACAGTTCTGCGCCGGGCGTTCATAAGCAAATTGCGCAATCGCGCCAACCTGGTCATCACGATCTGCGTTTCGCCCGTATTGGCGTTGCTCATCGCGACTATTCTGCGCTACTCGGAAAGCGGGACGTACGATTTCGCCTCTGCTTATCATATTCCGACGTTTCTCTTCCTCGGCCTGATTGTTGCCATGTTTCTAGGCCTGACAAACAGTGCCGACGATATCATCCGCGACCGCGCCGTGCTCCAGCGGGAGCGCAATCTCGATGTGCGTCTTTCTTACTATGTGATTGCCAAAACGCTGACCCTCGCTGTGTTCGCCCTCATTCAGTGCGTGCTCTTTGTGCTGATCGGTAATTACGTCCTCGAAATCCGCGCGATGTTCTGGATTTACCTGGGAATCATGTTCATGACCGCGATGAGCGGCGTCTCGCTCGGCCTACTTATTTCCTCGCTCGTCGCCGATCCGAAAACAGCAGCCAACATTGTCCCGCTAGTCTTAATTCCGCAGATCATCATGGGCGGCGCGCTCATCAAATACGAGGACATGAACCGGAACCTCGCGCTGCTTTATGCGCTTTCACATTGGTTTTCCGAACATCCCAGTACGGAGAAAAGCAAGAAGATGGAGAGCAAGCTGCAGGTGCCGTTTGTTTGTCAATTCGTCGCTATGCGTTGGTCGTACGACGAGATGGTTCTGGCGCAGGCTAAGCTCAACCCGCTTACCCATCGGCAAGACCGAGCGCAACGCGAGATCGACCGGATTGTCGCCAGGCATCGGCAAGATCCCGCGGAAAGTAAACGGCTGGAGGATTTAAAGGAGACGCTGGCGCTGCTTTCCGGTATCGAGGCGAAATCGGTTGGCGAACTGGATCGCTACCTCGGCTTAGTCGATCAAATTCTCGATCGCAAACGGCCGTTTGACCGCGCGCTTTTCAAGGGCGCGATCGGCCCAATTACAGCCGAGCAAATCTACGTCAACCAAAAAGTCTCGGATCTGATCTCGAACGCCGAGATGGAGCAAAGCGATTATCGCCGCGGCAATCGGCCGAATGTTTTTTTCGGCGCACAGAAGCATTATTTCGGAATCAGGATCAGCGCGTTTGCTTTCAACACAGCTGTTCTGATTGTATCAACCTTCGGTTTGCTCGCGCTGCTGCATTGGATTTTGCGAAAGCAATTGGAAGTGCGAAGGAGTTAAATGAAAATCCGAAATCGAAAATCCGGAATTCGAAATGGGAAGGCCCGTCTTATCGTTGCGGCCAGCGAGACCGATCCCGACATGCTTTACGCCACGAAGTTTTGGGCGCCTGATCCATTTATTTTTCTTGAGCGAAATGGGAAACGTACGCTGGTCCTGAGCGACTTGGAAATTGATCGCGGACGCAAACAGGCCGATGCAGATGAATTTGTCATGTTCAGCGAGCTTGAACGCGAGGTGCAGGGAAAATCAAAAAAGACGCCGCCGTACGAAAAAGTGCTCGCGCATTTTCTGCGAAAGCGCGGCGTAAGATCGACAATCGTTCCGGCAAATTTTCCGCTCGCCTACGCGCAGGAACTAGCCGCAAACAAAATCCGTGTTCGCGCGACAAATGGGCTTTTCTGGCCGGAACGCGAAGCGAAATCGAACAAGGAGATCGAGATGATTGGCCGTGCGTTGCGAATTACCGAAATGGGACTTCGGCGCGCAATCGGAATTTTGAGAGCCTCGAAACCTGGCCCGGGAAAAAAATTGCGTTGGAACGGCAAAACTTTGACCTCGGAAATGCTGCGCGCCGAAATTGATTCCGCGATTTTGTGGGCGGGCGGCATTCCGACAGGCACAATTGTTGCCGGCGGCGATCAAGCCTGTGATCCGCACGAGCGCGGATTCGGTCCGCTTTATGCCGACTCCCTCATCATTCTCGACGTTTTCCCTCGGGACGCCAAGAGCGGCTACTTTGGCGACATGACCCGGACGGTTTTACGCGGGCGCGCAAGCGACACCCAGCGCAAACTTTGGAATGCAGTGAAATCCGGCCAGGCGCTGGCTTTGAAGAAGATCAAGGCAGGAGTCGATGGGATGACAATTCATAAAGCCATTCAGGATTTCTTCGCCAAGCGCGGTTTTCCGACCGAGGTGCGCAAAGGTCGGCGCGTCGGATTTTTCCATGGGACCGGTCACGGGCTGGGACTAGAGATTCACGAGCATCCGCGTTTGCAAAAGGTGACGTTAAAAGATCGACAAGTACTGACGGTTGAGCCTGGACTTTATTATCCCGGAGTGGGCGGAGCGCGTCAGGAAGATGTGGTGGTCGTCACAAAGACAGGCTGCAAAATCCTGTCGCGGTTTCCGAAACAATTGGAGATTTGAACAAGCCTACATCGCGATCATCCTGAGCAGTGCGAAGGATCTCGCCGACCAAACATGCGACACGCTCAGGCCGGAGCGTGATCAATTCACCCTGTGGGAGGTTCCTCGCTCCGCTCGGAATGACGGTGGGGCAATGAACGCGCACTGCGGTTTCGCGTCTAATTTCGCAGCGGCAGAGTGACAAGTCGCTTTGGCGGGTTAAATTAAAATCGATATGTATTATCCGTACGGTTTTGGTTTAGGGTCCCACTGGCTGCTATATATCGGCGTTCCGTTGATCATTGGAATTTGGGCCCAGATTCGGGTAAGCAGCGCGTTCAGCCGATGGAGCAAGGTGCGCGATAGCGCAAACATTACTGGCGCCGACTGCGCGCGCGAAATCCTGCAAGCGGCGCAGATTCATGATGTCGATGTTGTGGAGACGAACGATTTCCTTGGCGATCATTACGATCCCACACGCAAAAAACTGCATTTGTCGAGCAACGTTTACCACACGCCGTCGGTCGCGGCCGTGGGCATTGCTGCGCATGAGACCGGGCATGCGATCCAACACGCGAAAGCTTACGCTCCGTTGAAGGCGCGCATGGCGATCGTGCCGGTGACGATGATCGCATCGCAAATGCTGCCCTTCATCATCATCGGTGGCTTGTTTTTTAGAATCACCGGTCTGATCACCCTCGGGATTTATTGCTACCTGATTCTGCTGGTTTTCCAGCTCATCACGTTGCCGGTGGAGTTCGACGCCTCGCGGCGCGCAAAAATTATTTTGCGCGAGATGGGCATCGTGCAGCCGGGGCGGGAAGTTGCCGGTGTCAATAATGTCTTGAACGCAGCCGCGCTCACTTATGTGGCGGCATTTATCGCTGCGTTGGGGAACTTGCTCTGGCTAATGTCGCTCCGCGATCGGCGGTGATCGACCTCGCGGTTCAAGAAAATGGATCGAGTTCTTGCCTTATCCGCCACCGGACGAATTCGCTGCGGCGAACCTGCTCGGCGAATTTCCGATTTGTTATCGTCGAGTCTCGGCGCGCGTGCTAAGTCTAAGCGACAGGCGATGGACCAGCCGAGGACGGATGAAGATCAGGAGTTAGTGGCGCGCACCCAATCCGGCGACGCCAGCGCATTCGATCAACTCGTGATCAAATATACTCCGCGGCTCTACGGCTTGGTTTACAATATGACCGCGAACCACGAGGACACGAACGATCTTTTACAGGATATTTTTTCCAAAGCTTACAAAGCGATCCGTGGGTTCCGCGGTAAATCGACCTTTTATACCTGGATCCATTCCATCGCGGTGAACATGACGCTGAATTTTCTCAAGAAACGCGGCCGCCGTTTTCAACTGAGCCTGGACGATGTGGATGCCAGCATCCAAAACGACAAAGAATTCCTCGAGGCCACAGCGACGAGCAGTCCAGTGCGGGAAGCGGACCTTTCCGAGCTGCAGCGAAGATTGAACGAGGCCATGATGAAATTGTCTGATGATCACAGAGCCGTGGTCACCATGTTCCATATCCAGGGAATGCCTCACGCGGAGATCAGTAAAATCTTGCGTGTTTCGGAAGGAACGGTACGTTCGAGGCTCTTCTACGCGAATCGGCAACTGCAAAATTATCTGGACGAATTTCGGAAAAATCCTGTTTCTTAACCGGAGCTGAAATGGACGAATTCAACGACAACGAAATCGCGAAGCTGCTTCGGTTGAAGCGCTATGAGCAACCACCGCCTGGTTATTTCGAAAATTTCCTGCACGAATTCCATCGCCGGCAGCGTGATGAATTGCTGCGTCAGCCGCTTTGGCGAATTTGTCTGGATCGCGCTCAAGACTTGATGCTCCGATTAAATGTTCGCTCGTTGGCTTCTTATCCGGCGGCTGCCGCCGCAGTGTTGGTCTGTGCCGCAGTTATTTCGTTGAAGATTTATCAACAACCGGAGACCACTCAGGTCGCGTTACAAAGTTCGCCGGCATTATCCACATCGACACATACGGAAGGAGAATGGACGCTGGCGTCTCCGGTGGCTGGGCGGATCTTCCGGATGCAGCCGCTTCGCCGTTTCGATGCCAGCACCCAGACTCACCGGGCGACGACGCCCCGTTACGTGCTCGATACCGTCCCCGTGAGTTATGAACCGACGTTCAGATTCTAGTTCCGGCTGTCGTCGAGGTGTGGCGCAACGTTTTAAGTTGCCCATTTCGGCGTCGCAATTTGCAAAGTCGCGCCACATTAAACTTGCAGTCGCATTAGTTTTCTGCTCAGGCGCGAGTTTGCTTTACGCTCAAGAGCAGTCTGCGGCGGTCATTAGTCACGAGGTCAAAGAAATTTTCGAACGCGCCGGCAAAGCGGTGGTTAAGATTCATGGTCTCGACCAGCACAGCCCAATTTGCGGCACCGGATTTTTCATTGATCCTACCGGCACGCTTTACACCGCCTACACAGTAGGCGGGGAAGCGGATAATTTTACCGTCGAGTTTGCGGGTAAAAAATATCCCGCGCGTCAACTCGTGGCGGATATCCGCAGCGGCACTGCGATGTTGAAGATCGACGCTGCCACGCCGGCCTTGCCGATTGGAAAATCGGAGGGACTGGAAGTGACGACGCCTGTCGTCGCAGTGGGTTTCCCGTTGGATTTACCCGAAACGCCGAATTTCGGCATGGTCGCCGGTTTCGACCACAAATGTCTGGGCCGCTATTTTTCGACGACGCATCTGCGCGTCAATCTGCCCACCCAGCGAGGGGAAGCTGGCGCGCCGCTGCTGAACATGAAAGGGGAAGTTGTTGGGATTGTTGTGAGCAGCCTTGAAAACAATTCGGCTTGCTATGCAGTGCCGATCGAAGCTGCAGAGAAAATCCGCAGCGATTTTGTTCGTTTCGGTGAGCCCAGGCACGGCTGGATTGGGATCAATGTTTCGGAGGCCGCTCAACCGGTGGAAGGTTCGCGCGCGGAAATGACACAGGTCATGGGCGGCACGCCGGCGGCCCGTTCCGGAATCAAATCTGGCGATGTTCTTTTGTCAGTGGGACGAAAAAAAGTAACTCAGCCGGAAGATGTGCTGGATGCATCGTTTTTCATTACCGCCGGCGACATTGTGCCGATCACAGTTGCGCGCGGAAATAAGAAACTGACATTCGAAGTGCAGGCCGATCTTCATCCGGCCAGCAAGAACGTGCCTATGCTTTCTGACGGTACGCCGCTTCCTACATCGGCAGCTGCTGAGGCAAATCGCTCCATTCCCCTCAAGCTCGAGTCCGAGGCACAACACACGCCCTAGCGGACAGGAGTGCCAAGCTCAGCGCGGTAATATTTTTCGAAACTCCGCTTCGTCGATAATCTTTACGCCGAGTTGTTTGGCCTTATCGAACTTGCTGCCCGGTTCGGTGCCGGCGAGGACGTAATGGGTTTTCTTACTCACGCTACTGCTGACGTGCCCACCGAGCGCTTCGATTTTTTTTCTTGCTTCCTTGCGCGTCATCGAAGGCAGCGTTCCAGTCAACACAAAAGTCTTTCCGGCCAGCGGCAATTCGGCTGCTTTCTTCGCCGAGATTTTTTCGCTCGTTGGCTGAATTTCGAGTTCATTTAGTCGTCGCAGAATTTTCTTTCCTGTCGTCGACGCGAAGAAGTCCAGAACGCTCTGTGCGACCACCGGCCCCACTTCGGTAACGATGCCGTCCTTTTCCGCTTTGCTCTTGGAGCGCTCGGCAAAACCAGCCTTGATTAATCGTTCGGCGATTTCTCTGGCAGATTCCTTTTGGTCCCGCTTCTGGTGATACTCCAAAACATCGAGGAGCAATTGTGAATGGGCCACGTCGTCGATGTTGTCATGAAACTGGGCGAGCTGCGTTGCGGTGGTTTTTCCCACATCGGGAATTGCCAGGGCGAAAAGCCAGCGCGAAAGCGACAAAGTTCTGGCGCGCTCGATCGCCTTAATCGCTTTGGTCGCGTTCTTCTCGCCGAACACGCGCGGCGCTTCATCCGTCCCGAGATTTAGTTTAGCGAGCTGTTCGGTCTTTAGCTCAAACAGATCAAGTGGCTCGCGGATGAGTCCACTCTCGACCAGTTTGTCTGCCACAATTCCACCCACGCTTTCGATGTCGAGCGCGCTGCGCGCGGCGAAAAATTCTACGCGCCGTGTTGTCTGTGCCGGACATTGTAGATTTTCACAGCGCCATGCGACAAACTGCGGGTCGCGCCGGATGGGGTCGCCACAGATGGGGCATTTGCCGTGAATGTGCCGTGCAAAATCAAACGGCTTCGCATCGCGCGGACGCTTCGATTTCACAACTGTGACCACCGCGGGAATTACTTCGCCAGCTTTCTCGATCACCACGGTGTCGCCGACGCGGATGTCTTTGCGCTTGATTTCATCCTCGTTGTGCAACGTAGCGCGAGCCACGGTGCTCCCGCTTACCAGCACCGGCTCAAGCACTGCGACTGGCGTCAAAATTCCAGTGCGACCGACCTGAATCACAATGTCGCGCAAACGCGTTTCTACCCGTTCGGCTGCGTATTTGTAAGCAATCGCCCAGCGTGGCGATTTCGCGGTGAAACCGAGCCGCTCGCGTTGCGCAAATGAATTGACTTTCACCACTGCCCCGTCGGTTTGATAAACAAAATTATGACGGATCCCGTCTAGCTCGTGAATCGCATCCAAGATTTCCTCGACTGACTCGGCCACCCACCAGCGCTCGGTAGCCGGCAAGCCCAGCTTCTTGAGCAGCGGAAAAATTTCGGAGTGAACATCGACATTCAGTCCTTCGGTTGCGCCGGTTCCGTAAAACACGACGCCGAGCGGACGTTTCGCCACGATCGCCGGGTCGAGTTGCTTGAGTGAACCAGCCGCCACGTTGCGTGGGTTTGCAAACAGCGGCAGGCCTTGCCTCTTGCGTTCGTCGTTGAGTTTTTCAAAGCCCTTCCTGTCCATGTAAACTTCGCCCCGCACTTCCAGGAGTTTCGGCGCAGCATCGCGCAGGCGCTCCGGCACGGAGCGAATCGTCCGGATATTTTGCGTGATATTGTCGCCCACGTTTCCATCTCCCCGCGTTGCCGCTTGGCGCAGCCTGCCGTTCTCGTAAATGAGCGAAACCGCAACGCCGTCCACTTTTGGCTCGATCACTACCGGGATCTTTTCGTTCGGTAAGAGCCGCCGGATGCGAGCATGAAAATTTTTCACTTCCTCTTCAGAGTAAGTGTTGTCGAGACTAAGCATCGGTATGACATGCGAGACCTGCTCGAACGCTTTGAGCGGTTTTCCGCCGACACGCTGGGTGGGTGAATGCGGCGTAATGAGATCGGGGAATTGCGTTTCGAGATCGACAAGCTCCTTGTACAGTCGGTCGTATTCTCGATCGCTGATTATCGGCGCGGCTTCCTCGTAATAAAGCCGGTCGTGCTTCCGGATTTCCTCCCGCAATTGCTGGATGCGCTTGGCGGCTTCCTTCTCTTCCATGAATATCCTGCACGATACGAGCGTGCAAAATCTCGGCAACGGTGGGCAGCGCGCCGACCCGGTCAGTCTTTCAAATTACCGCAAAAGCAGGTATGCATAAAGGATCGTGAAACTGGGCGAGCGAATTCTTGGAGTAGAAGGCGGCGGCACAAAAACCGCCTGGTGTCTTGTCGAACGAACGGATGCGACTTTTGGCGTTATCGGCCAGGGAAAACTGCCGCCATCGAATTTCCGCTTGCAAACGCCGGATCGTCTGAAAGCGATCTTTCGTGAACTTCCCCGTGAAATCGATCGGGCCGGAGTCTTTCTTGCTGGGTGCGGCACGGCCGAAGATCGACAATCGCTTTCGCGACTTTGCGCGGAAATCTGGCCAAATGCCAGAATCATAACTGGCAGCGATCGCGAATCCGGCGTCGCTGCCGCTCTCGAGCACGGCGATGGCATCGTGGTGAGCGCCGGCAGCGGCTCGTCGGTGACAGGCCGTCGCGGCGAGCGAATCGAAAGAGCTGGCGGTTGGGGACACATTCTTGGCGACACGGGCGGCGGTTATTTTCTATCCATTCAGGCGCTGCGCTTGATCTTGCGCGAATACGATCTGCAACGGGTGGAACGGCCGTTTACGGTAAAAATTTTGCAGGCGCTTTCGTTGAACAATTTTGATGAACTCGTTCGCTGGGCGCAGACAGCGGATAAGATGGAAGTGGCGCTGCTTACGCGAGTCGTCTTTGAGGCCGCCGCCGGCGGTGACCCGCGTATTACCGAGATCATCGAAAATGGCGCTCAGGCCCTCTGCGATTACACCGAAACGATCGCCTCCCGTCTTCACTTGCTCGCGCCGAAAGTGATGCTGATGGGCGGTCTTTTTTACCGCGATTCAATTTATACCCACGCGTTTCGACGCAGACTCAAAAAGAACCTTCCCGATGCCCGCGTGGCAATCGCCGAGCGCGCTCCAGAGCTTGGTGCAGCATGGCTCGCAGCGGAGGTGCGTGATCACGTTACTTTCCAGCCAAAGCTTTCTGAGGAGCAAATCGATAATCTGGCGGCGGCGCTGACCGAGCAACGCAACCCGCGCTCAGAGAATTTGGAAAAACTGAGCGCACGCGAACTAGTCGAGCTTTTCGTTGAGGAGGAGAAATTTGTTCAAGACGCCTTACGCGGGGCGATTGTCGATCTTACGCGCGCCATTGAGATCGTGACCGAATCGCTGCGCAATGGTGGCCGCTTGTTTTACGTGGGAGCTGGCAGCAGCGGGCGCATCGGGGTCCTTGATGCTAGCGAGATTCCACCAACGTTTGGCGCGTCGCACGATCTTGTGCAGGGGATCATAGCCGGCGGTATGACTGCGCTTTATCGAAGTGTGGAAGGCGCGGAAGACGAGGAAGGCGCCGGCGCGTTAGCTTTGAACGAACGCCGAGTAAAAGACGGCGATATTGTGATTGGAATCACGGCCAGCGGTCGAACGCCGTTCGTCCTTGGTGCGCTAGCCTGGGCAAAATCCGCCGGCGTGACAACAATGCTACTGACGTGCAATCCTCACGCGTCTGCTGTGAATGTCGATGTTGCAGTCGATCTCGCGGTTGGACCGGAGATTCTTACCGGATCGACAAGGTTGAAAGCGGGCACGGCGACAAAAGTTGCACTCAATATTATCAGCACTGGCGCAATGGTGATGCTAGGCAAAGTGCGCGGCAACTTGATGATCGATTTGCGCACGACCAGCGCGAAGCTACAAGATCGCGCTACGCGTGTTGTCGCCGAGTTAGCCCAGTGCGATTATGATTCGGCGCGCCAGCAACTCGAAGCGGCGGACTGGAATTTGCGCGAGGTGGTAGGCAAGATCGACGGTGGCCGGTCGTCCTGAATCGCGCACATCCCGAAGGCTACTACAAGAACTCATGGCGCTTTGGAGGGGCACACGCTTGTCGTGTCCCAAAGTTGCTGACGGCACGGACGCCCTCCACTGCATTGGTCTCGGGATTATAATGTCGGTCCTATTTTTCTCACGGCGTTTTTTGGCCTTTCATTTCCGCCATTTTCTGGGCGAGACCAGCGGTGAATTTTTCGTATTGGACATTATCCACGGTGAAGGTGCCGAACATGTAGTTCGAGTTGTCCCAGGACCAATTCTGTTCCGCATCGTTGTAAGTCATTTTCGAGGTCTGCCCCTGCCAGTATTCGTGATGGATCGGGTCGGCGCCGGGCGGGTTCACGATCTTGGGCGTACCGCCCATGCCGCCTTCGATCAGGTGACCATGAAAAGTTCCATACTGCCCGATGGTAATCTGATGTTCTTTCCCCTCAATCTTTCGGGTGATTGGGACATAACGAATTTCGGTTTTCTTCGACGCACCCGGCTGCAGAACCGCCCCGGCGATCGCTTCAAGCGCTTTGCGCTGATCCGGATTCGCTTTGTCGTCGACGTATAAATAGGCGAACTTCCAGTTTCCGTAGGACTCCATCATGGACTGGCCCGCCGGGCTCTGCGCCATGCCCGCAACGGCAAGTCCGTCGAGTCTTACTTTTCCGTAGTTGCCCTCCTCGATGAAAAGCACCTGTCCGCCACTGCAGGTCATCTTGGTCGGTTTAGAACCAAACCAACAGGGACACGCCGCATCGCTTTTTCATAGTGGCGAACTCTATGCCTGCGAGGCTGGGGAGCAATTGCATTTCTTGATTGTTGCGCTCTAGCCGTCGATGATGAATTTCTCTGTTCCAATAAGCGCAACGGAACTGCCTCACACGAAGCTAGGTATGACTTAACCGAAAGGAAACCTTATGCTCTGGACAATCTTTGTGATCTTGCTGATTCTCTGGCTCCTTGGATTGGTCAGCTCCTATACTCTGGGCGGGTTTATTCATATCCTGCTCGTGCTTGCCATTGTGGTGCTGATTATCAATTTGATCCAAGGTCGGCGTCCGCTGTAATTTTGCAGCAATGAAACCAGCCGGCATTGTCGGCATCATTTTAATCATCATCGGCATCGTTTCGCTGGTGTATGGCGGGTTCACCTACACCAAGCGCGAGAAGGTGCTCGAATTCGGTCCGATTCAGGCGACCGCCGAAAAAGAGCACACCATCTCATTTCCGCCAGTGCTCGGCGGCATCTGTCTGGTCGGCGGGATCGTCCTTGTGATCGTCGGCAGCCGTAAAAGCTGATCGCGGCTATCCGTTCCCTGCTTTCAGCACGGCAAAAGTCTTGCCGCCTTTGCGATCGAGGTAGAGAAGGACGCCGCGTCTCGGGTCCGCTTCGTTGAGCGCGTCGCGGAATGATCGGACGTCGGTAACCGGTTTGCCATCCACTTCAGTAATGACATCCTCGCGCTGAATGTCTTGTTGCGCGGCAAGACTGTTGTCTTCAACATCCGTCACAATGACCCCTTGCTGCACAGGGAGGTGCAGACGGTCTGCAACGTCCTTCGTCAATTCCTGCACCTGCAGTCCAAATTTGCCGACGCCTTGCTGCTTTGGTTGGGTTGGCTGAATCGACTCATTTGAGGCGCGCGCGATCTCGCTGGGCAGTTCGCCAGTCTTAACAGGCACTTTGATTGTCCGGCCTTTGCGCCAGACGGTCAGCTCGACATTTTGACCGACCTTCTTTTTCAAAATCTCATGCTGAAGCTGCGAGTCGGTTTCCACTGGCGCCCCATCGACATGCGTGATCACATCAAAGGGCCGCAAGTCGCTCTTATAGGCCGGCGCGTTAGCTTCGATGATGCGCACCACTACGCCTTTCTCGGCGCCCTTGAGTAGATCGCGGATTTCGGAATCGTCACCCAGTGTCTCGATACGAATTCCCAACCAGGGCCGCACGATTTTGTGGCCAGCGATAAGTTCGGCGCCGATCTCCTTGGCCATATTAATCGGAATGGCAAAGCCGAGACCGCGATTCATGCCGTTGATCAGTGTGTTCATCCCGATCACCTTGCCGTCGATGTCGCAGAGTGGGCCGCCGCTATTACCGGGATTAATCGAGGCATCGGTCTGCAAATAATCCGAGATAGAATAGCCACGCGCCTGGAGCAATTTGCTGCGGCCTTTGCCGCTCACCACCCCATAGGTGAACGTGTAATCCAGCTTGAAGGGCGCGCCGATGGCGAACGCAAATTGCCCCACGCGCACCGCATCGCTATCGCCCAGCTGAACGACCGGCAAATCCTTGGCGTCAACTTTGATGACCGCGACATCTGTCTTCTCATCGGTGCCCACGACTTTCGCCTGAAACTCCCGGCCATCCCGCAATTTCACGTCGATTTTGTCCGCGTCCTCGATCACGTGCACGTTCGTGAAGATGTAGCCGTCCGGTCGAATAATGAAGCCGGAGCCTTCGCTTTGGATCGGCCGCAGCACGCCCGGGTTCCTCCGCGGGTTGTTTTCGTCAGGTTGACCTTGGAAGAACAAATCGTCGAATGGCGAACTCTCGCTTCCGTCGTTTTTCTTTGAAATTTCAATGATCACAACGCTCGGCGCCACGGTTTCGAAAACCTTCGCAAACGCATTGTTCAATTGATGCGCAACGTCCTTGCCTGCTTCGGCTGCCGCAGCGGGAACAGTCGGCGTTGGGGCGACCTCAGGTTGCGCTGCAAACGATGTACTGATTGTCAAGCACAGAATCAAAATGGATAAGCGCATGGGTTGCAACTTGGACAGCATTGAACATGCAACGTTCAACTGGTCGCGTCCACTCCCCGCTTATGCCAGGGCGCACTCGCGCTTTCATCCAATCCCTGCTAAGCTCGTGGACAGAGCGTGTAGAATTCCCAATCGAGCCTTTTGTATGCGCGGATCCAACAGGCGAATTGTCTTCCTAGCCGGGGTCGCGCTGTTTATCTTGGTTTGGGCCACAGCAATTGGACCCGAGCCCCCGGCCCGGATCGCGATTTCGCCCAACGAACTGGTTCGAGCGGTTACTCTTCACCGCGATTCTCTCATCGACTTATGCCTGATGGACCGTGTCGATCCAAATGGCCGCGATGCGGAGGGACGAACGTCGCTCTTAATCGCGACATCGCAGCAGGATTGGAAGACTGTGCGGCGACTCATCGATGCCGGCGCGATTGTTGATCTCCCCGACAAAAGCGGTTTCACGCCTCTGATGGCAGCCGCAGCGCATGGCAACATCGATATATTCGGCTTGCTTCTCGCACGTACAACCAATCTGCATGCAGAAGGTCGTACGAATGACGGGCGGGATCTTCTGGGGATGGCACTGGACGGTGGTAATCCAGGGATTGTCGAGACCGTGCTGGAGCGCTTGCCGCCAATGCAGCAGTGGACAACCAGTACCCGGCGTGCTCTAGGCGCTGCACTTCTAGGCGGAGACAAGGAGCAAATCCGATTGCTGCTTCGCAAACATTCAATGCCTCCGACGCCTGAGGGCAGGAACGTACCGTTTCTTGCTTATTCCATCGCCGGAAGCAACTCCTCTCTTTTCAGAACGCTGCTGGCTTGTGGAGCCGATCCTAACACCGTTCTTCCATCCCGTTGTGACAAGGATTTTCTGGCGCTGCTCTCATCAAATTCGCTTCGCAGCTACGTGGAAGAAGACAGGAACCTTACGGTGGTGATGCTTGCCGCCGGACTTGGGCAGGACGACTACCTACGCGCTCTGCTCGACGCTGGCGCCAACCGTAACCGACTGACGAGCCGGGACAGAATGTCTGCGTTGGATATTGCCGCAGAGACCGGTCACTGGCGCGCCGCACAGATTCTTCTCGGCGGCGGACCGCCGCCGGACCAGTTGCGGCTCGAAATTTCTCTCGCTTTGCAACGGGTCGCCCTGGTTAAGAATGGTGTGCCGGTGTATCGGACGCAATGCTCCACTGGGCGACCAGGTTATTCGACGAAGAGGGGCGAATTTGTGATCACCAACAAGGAACGATACCATCGTTCTACCATCTACCATGTGGACATGCCCTATTTCATGCGTCTGAGCTGTCTCGATTTTGGAATGCACGCCGGCTATGTGGCGGATCATCCGGCATCACACGGCTGCATTCGCTTGCCGGAGGATGCTGCTCGCAAATTTTTCTCTGAAATTCCAGTCGGCACGGTTGTGACGGTGCAATAAAGATGCGCTGTTGCTGCGGCGGTCTATGAGCGCCGATAGTCTGCATGAAACCTTTGTTCTTGTTTGCTCCCGGCGCAGGCGCGCCTTCGTCTCATCCTTGGATGCAAAATTGGAAAAATCGTCTGAGCCAGCTTGGGGAATTCGTCACGTTCGATTATGATTACATGCGCAAAGGCCGAAAGCGGCCCGATCCGTTGCCACAATTGATCGCGGCCCACCGGCGGGCCCTAAGCGAAGCGCGAGAACGACATCCTTCCAGAATCACAATCCTCATCGGTAAAAGCATGGGGGGCCGCGTCGGCTGTCATGTTTCACTCGAGGAAAACGTGGACGGGCTGATTTGTCTTGGATACCCCCTCTGCGCGATGGGTGATCGTACGAAACTCCGCGACGAGATTTTGCGTGCTCTGACCACGCCGATCCTGTTTGTCCAAGGCACGCGCGATTCGCTTTGCCCATTGGATCTTTTGGAGCGAGTTCGTGGTGAAATGAAAGCGCCAAACTCTTTGCGCATCGTCAAAGGCGGCGATCATTCATTGCGCGTGCCTAAACGTGAACTTCAAGGAACGAGCAAGACGCAGGAAGATATCGATCAGCAAATCTGCGAAGCCATTGCTGGATTTGTTGACCAATTCGCGATGACCGGTGATTAGGTGAACATGAGGAGGAAACCTACTCCCGTTTCCGTCCGTGCCGGCCAGGTCGAGTTTGTCAAAGTCAATACCGACGCCTGGCGGTGGCGCGATGTCTATCGCTGGCTGCTTGGTTTACGGTGGCCACAATTCGCCGCATTTGTTGCCGCCGTTTACATCACGCTCAACCTTCTTTTTGCCACGCTCTACAGTCTGGAGCCAAATAGCATCGCCGGGACAGGTCTACATTGGTTCCTCGATTGCTTCTTCTTCAGCGTGCAAACGCTGGCCACGATCGG
>QHPD01000108.1 GCA_003218975.1 Verrucomicrobiota bacterium
CGAGCGTTTTCGCAATCTGACCGAGACCTTGTCCCGCAGCAATCAGGGAAAATACTGCCAGCTCGCGATCGCTCAGGGCGTCCACCGCCTGTGGAAGGTTGCGACGGTGGGCAAACTTCTGGAGGGCCAGTAAGGTTATTAGCGGGCTTACATAGATTTCACCCCCAGCGACAGTTTCAACTGCACGCAACAGTTCCTCCGCCGATCCGTTTTTCATCCAGTAACCGGCCGCACCTGCCCGTAACGCCCGTTCCGCATAAATCCGTTCGGCCTGCCGTGACACAATCAGGATACGGGTGCGCGGAAATTCCGTCGCGAGATCTTCGATCCAGCGAATACCGTCACGATCTTCCAGGAAAGGCTCGATCAGCAGAACGTCCGGGCGATGTTTTCGGATTAGTTCGCCCGCGTCATAGAAACCATGCGCGCCGCCGCAAACACGATATCTCTTATCGCGGCGAATGATGGTGGCCATACCCTCCTCGCTGACACAAGTGTCTCCCACCACCACGACCCGCAATGGCTCCGTGCCCGTACGAGCTGTGATATTTTGTTTCACGCTTGCGCGACCGTCTAACAAATCGGCCGACGGGTTGCAAGCGTTTAATCGCGTTTGCTACGAAAATACTCCTACGGCATCACGCGGATGCGGGATTTACTTAATCGGGAACAGTCTATGGACGACAGCCCGGAAGGCTATGGGTTGTTAGCCGTACATCCAGCCGTAGCCGCAAGACACGCTTTTCCGCCCAACTCGACGAGCTTGCAGGCAGGGCGGTTGACGCGTGAGCTCTCGCTCACTCGCCACTTCGGGCTTCCCGTCTATGTCGCTCGGCGCCCGCCGCCTCCATTCACTGAACCGCGCAGGGCGATTGAGAGCCTGCCCTGAGCGAAGTCGAATGGGCCAATCGCCACTACCTTGCCATCGCGGCGAGCACGAGAAAGACGCAGCCGACGCCGCCGAAAAGCAAGCTCACGATCCAGAACCGGCGTCTCTTTGTAAGAGCGGAGATCGCGGCGATGGCAATCGCGATCTGGAACATGGTTACGCCGCGCGCGAAGACTTCGTGCTTGTGAAAGTTTGATTTCGCAGCGACTTCTTTGTGCTCGGCCTCTGATTTGATTTCGGATTCTTCTTCCTGATACTTCGCAGCTTTCTCTCGATCTTGCGCCGATGGCGTTGTCGAAAGCGCGATCTTTGCATCGAGCACGGCACCCTTAATACTTTTCGCCTGATAGTAACTCCATTGATCGGACGCTTCGATTTGGTTCATCATGGCTTCGTTCGCGTGTTGCCCTGAAAGAAGTCCCGCAATCGCGGCCAGCACGGCAAGAATGGCGGTACTCAACGCCACCCATGAAATCCAGACGGCATCGCTGTGTTCCGCGCTCTCGCGCACATGCTCCTGCAAATGCTCGAGAGGCACTTCCGCTTCTTCCATCGCACAAGCTTAGAATCGACAATCGTCGATTCAAGATGGAATCGACAAGCCGCGCAGGAGCAGCTTAACTTCACAACCAACCCCGATGAAAGAGACGCCGAAAGTTATCTGCCAGATTTGCAAGAAACAGAAGTCGCTGCACGACGGGATGATGTCGGAGCTGATTCGGCCGTCGCTCGTCGAGTTCATCAAGAAACGCGTGCCCGAGTGGGACGATAAAGGCTTTATCTGTCTGGATGATCTCGGCGAATTCCGGAAAGATTACGTGAAGGAGGTTTTGCAGGATGAAATCGGGGAGCTCTCCGCGCTCGACCAGGAAGTCATCGAAAGTTTGCAGCAACACGAGATTCTTTCCAGCGACATCAGCAAACAATTCGAGACAAAACTGACGTTTGGCGAACGGCTATCGGATCGAATCGCATCATTTGGCGGAAGTTGGCGATTCATCATACTCTTCGGCGCAGTGCTGTTCGGGTGGATTATCCTAAACGCCATTTTCCTACTGAACCGCGGGTTCGATCCTTATCCGTTCATTTTGCTGAATCTTATTCTCTCGTGTCTCGCAGCCATTCAGGCGCCCATCATCATGATGAGTCAAAACCGCGCTGAAGCGCGCGATCGGTTGCGAGCGGAAAATGATTACAAGGTCAATTTAAAAGCCGAGCTCGAGATCCGGCATTTGCACGAAAAAATCGATCATCTGCTGCGCCGCCAATACAACCGCCTGTTCGAAATTCAGCAAATCCAGATCGAGTTGCTCGAAGAACTCGGCCGCAAGCGCGAAGGATAAGAACTGTTCTTTCGCGTGTATTCAAAGACAATAGTGCAAAAGGTTTATATTAAACTAGATGCCATCACTAAGTGATATTCAGACGCTCGCGGACAAGATCGTCCGCGAATTCCACCCGGAAAGAATCATCCTTTTCGGTTCGCACGCGCGCGGCGATGCCAGGGCCGATTCTGATGTCGATCTAATGGTAATCATCGCTTCGGACGAGCACCCATCCCGCACGGCTGCGGAGATCACCAACCGGGTCCATCCGCGAAATTATGCCCTCGATCTCATCGTCCGCAGTCCAGATACAGTGCGCAGGAGAATGCAAATGAACGATTGGTTTATGCGCGATGTGATGCGCGAAGGACGTGTCCTTTATGCGGGCTGACACTGCAGAATGGGTCAAGAAAGCCGGGGCAGACTTCATTTCCATGATGAGAGAAATGAATGCCGTCAACGAGCTCAATTACGATCTCATTTGCTTTTTAGCCCAGCAATCGGCCGAAAAGTACCTTAAAGCGCTACTCTGCGAAAATGGCGTCCCATTCCCAAAAACGCACGACCTGAATGAGCTCAGTGCCTTGCTGCCGAAACGTTTTGAGTTTCCGGAAAGTTTCGGCGCAACGATTTCGCGTCTCGACAGATATGCAGTCGAATTTCGCTATCCTGGTGCTTCGGCCACGCAGGAACTGGCGACAGAGGCGATCGAGGGCGCTCGCGCTCTTCGAGATTGGTGTCGCAAAATGCTCGAATAATAGGGCGAGCCGCGCAAAATGCGCTATCGCGCCGCGAGGACGAACATGATCGTGGCGGCAGGTGAACGCTGGGTTTGCCCGCGGCGGTGCCGTTAGGTAGGGGCGATTGACTTCAATCGCCCAGACGGTTCGGGCCTGTCGCGCCGTAGCACAGCAAAGGCGGGTGAACCGCCCTTACCTCTGGCGCACCTTTTACTGATTGTTCAGGACTGTTCGCGGCGCAGGCTTTTGCAGCTCTAGCTCTGCGCTCACCTTCTGGATTTGCGATCCCTGCTCTTTCACCGCTGTGGTGAGAACCTCCATTCCGGATTTTAGCTTTGCGATGGTCGCATCCTGTGCCTGAATCTTGCGATTTTGTTCCTGCACAGTGCGGTGCTCCTTCAGGAACTCGTTGAGCAACATCGCGTTTACCGCGTCGTACCGCACAGTGTAAACTTTCCCCTCGGCATCGCGGATCACTAGGGCGGGATTCACCTTTGCCACGTCTTCAGCGACGAAGCCAAACTGCGGCGCGCCATCGGGATCAAGCTCTTTCTTGTAATGGAACGTAACCGGTTTAAGCGCGAGGATCGCTCCGCTCACCTCGCCCATCAGCTTGATTTCGTCTTTGAAACGCGCCGAAGAAGTGGCCGTGCCGAGTCGGCCTTGGGCGTTTATGAAAACCGGCGTACCCAGGCGGTTCACCGAACCGCCCTGGGCAATTGAGGTGAATCGCCCCTACCAAGAGATTGCAGCTATGGATATGATTACGCGGCGGGACCGGTTGCGCTGCGATCGCGGGCGTTTAACTTTGTTGCATGATCGATTGGACTGCATGCTCAGCAGTAGAGCGTTCGGCAGATACGCTGAGCGGCGTCTGGCGATTCAAAAACACGCGGGTGCCGGTGAAAGCCCTTTTTGAGAATCTGGAATCTGGGGCAACAGTCGATCAGTTTCTCGAGTGGTTTCCTGGGGTGAATCGTGAGCAAGTAATCGCAGTACTAGCTTTCGCAGAAGAAAGTTTGGCAGTTACTTAACCTCGTGCGCGTTCTCTTTGATCAAGGAACGCCAGTTCCACTGCGCAATTATCTCGGCGCGCACAAGGTCGCAACTGCGGCAGAAATGGGTTGGTCCACCCTTTTCGAACGGTGAATTGCTTGATGCTGCTGAGAAGGAGTTCGACTTGCTCATTACAACGGATCAGGCGTTGCGGACTCAACAAAATCTGCCGGGCCGTAAGCTCGCTGTGCTCATTTTACCTTTCGCGAGCTGGCCAAGACTCAAGCCGAACGCCGAGAAAATTGTCTCGCGCGTCGCAGCGTTGCGCGCTGGCGAGTATGCGGAGCTTCATTTGCATAGCCTCGACACTCGTGCCGACGAATCTGACATTTAGAGGCGGCGGAGGCCCACTTCGATTTTCTGAAGACGTTGTAGTCGCCTCAGCGCGGCGCGATTCTGGCTAGGCTATATTAGTTTGCGTCAAGAGGAGTGCTGCGGTCTCTTTTCGTGCAATCCGCTTTCCGCAATCGCTAATGTCCCGTCAATACACGCTACAACGCGCGCCAGGATCGACATCAATTCACGTCGATTACGCCGCGGAGCTGAATGAGCAGCAACTCGCCGCCGTGACCGCGCCACCGGGCCCACTTCTGGTGATCGCCGGCGCGGGATCGGGTAAAACGCGCACGCTCACCTATCGCGTCGCATATTTGCTCGAGAACGGGATCGATTCGCGGAACATCCTGTTACTAACATTCACAAACAAGGCCGCGCGCGAGATGCTCAACCGCGTCGCGAATTTGCTTCCGATGGACGCGAGCGGAATTTGGGGCGGAACGTTCCATTCGGTGGGCAATCGCATCCTGCGCCGGCACGGCAGCGCTCTGGGCTATTCGAGCGGGTTCACCATCATGGACCGGGAAGATCAAAAGGATTTGATCGACGTGGTGATAGCCAGCGCGGGAATTGATCCGAAGGAAATCCGGTTCCCAAAAGGCGACGTGCTCGCCGAAATTTTCAGTTTTGTCGTCAACACAGAGAAGCCATTAGCAGAGTTGCTTGCGGAAAAGTTTCCCTATTTCCTGCCACTGCTCGAAAAAATCAAAGACGTCCATGATCGCTATGAAAAAAAGAAAAAAGCGACCAACTCCATGGATTTCGATGACCTGCTGGAAAAGACGTTGACGATGTTTCAGCGCCACGAGCGCATTGCTGAATTTTACCGGCGGCAATTTCAATTCATTCTCGTGGATGAATATCAGGACACGAACAAGATCCAGGCTGATTTGGTCGATCTTCTCGCTCGGGATCACCGGAATGTGATGGTCGTCGGCGATGATGCGCAATCGATCTACTCGTGGCGCGGCGCGAACTTTCAAAACATTCTCGAATTTCCGAAACGCTATCCGGACGCACGGGTGTTTAAGATCGAGATGAATTACCGCAGCCTTCCGGAAATTCTGGAGGTCGCGAACGCGGCAATCGCGGCAAACGTTCAACAGTTCCACAAACACTTGAGCGCAACGCGCCAATCCAACGCTGTGAAGCCCGCCCTAGTCGCACTCAACGATGCGGGCGAGCAAGCGCAATTTATCGCTCAGCGTATTCTCGAGTTGCGCGATGAAGGCGTGGATCTTAGGGACATCGCCGTGCTCTATCGCGCGCACTATCACGCGATCGAACTGCAGTTGGAATTATCCCGCCGTGGGATTCCCTATCAAATCACCAGCGGAATTCGCTTCTTCGAGCAGGCCCACATCAAGGATGTCACTGCTTTCATTCGCTTCGTCGCCAATCCACGTGACGAAGTTGCATTCAAGCGGATGGTGAAACTGTTGCCCGGCATCGGCAATCGCACCGCAGATACTCTTTGGCGCGAGTGGGAAAATGCGCTGACCGCTGTAGTTGGCATCGGTGATCCCGGACGCCAAAATACGCGAGCATCAACCGGGGTCAGCCACCCCGGCTACAACTTTGGCGAACGCCTGACGGCTATGAGCGTTCCGGTGAAAGCGAAGAAAGCATGGCAGCAACTCGCGCATACGCTCGACGAGATCGCGCCTGCTGGGGAACCAAATGCGCCATCAGAAATGATCATGTCGATCGTGGAAGCAATTTACGATGATTATGCGAAAGTGAATTTCGCAAACTACGAATTGCGTCGCGAAGATTTGAATCAACTCGCGGTGTTCGCGCGCCAGTTCAAAGATGTTCACGAATTTCTCTCGCAACTGGCGCTGATCAGCAATGTCGATGCCGAAGCAGCGCCAAATCAAACGAGCGACAAAGAAGCGGTGAACCTTTCTACGGTGCACCAGGCGAAGGGTCTCGAGTTTCGCACTGTGTTCGTGATTTGGCTGACCGACGGAATGTTCCCGAGCAGCCGTTCCCTCGACACATGCGGGGCGCTCGAGGAAGAGCGGCGGCTTTTCTACGTCGCGACCACGCGCGCTCGCGACGAACTTTATCTGACCTACCCGCAGCTGCGCTTAAGCGGAGGCTACGGCGATGTGTTCCAACGGCCGTCGCGTTTTCTCCAAGAGATTCCCAGCGAACTCGTCGAGGACTGGCAGGTGCGAAGAAGCTAATCCGGAGGCCACAGATAGACACAGATCCACACAGATAAATAATGCTCGAAGTCGCATCTGAGAACGAAAAGCAGTTTCCGTACAAGGACATCACCGAGGCAATCATCGGGAGCGCCTTCGAAGTGTATCGACACCTGGGCTACGGATTTCTTGAGCGCGTCTACCAAAGAGCTCTTCAAGTGGAACTGCTCCGTCGCAGCGTGAGGGCCGACTTGGAAAAGCGACTTACGGTACGATACAAGGACACTGTTGTAGGTGATTACGATGCTGTCTGATTGTAAACGACTGCGTAATCATTGAAATCAAGGTGTCTCCTCAATACGACAAACGTGACGAAGCCCAAGTGCTTAACGAGCTGAAAGCGACCGGGATTAAGGTGGGAATGTTGATAAACTTCGGTCGCGCCAAAGTTGAGTATAAACGTCTGGTCTTCTGAATCTGTGTTTCATCCGTGTTCACCTGTGGCTGAAGAATGAATTTGTCTCCGGACAATCGGATCGCAGGCGTGCTTGTGCCGCTGTTTGCGCTACGCGGCGAGAACGATCTTGGGGTCGGCGATGTTTCTGCGCTGCGAGAGTTCATCGATTGGATCGCAGGGATTGGGTTCAAGCTGGTTCAGCTGCTGCCGATCAACGAGACCGGATCCGACAACAGTCCTTACAACGCCATCAGCGCCATGGCGATTGAGCCGACCACGCTCTATTTGGGCCCAGACTCGCCTGAAGATTTAACGCGCCAAGACGTTGATTTTGCTCTTGGCGAGGTGGTCCCACCCGCCGCCAAGCGGGCCGATGCTTCGACTCCGCTCAGGACAAGCCTTTCCAAGCTGCGCCGCGGCGGAGTAAAGTATCGCCTCGTTAAAAAACTAAAGCGACGCCTGCTGGAAAAGGCATTCGCCAATTTTTCCGCTCGTGCCAACCAAGATCGACGGACTGCCTTTCGAAAATTTTGCGAAGAAGAAGCGGCGTGGTTGCACGATTACGTATTTTTCCGAGCACTGATGGAGCAGAACGGCGAGAGCCCGGCGTGGAACGGTTGGCCGGCACAACATCAATCAATCCAACGAGCGAAGGCGTGGCTGCACGATCTGCCGCCAGACCGTCAGAAGACCATCATCGAGCGCCAATCTTTTTTTTCCTATGTACAGTGGACAGCGCATCAACAATGGCGGGAGATGAAGTCATACGCCGAAGCACACGGCGTGGCGCTGATGGGTGATATTCCATTTGGCGTCAGTTATTATAGCGCAGACGTTTTTGCGCGGCCGGATGAATTCATGCTCGAGTGGTCGGGTGGCGCGCCGCCCGAACCGCATTTCAAGGACGACGCGTTCACGCAGAAATGGGGCCAGAACTGGGGCATCCCCCTGTATCGCTGGGATCGAATGGGCGCGAACAACTTCGAGTCGTGGCGCCAACGCATCCGTGCGATCCGACGCATTTTTCATCTCTTTCGTATCGATCATGTTCTGGGATTTTATCGCATCTACGCCTTCCCGTGGCGGCCGCGGAGGAATAAGCAGTTTCTCCCGCTCGATCAAGGCGAAATGCTGAAGCGAACCAGCGGCCGCGCTCCGCATTTTGTTCCCCGTGACGACCAAACGCCTGAAAACTGCGAAGCGAACAAAGGCGACGGCGAGAAATATCTGCGTGTTGTGTTGGAAGAAGCCGGCGCCACCCGGGTAATCGGTGAAGACCTTGGGATGGTGCCGGATTATGTGCGGCCAAGCCTGCGCTCACTCGGCATCGCCGGCTTTAAAATCCCGCAGTGGGAAACTTCAGATGGGGAAATCACGCCTGGAGATAAATACGAACGGCTCTCGGTCGCGACTTATGCCACTCACGATCACAAGCCACTTCGCGCTTTATGGGAAGAAGCTTTCGAGCGTGCAACGGCCACATCAGACCAGTCCAGATTCGAACTGGAAAAAATTGCCCGCTTCGCCGGTCTAGCCCCAAAGATCGATCCGGCGCAGGAGGGATTGGCCGTGGCGAGCAAGTCCGATTTCGAAAAAGATTTCTATCCAGCGATAATGGAAGCGCTTTTCAGAAGTAATGCTTGGATTGCCATCGTGATGATCACCGATCTACTGGCACGCAAATATCGCTTCAATGTTCCCGGCACAAAAACGCAATGGAATTGGACACGGAGGATGCAACGGAGCATTGCACAGCTGCGCGCGAGCCCGAACGTGCGAAGGCGAATGCGTTTGATTCATCAGCTGCTGGAGAAAACGGGACGGGTGTAAGCTTTGAATCGCAATGCTCGATGCTGGGTTCTCAATGCTGGATTTTCCTCGCCGCGCTGTTCTGCCTATCGAGGATCAAGCATCCAGTATCGAGCAGAAGCATGACTAAGAGTGAAAGCAGCATCAAAAATCTGTGTGTTATCCGTGTTCATCCGTGGCTAATTGAACCATGAAGTCGCCACTTAAAGTCGCGGTCACCGGCGCCGCCGGGCAGATTGGTTACGCGCTGATTTTTCGTATCGCCTCAGGCGAGATGTTTGGACCGAGTCAACCGCTTATTCTTCATCTGATTGAGATCCCGAGTGTGCTCGGCGCGCTCGACGGTGTGGTGATGGAATTGCACGATTGCGCGTTTCCCTTGCTCCAATCGATTGTGCCAACAGCCGATCTGGATGAAGGATTCCGCGACATCAATTGGGCGTTGCTCGTCGGCAGCGTCCCGCGCAAAGCCGGAATGGAGCGAAAAGATTTGCTCGGGATCAACGGCAAAATTTTCATCGGCCAAGGTCAGGCAATCGAAAAAAACGCCGCGGCCGATGTGCGCGTGCTGGTAATCGGAAATCCCTGCAACACGAACTGTCTGATCGCGATGAACAACGCAAAAGAGATCCCGCGCGATCGCTGGTTTGCAATGACCCGGCTGGACGAGAACCGGGCACGGGCGCAACTTGCGCACAAAGCTGGCGTGGAAATCGCGCGCGTGACCAACATGACGATCTGGGGAAACCATTCCTCCACGCAGTATCCAGATTTTTACAACGCGCGGATCGACAATCGACCGGCCAATGAAGTGATCGGCGACGAAAAATGGTTGAAAGAGGAATTCATCGCGACGGTGCAGCAACGTGGCGCCGCGGTAATTAAGGCACGGGGCCTTTCATCCGCCGGCTCCGCCGCGAATGCGATCGTTGATACAGTGCGTTCGCTTGCGAACGACACGCCGGGTGACGATTGGCACAGCGTGGCAGTTTGTTCGGATGGAAGTTACGACGTGGAGGAAGGATTGATCTCATCGTTCCCGGTTCGCGTGCGCAGCAGCAAATGGGAGATCGTGCAACAACTTCCGATCAACGAATTCAGCCGCGAAAAGATCGACAAGTCGATTTCTGAACTGAAGGAAGAGAAATCACTCGTGAGCGAGTTACTCGGATAGAGACGGATCACCAAGCCGTCGGTTGCGACGCGCCCGGCGGTCCCGCCCTACCTTAGTTCCGCAGTTGAGCCGGTGATCTTCTTCCATGGTTCCGCGCGACCACCGAGATGTTTGGCAAGGAACTCTTCAACGCGGCCGTAGAAATCGAGTTGATTTTCCGGACGAGCGAAACCATGCCCTTCGTCCGGATAGACCACGTAGGTCACTTCACGTTTTGCTTTGCGCAACGCACCAACCATCGCGTCAGCATTAGCCATTGTGACTCGAGGATCGTTCTTGCCCTGACCGATGAGAAGCGGCGCGCGGATCGCATCGACATGATAAAGCGGCGAGATTTTTCGGTTCCAGTTCTCGTCGTGATCGGCATCTCCTGCGCGCCGTCGCCAGCGCTCCAATATGTTCGACCAGTATTTGGGAGAGGAACGAAAGCTCACGGCTTCGTCGGCTGGCCCACATTCATCAACGCCACACGCAAAGAGATCAGGCCGCATTTCCAGCGAGCGCAAGGTCGCAAAACCTCCCATCGACCCGCCCATCGCCGCGATTCGTTTTGGATCAGCGATCCCTTGATCCACGGCCCAACGCACTGCATCGAAAAGGTCTTCCACCATCCCAAGCCCAACCGCAAGGTTGCCAGCATTGAAGAACTTGATGCCGAAACCGGTCGAGCCGCGATAGTTCACTTGCAGGACCGCATAGCCGCGGTTGGCGAGAAACTGCACTTCGGGGTCGTAGTTGTCAGAATCCCGGTCCCAGGGGCCACCATGGATGAGAAGAACTAGAGGAAGCTTCTTCGGCTCCACTTTTGGCGGAATCGCTAGGTAACTGACCATTTCCAGTCCGTCACGCGTTTTGATGATCACCGGTTTCTTCGGCGCGAGAGCGAATTTGGCCAAAGCAGGATTCTCGGTGAAGAGCTGGTTCAGTTTTTTCTTGTCGCGGTCAAACTTGTAATACGTGGCTGGCGCGTCGCTGCGGCGCGACGCTACGATCCAGACATGATCGGCGTTGTCGCGACTAACGAGATCGATAAAGCCCGGCACTTCGCGGCTGATCATCTCGAAATCCACTTTCAATTTTGGATCGAGGAAAGACCAGTGCGGCGTGGTGTAATCGAACTCGACCGCTTGCGGCGCATCGGTGACGGGATGCAAAATCACGCTCGCCTCCATTCCCAGGCGGCCAACATCGACAAATGCCACGTCGCAGCGCGGATCTTCGGCGATGACTTCGAGCTCGTGACCATCCTGCAAATCGACCCGCACCAATCTGCCCTTGTCCGAATGCAGCGCAGAATCGATCAACAGGCTTTTGCCATCGGGATCAAAACCGGCAATGAGCGAGCCGTTCACGACCTGTCCGGCAAAGAGTGCCCGCTCAAAAGGCATCACCACAAGGTCACGCCACGGTTTGTCGGCCGCATCGCGCACGCGGATAATCGTCCGGCCAGTTTTCCCCTCGAAAGCTGTGGCGGCGCGAATGACAAAATTGTTATCGGCCTTCCACGTAAGCACGTCGCCGGGATTGGTAGCTTCGAGAGTGATGGCGCCCGTTTGGAGATCCACCCGATACATGTCAAATGCGTTCCGGTCGCGCAAGTTGAGTGCAACCAGGACGGATTCTGGATGTCGCGAATCAGTCAGGACGTTTTGCGCGCGCACACCGCGAAACGGCGTGAGATCGCGCACGTTGCCGCTCCTTAGGTCAGCCGAGAAAAGGTGCGGAATCTCGTCGCCAGCATTGTCGTGGAGATAAAGGATGTGTTTCCCATCTGCGGCCCACGTGTACCATTCAATCGGATCGCCTGTTTCGTTAGTCAGGCAATGGGCGTTTCCGCCGTCGAGCGCGCTCGTCCAAACATTCAGCGTATTGTTTTTGTCCGGCGCCAGCCAGCTCAGTTGGGAACCGTCCGGCGACACTTTCGGATCCGTCCGCGCCTGATTGCCGAATAAGATTTCCCGCGGGATAAGTGGCGGCAATTCCGCGCGGACCCAGCAAGCAGCGAGAAGGAGTGCGACGACAGAAAGCCTTTTCACTTCAGGCAGGCTCGCTACCCTAACTTCTCGCCCGTCAATCGTTCGAAGGCTTCGACGTATTTGGCGGATGTCTTCGCAATGACATCTTCTGGCAATTTCGGAGCTGGCGGCGTTTTGTCCCAGTCGAGCGTTTCCAGATAATCGCGCACAAATTGTTTATCGAAGCTCGGCGGGCTCTGGCCGACGACGTATTGATCGCGCGGCCAGAAGCGTGATGAATCGGGCGTGAGCACTTCATCGATCAAAAGCAATTCTCCATCGACAACGCCGAACTCGAATTTTGTATCAGCAACGATGATCCCGCGCTGCGCGGCGTGGTCGCGCCCGGCACTGTAAATTTGTAAACTCAATTCGCGCACTCGTTCGGCCATTTCGTCGCCCAAAATTTTCCGGCACTCGTCCATGCCGATGTTGAGATCGTGACCGGATTCGCTCTTTGTCGCCGGCGTAAAGATTGGTTCTGGCAATTGCGAAGCGAGCTGCAAACCACCCAGCAATTTGATCCCGCAAACACTTTGCGATTCCCGATATTCTTTCCAACCTGAGCCGGCCAGATAACCGCGCACCACACATTCCGCTGGTAGCGGTTTCGTTTTGCGAACAATCATCGAGCGGCCTGCCAGCTGTTCCCGGAATGATTGCAACTCTTTAGGGAACTCGTCGAAGTCCGCGGTGACAAAGTGATTGTCGACTGTATCGAAGCGCCTAAACCAAAATGCCGAAAGTTGATTCAGCACCGCGCCCTTGTGCGGAATCGGATCCGGCAAAACCACATCAAATGCAGAAAGCCGATCGGTGGCAACGAAGAGGAGTGTCTCGCACAGGTCAAAAACTTCGCGCACCTTGCCGCTTCGCAGTTTTCTGATCCCCGGAAGATCGATGGAAGTTTGCGATGCTGGTTGCATAAGCAGAATGTGAACCGCGATCTGTGATCAGTGAGCGGTGATTTCCCAGCGAACTGTTCACTATTCACCGATCACTGATCACTTTGTAGTATGCCCGGAATCGTCGTCAAACCGCGAGCGCGAATTTTGCATGGGCACGACTGGGTATTTTCCAGCGAGGTGTTCAAGGTTTTCGGGAAACCGGTCAATGGCGACGTGATCTCGCTGAAAGATGGTGGCGATCACTTGATCGGCAGCGCGATTTACAATTCGAAATCGCAAATCGTGGCACGCCGTTTCTCTCGGCGGAAACAGGATCTCGATTTCGATTTCTACAAACGACGCATCGCGCAGGCCTCGGAATACCGTGACCGGCGCAATATCGATCCAAAACTGCGCCGCGTTGTTTGGAGTGAGAGTGATGGCTTACCCGGTATCATCATCGATCGTTACGGCGATTGTTTCGCGTTGCAGACGCTCACGCTGGCGATGGACATGCGGAGGGACTTAATCGCGCGGGCGATTGTCGATCTTTTCGGGGAAAAAGTTACCATCATCGAGCGAAACGACGCGCCGGTTCGCAAAGCGGAAGGATTGGAGCGGCGGACTGGCGTTTTGGCAGGGGCCGCGCCGTCAGCGCCCATCGTGATCGAGCTTCAAGACGTGAAATTCGAAGTCGATCTTTTACACGGGCAGAAGACCGGTTTTTACCTCGATCAACGGCATAACTATAAAGTCGTCGCGCAATGCGCTAAACAGCGGCGCGTGCTCGATTGTTTTGCGAATCAAGGCGCATTTGCGCTCGTCTGCGCGCGAGCCGGTGTGGCCGAAGTGACTGGTGTGGAAGAAAGCTCAGAAAATGTCGCGGCGGCGATGCGGAACGCCAACCGAAACGAATTAAACGTGCGCTGGATCCATCAGGACGTTTTTCAATTTCTGCGCGCAGCCGGGAAAGCGGAAGCGCAATACGATTTGATCATTCTCGATCCGCCATCGTTTACGAAAACGAAGAGCGGGCTACGCGACGCGTTGCGCGGCTATCGCGAACTGCACATGCGCACGTTCAAGCTTCTGTCGAAAGATGGTTTGCTTGCGACGTTTTCCTGTTCACATCATGTAAGCGACGCGGCGTTTTTGCAAACAATCACCGACGCGCTGGTTGATGCGCGGCGCTCGGCGAGAAAATTACGGCGGTTCGACCAGGCGCTTGATCACCCAGTACTTCCGACGTTGCCGGAAACAGAGTATTTCAGAGGCGTCTTGCTGGAGATGATGCCGGGGCGTTAGCTCGGCGCGCCTGGCGCTCGCGCCTTGCCACTCGGACGCGAGATAAAATTTCCTTTTCGAAATATCTGGAATTCTGAAGAGCGTAAACTAATATGCCGCCGGGCGGCGTTGGATCGAGTGGGCCGCAGTAAGTTAGCTTGTTATGCCAGAAAAAATTCGACCGATCGAACAAATGCTGGAACTAAGAGAGGACGAAGCAGTCTCTGTTGAACATCTCGAGTCGCAAGTGCAAAAAGCGCAGGAGCAACTGCTCCAGCTCAAGCGCCAGCAGGAACAGATCGAAAAACAAAAGCGCGAGCTCGAAGAACTGAGTCGCCGGCAGGAGGAATTGGACCGGGGCCGCGCGGAAATGACTGACAAGCTAACGCGATCGCTGGTCGTGCTTGAGCGGGAAGCGTACAACACGCAAAAGCGCCTCGAGCAGATCCGTGCGACTCGAGAGAGTTTCAGTCAGCACCTGGAATTAATTGAAGCAATCGATCCAAAAAGCTGGAACCCGGACGATTTGCACAAGGAGTTGAGCCGGGCGTTGAGCACAGTGGATGAGGCGCGCACCGAGTACAGCGAGCAGCGCAGCCGATTACAGGCAACAAGCGACAGCGCCGGCGATGCGGCATTACCTGACGTCACGTCGGATGCTTACCACGGCGAAGAAGGGCGCTCATTTTTTCACTGGGTGCGGATCGGCATCGCACTCACTTTGCCGCTGATCATTTTTGGCGCGATCGCTCTTGCCCTTTTCCTCTGGATGGCCAGCCGGTGATGACGATGTTTCGTCGTTCGCCTAAGCCGGCTTCACCACTTCGCCATCGGCAAGAGGAATTAACCCGTCGCGAGGCGGAGCTGCGCACGCGGGTCGAGGAGCTTGAGCGGATGATTGCTGGCACGTCGCGGGCCACGCAAGGCGGATCTGAAGCAGTGCGTGGAGAACCGCGCGGAGAAACTGACCTGATTGATAAACGATTGCAGTTCTCGATCGCACCAGACGAGCCTTACATCGATCAAAGCAGAAAGAGGCGGCGGCCGCGTCCGCTGCGCAAACAAAGACGTGAGGGCAGGTGGGTTTTCCTGCTTCTTCTGGTCGCGTTTGCCTTTGCGGTGATCTGGTTAGTGACTCATCTGCCTTTTTAACCAGCGAACCATGGCCAGAGATTCCGATCTCGACGTTGCATACGTCGCCAGACTGGCGCGGCTCAATCTGACCAAAGCGGAGACGGAGCTGTTCCAGAAACAGCTCGGCGACGTCTTAAAGTACGTGGAAAAACTTCGCGAACTAAATGTAAGCGGCGTAGAAGCTGCCGCGCATGGCGTCCCAATTTTCAATGTCTTTCGCGAAGACGCGCCACGGGATTGGTTTACGGCGGAAGAGGCATTGAGCAATGCGCCGCGCCAGACAGACGGCCTTTTCATCGTCCCGAAGGTCGTGGAATGACGGCAAAAGATCTGCCGGCGCTGGGCATCGCCGAGCTCCAATCGTTGCTGCGACAGCGGGAAGTTTCACCCCGCGAATTGCTCGAGGCCTTGCGGGATCGGATTGAGATCGTCGATCGTGAAGTTGGCGCTTATCTTTCGCTCGATTTTGAAGCTGCCGACAAAGAAGCCGAGAAAGCGAACGTCGATCTTCCGCTGGGCGGCGTGCCGATCGCGATTAAAGACATCATTAGCGTAGCGGGCCAACCCTGCACCTGCGCGTCAAAAATTTTGCGCGGTTATCGGGCGCCATACAACGCGACGGTGATTGGAAAATTGCGCGCTGCCGGCGCAATTCCATTCGGCAAAACCAATCTGGACGAGTTCGCCATGGGCTCGTCCACTGAAAACTCCGGCATCAAGTTAACGCGAAACCCCTGGGAATTGTCGTGCGTGCCGGGTGGTTCTAGCGGCGGCTCAGCCGCGGCGGTCGCCTCCGATACAGCATTCGGCGCGCTGGGCACTGATACCGGTGGCTCAATTCGGCAGCCAGCTGCTCTCACAGGCATCGTCGGTCTCAAGCCGACTTATGGCCGAGTTTCGCGATTCGGCCTGGTGGCCTTCGCGTCATCGCTTGATCAAATCGGTCCTCTGACAAAAACCGTTCGCGACGCCGCGCTCATCATGAATGCGATTGCTGGTCACGACCCACAAGACAGCACGTCTCTTGATGAACCGGTCCCCGATTACGCAGTGGCGCTGGATCACGATTTGCGCGGCGTGAAGTTGGGCCTGCCGAAGGAGTATATGGTCGAAGGGATTGACCCGCAGGTGAAAACAGCGATCGATGCAGCGGTGAAACACTTAAATTCGTTGGGCGCAGAGATCGTCGATGTCTCGTTGCCGCACACGGAATATGCGACGGCGGTGTACTACATTCTCGCGACGGCGGAGGCTTCCGCCAACCTCGCGCGCTTCGATGGCGTCCGCTACGGATACCGGACGGAAAATCCAAAAGATTTGCTGGATCATTATGGCCGCACCCGGGAAGAAGGGTTTGGACCAGAAGTAAAACGCCGCATCATCCTCGGCACTTATGTTTTGAGTTCTGGATATTACGATGCCTACTACCTGCGCGCGCAAAAAGTGCGCGAGCTGATCCGCCAGGACTTCTCAAAAGTATTCGAGAAAGCCGATGCCTTGATTTCGCCGACCTCTCCGGTACCAGCATTCAAATTTGGCGAACGCACCGCTGATCCGCTGCAAATGTATCTAACCGATATTTTCACCTGCTCCGCGAATCTGGCCGGAATTTGTGGAATCAGCGTGCAGTGTGGGTTCGCGGAGATCGACGAGAAGCGGTTGCCGATTGGTCTGCAATTGTTAGGAAAACCGCTGGACGAAGCGCGTATCTTGCAAATCGCGCACGCGTTTGAGCAGAGCACTGAGTGGCATAAAGCGTGTGCACCGATCGCTGCAACCCTTCGGAACGCGTGAAGAATGGGGAGATGATGGCGAATTGGGCTGCCCTCAATCGCCGAGTAAATAGCCCGGTAGGGTTTCGCGTGTTGATGTCGATCTTTCTTGTGACGGCAATTGCGTTTTCAGCTGCCCCCCTGCTCCATTATTTCCGGGGCGGCAGCATCCGGGATTACAAACTGTGGTACGACACTGGGAAACAGCTGCTCGCCGGAGAGGAAATTTTTGTCTTCCGCTCTGGGAAGTACGATTTCATGTATCCGCCGCCTTGTGCGCTGTTTCTGGCGAGCACGAGTTTGCTGGGACAAGCGGGACTAATTCTTTTGCTCGTCGCGATCAACTCGGTCGCATGGTTTTACAGCGCCCGGTGGGCGGCGCTTCTCGCCGCCGGCCCGCGCAATCACAAAAATGCATGGCTGTATCTGATTCCCAATCTGCTGGTGGTCGTTTACGTCTGGTCCAGCTACCATCTCGGTCAGCCGAATCTGGTTTTGCTTGCGCTGATGCTTGGCGCTTTTGTTGCACTCCGCACAAACCGGGAGATTTCTGCTGGCGTGTCGATTGCGCTTGCCGCCGCAATCAAGGCGTTTCCAGTCATCGCGATTATTTATCTGGTTTACCGGGGTTATTGGAAAGCCGTGGCCAGTCTAATCGTCACACTAGCGTTTTTACTTTTCATTTTGCCAGCACCATTCCGCGGTTTGGATCGTGCGTGGCAGGACTTTGAGAAGTGGAGCGCCGGCATGCTGAAATACGAGGCGAAGGCTGTAGCCCAGCGGCCGATGCGCAGTTATACCTGGAAGAATCAATCGCTTATTGGCGTGGCTAATCGGCTGCTGCGACATGTGGATGCTGATGCCGCTTCCGCACCGCACAGGCCAATTTATGTAAACTTCGCCGATCTGAAATTCGCAACCATCAATGGAATCATCGTCGCCGTAGCACTTGCGTTGGGCATCTTATTCGTCGTAGTGATGCCCCGGCGCGCCATGCGAACACCTGAGAGCGACGGAATCGAATTCGCTCTGCTCGTTCTAATGATGTTGATGGTCACGCCGTTTGCGTTTGGTTATTTCTTTTGCTGGCTCATGCTGCCATTCTCGGTCGTGACACAGCGCCTGCTTGTTGGAAAAGGCGCAGCTCTTTTGTATTGGAGTTTGCCGGCGCTTACGCTTCTTGCGCTCGGTTTGCCATTTCCGCGCAGCGCGCAGCTTTACGGCAATACATTTTTGGCCGCGCTGCTGCTATTTATCGGGCTTTCGATCGAACTGTGGCGCTACAAGCAACAAGCCGGCAGCCAGATCCACCCCGCTACCTCCTCGCTTGTGACGTGACTGATCTGCAGATCAGTCAACTCGAAGACTCTCGGGATTCATCGGCATCTTGCGCGTTGCGAATCTTGCAGTTTGTAAAGAACCAGATCGTCTAGGTACAATATGGCGAAGCATCGCATGCAGCCATCGCAGAGAAAACCGTAGCGCAACGCCGAAGGACATTTTCGATTTTCCCCAGATACGATTGCGAAAGGCGATCGGAATTTCACGGACGCGCAGCGCCCCGTTGCCGTGCACAATCGTCTCAAAAACAATTTTGAATCCGCTTGTCGGTGGCGCTAGTTCCAACAATCGCGAACGCGGAATGGCAAAAAAACCGCCCATCGAGTCGTGCACTCTTGTAAGTGGATAAGCTAGCGCCGCGGCTACGCGCGACACGATCCGCCGCCACAACGGCCAACCGGGTGTCGATCCGCCTTTGACGTAGCGACTTCCCACTACCATATCCGCCGTGCCAGCAAGCAAAGGTGCCAGTAAATCCTTGATCCGCTCGGTCGGATGACTCAGGTCTGCGTCCATCACAAGAAGAATTTCCCCTCGCGCGACGCGCGCACCCGACATGATCGCCGCGGCCAGCCCCGGGTCGGATCCGTCTTGATCGATCAAGCGAATCGGATGACTCTCCGCGAGGGCTCGAATCCTATCGCGGGTCGCATCGGTGGAATGATCATCCACAAATAGAATTTCCTGAAAAGGGACCGCGCAAGCCGTAATCTGTGAGACGAGTGGCTCAATATTTTCCTCCTCGTTCAGGGTGGGAACGATGATCGAGACGGATTGCTCGGAGACTGCCAAATTCATCGTGTGTTAATGGAGCCGACGACGGGATTCGAACCCGTGACCTGCGGTTTACGAAACCGCTGCTCTACCAGCTGAGCTACGTCGGCGCGGATCGGGCAAACATTGCATCCCCGGGTGTTTGACACAAGACCAGCTACAAGGGCAAGACAAATGTCTCGCCAATTTCGCGCAGCGCGATTCGCTCTGGCTCTTTTCGCAGTGCGGCTTCGAAACGTTCTATCGGTTCTCGCAACGGCTCGAAGCTGAGTCGGAATGTTTGATGATGCACCGGCATGATGAAACGCGCGCCTGCGGCACTAGCCATTTCAATCGCCTGCTCGGGCGTGCAGTGGGAATGAATCCACGGATTGTAAGCGCCAATGGACATGATCGCTAGGTCGATCGCTCCGTGGCCACGCAATTCAGCAAAACTATTCGTAAAAGCGGTGTCGCCGGCGAAAAGAATGCGCCGCCCTTTTCGTTCCAGCAAATAACCGTTATAGCCGCGATGGAAGTCGCGCCGCCCTCGTCGGGCGCCCCAGTGTTTTACCGGCACGGCGACAATGTCGATCTTGCCCGCGGAAGCATGCAGCGATGTTTGCTCGGCCCAATGCAGTTCTGTGACATGGTGCAAGCGTGTCCATCGAAGTAAGTCTCGCGTACCGGGAGCAGTGATGACTTTCGGCGACGCGTCGAAGCAATGCAGTGTGCGCGTGTCGATATGATCGAAGTGCGCGTGCGAGAGAAGGATAATGTCGATCTTTGGCAGCTCGTGGAATTCAAGCGCCGGCGCGGTCAAACGTTTTGGTCCGATGGTGAGTCCCGGAACTCGAATCCCGATGCGCGGAAAAAGTACGGGATCGGTGAGGATCTTAGTGCCGAAGAAATTGATGAGCACGGTAGCGTGCCCGATCCATATGCTTGTGACCTGGCCATCATTCCATTTCGATGGCTCTGGTTTAGCAAACGCCGGGGCAACCGGCCGCCAGCTTTCAATCGTCCATTCACGCCAAAGATGCCCGATCCAACGGCGCACCCGCGAGCTGCGGAGCGTTGGTTGTTCAATTAAATCCACCAAAGGATTGAGAAAGCCGGAAAGGCAGCAAGGGCGTGAGTAAGGATATCAGTAAGAAGGCCATCCAAGGCGACGTTCCTGCGTCATTCATCATTCTTGCTTCGTCATTCCTATCGTCCGGCAAATAGTCCTTTGATGGCCTTCCAGAGAGTTCTGCCCGGTTTCGGCGGGCCGCCCCGCGCGACGAGCACGGGAGAATTCGCGCGATTTAAGATGCTGCGCGTGAGATCCCCCATGATGTAATGACGGAGCAGCCCGCGCGCTTGCGACGTGCCGGTCACGATCAAATCGTAATCGCCTTCGCGTACTTCTTCGAAGACCTGATCGATCACAATGCCGTGTCGAACACGCACTTCGGCAGAGACACCGATGCGTTCGAGTTCTTTTTTTTGCTGGAGCAGGTTTCGTCCGAGTTCCGATCTGGATTCGAGCAATCGATCGACATCTTCTTCCATGCTCACCAGGTCGGCATAAATGGCGGGCGGTTCGGCCATGACGTGCAGCAACGTGACCGATGCTTCTACAGCGGCAGCAAGTTTGCCCGTGAGCTGCACTGCTTGCCCGATGAATTCCTTTCCGCCGGTGCACACAAGAAAACGTTTCAGGCGTTTGCAGTCACCGATCGCCACCAGGACCGCCGGCTGAATCGCCTTTATCACCTCGTAGGTCCTTCTGGAACGCCAGTAACGCCCTGTCGCTTCTCTCTTGCGCGAACCAATCACGACAAGATTGTAAGTTGTTGTTGATGTTTGCTTGAGAATTTGCCGTACCGGTTCGCCCGCGTGCACCACCACTTCCGGAAACACGTTCTCCGCGCGGAGCGACTGCGCCTGCCCTTCGAGGGCATCGCGCAACGAACGTTCGTCGGCCGGGTTTTCGGTGATCCCCAGAAGCGTTGTTTGGGCCCGCAAGGAACCGGCCAAAAGTCCCCCGAGGCGAATTGCGCTCTCCGCCGGGGCCGTTCCATCGCTGCAAATCAAAATCTTCATTGCGCGTTACAATTTGTGTCCGGTAAACAGAGTGTAAATCACGATGGCTGCGCCAATCAGCGGTAGCGGCACGAACGCGAGCCGAATTTTCGGACCCGTGAAATATTGAGTGGAGATGGCGCCGATCTGCGCGCCAATGGCCGCGCCTGTGTGCATGACCAGAGCGATCAGAATATCCACATTGCCTTTCACCGCGTGCGTAAAGGTTCCATAGCTGGCCGAAATAATGATTTCAAAAAGATCGGTGCCGACTGCGAGATGCGTAGGAATCCCGAGCACGTAAACCATCGAAGGCATGCGGATGTAGCCGGCGCCTCCGCCGAGAAAGCCGCTGAATAACCCGCCCACGAACGCGACCAGAAGAATCATCCAGAGCGAAATCGCTTTTATTCCCGAAGTTGGCAACGCGATCATCGGCCAAATTTTCAATCGTTGAATGGCACGGGTCACCGGACCGAATGCGGAATGGTCTCTTTTTGACTTCGCGCCTTTTACTAATCCCCACTGCGCTCGTCCCTTTAGCGACCTGAGCGTTTTTTGACTCTCCCAAATCATGAACACCGAGATGCTAAAATAAACGACGATCGAGACGACGCTCACGACCAGGTTCACGTTGCCTGCGCGCTTGAGCATTTGAATCAACTGCGCGCCGGCCTCTGCGCCGGCAATCGTTCCCAGCGCCATGACCAGTCCAAGTTTAAGATCGACATTGCCAAGCGCCCGATGCCGTCTCACCGCCACGGCTGATTTGCCCACGATGTGCGCCAGATCGGTGCCAACGGCGAAATTCCAATCCACACCCACCAGGCGCAGGGCCGGGCCGGCAATGAAACTTCCGCCGACCCCAAAAAATCCGCCGAGAATCCCAATGGTAAATCCGACGATCACCAGATAGATCGGACTGATGTGCGTCCCTGAGATTGGAAAGAACATGGCTTATTCCGAGCGGCCGCGAAGAAGGCGAATTAGGAACGTGGTCAGGCTTTCAAGGAGAACTGCCTGGCCGATGATCAGTACAATCGCGAGGCTGGCATAGGTGTATCGATGATGAATTTCGAGTCCGTACAACCACGCTCCCAGCAGATGCAGCACCAGAAAAAAGTATGCAACCACCAGAAGCGCATAGATCGTAAGTTCGATCGCAAAAGCTCGCAGCGTCCTGGCGGTTTCCTTTTTCATCTCAAAAGAGTAAATCGTTACGCCATTACATCGTTAACGAGGTACGGTGGCGTTGTCGATCCAACGATTTAACGTGTTAACGGCATCTGCCGGTTGCACGAAGGTTCATCAACGGGCAAATTGATTTGCGGAGATCGTTTTTCCTCCTAGTGTTCAACTTCCTTTTACGGAAAAACTATGGCTGATGCTGCAAACAAATACCCCGAAAACGTACCGGGCAAATTCTATGTCGATGATCAATGCATCGATTGCGATTTGTGCCGCGAAACTGCGCCGGCCAATTTCAAGCGCAATGACGATGGCGGCCATTCGTACGTTTACAAACAGCCAGAGACTCCCGAGGAAGAAGGCCTCTGCAAAGAAGCAATGGAAGGTTGTCCGGTTGAAGCCATCGGCAACGACGGCACGTAAATGGTAGGGCGCGACCGCCGGGCGCGCCGCAGACGCGCCACCTCAAAGAAAGACATCCAACAGGGAGTTCAAACACCTCCCGTCGCGCTGACGATCGCCGGCTCTGACTGCAGCGCTGGCGCCGGTATTCAGGCCGATCTCAAGACCTTTTCTGCGCTTGGCGTTTACGGATTAACCACACTTACCTGCGTAGTGGCGGAAATCCCGGGAAAAGTTTCATGTATCGAACCGGTCAGCAGCGATCTTGTGCGCGAACAGATCGCTATCCTTTCCAAAAATTTCCCGATCGGTGCTGCAAAGATGGGATTGCTCTGCACGGCTGAGATCGTTGAAGCCGTTGCACGCGCCCTTCTCGATCTTTCAGCCGATTCAGCAAAACGTTTTCCTCTCGTTGTCGATCCGGTCATAATAGCCACCAGTGGCGATCGGCTTCTCGAACCGGCAGCGGTCGAAGCGTATGAAAACGAAATTTTTCCGCTCGCGGCTCTCATCACGCCGAACCTGAATGAGGCAGCTTTGTTACTCGGAACAAAAATCAAAGGTCGACAATCAATGAAGAAAGCTGCTACAGCCCTCGCGAACAAGTATCGCGTGCCGATCTTGCTGAAAGGCGGACATCTCCAGGGAGTTAACGCGACTGATCTACTTTTCCATCGCGGGAAACTGACAGAGCTCTCAGCGCCGTTTGTGCGCGCCGTCGCCACGCATGGCACCGGTTGCACATATTCGGCCGCCATTACTGCGGGTCTTGCAGCAGGTTTATCGCTGGAAAACGCCATTCGGCGAGCGAAGAAATTTGTGACCGGAGCTATCGCGCAGCGTTTCCGGTGGACTTCCGCCTCGGGCAAAACTCTCGAGGCTCTCAAGCATTCGCTCTAGCTACGGCACTGCTCGCCACGCCGAAGCGTTGCGAAGGCGGGTGCGCCGTCTTAAAGGACGCTGCGCGAGCAGGCGCTTTAACCTTGTAGGTTTTACTACAGCCTATGCACCAGCGTTCGTCTTCTTCTCACAACACTTCAACTGCATCGCCTCGAGCGTAGACGCCGCTTCGGGTTGTCGAGTCGAAGGTGCATTTTTCGACGGTTGTTGTTACCAAAGCCTGCCCAGTTGCCAAATTGCCGGGTTGCGCCACGCTTCGTTTTTCACTATTGACTCTTTCTGATCATCGCAGCGATGGGGGGTTGTCCAAGGCCGATCGGTTGCTTGCGATGCTTTTCCTCAGTATCGCGTTGGTCCTCCGCGTCCTGCTTGCTTACCACTTTCGGATAGATTCCGATGAGCCGGAGCCTCTGCATGTGGTGTGGGCTTGGACGCAGGGACTTCTCCTTTATCGCGACATTTTCGATAATCATATGCCGGTTTTTCAAGCGCTGAGCGCGCCTTTGTTTCATCTATTAGGCGTTCGTGCGGACATCGTGCTACCGATGCGGCTGGCAATGATTCCTCTTTTCGTTGGGACAATTTGGTGTGTTTGGAAAATTTCGGTTTCCATCTTTTCACCGCGGATTGCGCTCTGGACTGCTTTGCTAGCGGCTTTTATTCCCCCGTTTTTTCTTACCTCGGTAGAGTACCGCGCTGACGACCTTTGGACCGCGCTTTGGCTGACGGTGCTAACCGTTCTGGTTGCAGGCCGAGCGACGGTCGGGCGCGCATTTACCGCCGGACTTTTACTCGGGCTGGCATTCACTGTTTCAATGAAAACAAGCCTTATGGCTCTCTCGCTTGGGCTTGCCTGGCTCGGGACGGTGCTTGCGCTGTGGTTTGCGGGATGCCGAATAGAAGCAAGACGCTTCATATTATACGCGGTCGCGGCTTTGCTGGGCATGATAACGATGCCAGGGATCGTAGTACTCTTTTTCGTAAGCCATGGGGTTGGGCCGCAGATGTTTTATTGCGTCATTTCTCACAACATCCTGTCACGGGTTGCCGATCGTTCGTGGCTGATGAAATCTGCGACCCGCTGGCTCGCGTTACTGCCAATCGAGTTGTTCGGCGTCTGGCTGATCTGGAGATGGCGAGAGACGATCGCGCTCCGTTCACGTTTTACGTTCATTTTCATGGCCGGGGCTTTTTACTACAGTACGTTTCTTTTTCTTTGGCCGTTGAGGGAGCCCCAGACGCGCCTTCCATTTTATCCGGTGATGGCGATCATTGTTGCGCCTTGCCTTCTGTGGTTTGCAGACCCGCTGTTGAAGCGTACGCGCGTATTCTCGTTCATTTTGCCTGCTTTGATCGTCGCTGTAGAAATCGCGTTGATCGACAGAGCTGGATCGCCGTTTACGAATAACACTACTGATAAAATCGGACTGATTGCCAATGTGCTCACGCTCACGGATGAAAGTGATTACGTTATGGACAGCAAGGGTGAGACGATATATCGGCGTCGCCCGATTTACTACATGCTCGACAGAATCACGAAACGGCGAATGCATAGACACTTGATCCGCGACGACATTCCCGACCGTCTGATTGAAACACGGACGGCGCTCATAGCTACTACTCCCCGACTGCCGCGGCGTGACGTTGCCTTTATTACAAACAACTACCTTCCGATTGCTTTTCGGCTGCGCGCGCTCGGGAAAACGGTGCGATCAGGCGATGAGAAATGGGAGTCAACACGCTTTGACGTGGTAGTCCCCGGCAGGTACACGCTCGTCTGTGCATCCGGAAAAACTGCTGGTCTGCTTGACGGTACCGAATTCGATGGTCCGCGAGAGCTAACCGCCGGCAGCCATACATTTCGGCAAACGGCCGGCGCCGGGCGCACCGTGCTGATCTGGGCGCGAGCGATCGAGCGGGGCTATTCACCGTTTGCCGAGATTGAGCCAGATAAAATGACCCAGCAGGACTAACGGCGAAGGAGGAGACCTACCTCATGGATCTTATGCATCTGGCTTTGGCTTCTTCCAGCGCTTGAGCTTCATCGCTTCGAGCGCAGCTGCAGTTTCGGCCTGCTTTTTACTGCGGCCACTGCCCCGGCTAAGGACGATCCCCTCCCAAACAGCCTGCACAACAAAGGTCTTGTCGTGTTCGGGTCCGCTCTGCGAAAGCAGCTCGTAAACGGGGCTACTGGGCGAAATGCTTTGCAGAAGTTCCTGCAACTGGCCCTTGGGATTGATGTCCACCGGCTCCGCGATGATTTGTTCCAGGTCGGTTCGCGCTTGCTCGAGAATAAATTTTTTCGCAGTTTCCAGATCACTATCCAGATAAATCGCACCAATAAGCGCTTCGAAAGCGTCGGCTAATGTGGAAGTTCGTTCGCGGCCGCCAGTCGCTTCTTCGCCGCGGCCCATTAACAGGTAACGACCCAAATCGAGCGCGGCTGCATGCATCTTCAATGTCTCGCGAGAAACGAGCCGGGAACGCAGTTTCGTCAGTTGTCCCTCAGCTTCGCCACCGAAATGTCGAAACAGATATTCTGTGATAACGAGCTGGAGGACAGCATCACCAAGAAATTCCAGACGTTGATTATCAAAATGATAACGTTGCGTCTCGTGGCTGACGCTGGGATGCGTGAGCGCCTCGGCAAGCAGAAGCGAATTGCGGAATTTGTAACCGATGCGTTCCTCCAGCGGACTCACGTTTTTGTCATTCTGAGCGAAATCGAAGAATCTCTCAACTCAGTATAAACGGTATGTTGCCCCAACCGCTTTTCTCCGTCGTTGTCGAACCGTATCGCTCCCCCCAAGAAGCATCTTGCCTACCGCTTCTGATAAATCTCGATTGAGGTGACAACATCCAGTGCGCGCTGCAAGACCGCATCGTGCGCCGGCGGTTTCTCCAGTGCGCGCCCACGGCGCTGCTGCGCTGTCTGCGCTGCATCCACCTCGGGATTTGTGCCGGCCAATAGCGCTGCTTCATTCATGTGGGGGCCGGCCGTTTCGTAAACAAATGGTCCCATTCCCTTTCCGCTGCTCGATTGAAAGATTTGGCGTTTGTCCTCCATCGACATCTCAACAGGCAAATCCGGTTTTATTCCCTCTGGAAATAAAGAACGCCCATCAGGCGAGATCATTTCCGCCACTGCCAGACGCAAAATTTTGCCGCTGGGCAAAGGCAAATCCGCGTATTCTACCGCACCACCAGCGGTCGGCTGGCCGATGACCAGTGCTTTGTCATAAAAACGCAGCGCGGCGGCCACCGCCTCGCCTGCGCCCAGCGTATCGCCATCCGCGAGCACCATCACCAACCCTTGAAAAGCCGGCTCGTGGTCGGAGTTAAACGTGCGATCCTGACGCGCGGCCGGTTTGTGCAATGTGAAAAGCAGTTTGCCTTTCGGGCAAAATCGCTTCGCAAAGTCGGCTGCAGTCGTAAGGTCGCTCGCCACCGAACTGGCGCGAAGATCAACAATTAGCGCGTCTACCTTTTTACCGGTGAAGCTGCTGAGAGCTTTATCAAGCGCCCGGAGATTGGCGCTGTCGACCGCTCCAACGCGCAGATAACCGATGTGACCTCCCAGAATCTCGCTGTAAAATGGGCTCGGCGCTTCCGGCGGGTTACTCTCTTTGCCAGGCAAGAGCATTATCCCATGCGGCAGCCGAGTGATCAGACCCTGAACAGTCGCCCGAGTCAATTCTGCGTCGGTGATCGCATCCGGATTGGTGAAATTGCTTTTTAACAGTGTGATGACGGCCTGCAAATCCACCTGGCCTAACGAGTTGATTAAATCTTCCGTCGTGGGTGTGGCCGATGGCGAGGGGGATGGCCACGCCCTTGTAACGACTGGAGAGGATGAAATTGGCGCCGGTGATTGCGCAAAACTGGATGTCGCCAAGATCGACATCGTCAAACTCCCCAGCCAAAATCGGAATATCACAGTGCGTTTCCGATGTTACCTGCAACTGCACTGAGAGCAATATCGTGCCGGTAATGACAATTCTCGAAATGAACGCGGGAGATCGCCTCGTACGCGTGCGCCCGCGCCGTTTTCATCGTTGACCCAAGCGCCGTTACCGCAAGGACGCGACCGCCAGCGGTCACAATCTCTCCATTCGCGCGCTTCGTTCCGGCGTGGAAAATGTGGACGTCACCAAGCTTCGCTGCTGCGTCGAGCCCCGAAATGATTTTGGCCGTTTCATATTTGCCGGGGTAACCACCAGAGGCGAGCACGACTGTGACCGCCGGTCGCTGGTCCCACTCGATTGTGCCCGCCTCCAGCGAGTTGATCTTCCCATCAACTGTCGCTTCCAATAATGGCAGCAAATCGGATTTCATTCGGGGTACAATTGCCTGTGTCTCTGGGTCACCGAACCGGCAATTAAATTCGAGCACGCGCGCTCCGTCGACACAGATCATCAGGCCCGGATAAAGCAAGCCGCGGAACGTAATCTTCCTTTCCTGCAAACCGCGCAGCAGTGGTCGCATGATCGCCTTATGAAATTGATCTTGCAATGCAGCGCTCCAATTATTTGCAGGGCTAAAGGCTCCCATTCCGCCCGTGTTCGGTCCAGCATCGCCATCAAATACGCGCTTGTGGTCGCAAGCCGTTTGAAGCAACCGATAATTCGCCCCGTCGACAAGCACGTGCAGCGAACATTCCGTTCCAAGCAGGAATTCCTCGATAACAATGCGCCGACCCGCTTCGCCGAAACGGTCCTGATTCATCATCTCATCGATTGTCGATCTTGCGGCAGTGGGATCAGCCGCAATGATCACACCCTTACCAAGAGCAAGCCCGTCGGCTTTAATGACAATCGGAAATCGCATTCGGTCACAAAACCGAAGCGCGTCATCGCTGCGCTCAAACATCCCGGCCTGCGCCGTCGGGATCCTCTGCTCGCGCATCAGTTCCTTCGCAAAAATCTTTGATGACTCGAGCCGCGCCGCAGCCTTGGTCGGCCCGAAACTGCGCAATCCCTCACCGGTAAAAAGATCGACAATTCCGGCGGCGAGCGGATCGTCTGGACCGACCACTGTTAGATCAACACGATTTTCTTTTGCGAAACGAACCAGCGCGCCAAAGTCGTTTGCCGCAATCGTGACGTTCTCACCGATTTCGGCAGTTCCAGCGTTTCCGGGCGCACAAAAAATGCGCGACGCCTGCGGAGATTGTTTCAGTTTCCATGCAAGCGCGTGTTCGCGGCCACCGTTTCCAACGATAAGGATTTTCACGGCGTAACGCGCAGGATCATCGCAGGAAAATGCTTTAGCGCGAGCTGAAAGGCAAGCCGGCGATGCATCGGGAAAATTCGCCAAGATCAAAACGCGCGCTGTTTAGACTTTGCGCTTTGTGCTAATCACGCTGGAGATGAAACGCTCCCAGACACAGGCAGTGCATCGCGCTTGGTTTCGCCCGTCCTTGACGACACAGATCATGATCGGGCTGGTCGCTGGCGGGGCGATCGGTTGGCTACGGCCCGACTGGGGGAATGCGGTTTATTTTCTGCGCGATATTTTCATTAACCTGATCAAATCGATCATCGCGCCGCTCGTGTTCTCGACAATTGTGGTGGGAATCGCGGGCGCCGGCGCGTTGCGGAAAGTCGGCCGCATGGGAGTTAAAGCGCTGGTTTATTTCGAGATCGTAACTACTGCAGCGCTTTTCATTGGATTAGTCGTGGTCAATTTCACCAAGCCGGGCGTGGGCGTCGCGCTCGCGCCTGCGAGTACGGATGTGGTCAAGACAATCGCTCAAAATCATCCAAAGACGCTGATCGAAACGCTCGTGCACGTGTTCCCCTCCAGCGTGATCGAATCAATGGCGCGCGGCGATGTGCTGCAAATCGTCGTATTCGCTGTGCTTTTCGCAATGGCGGTCTCGGCGATTGGCGAAAAAGGAAAACCAATCATCCGGGCCATGGAGAGCCTGGCTCAGGTGATGTTTAAGTTTACCAACTATGTGATGATGTTTGCGCCAATCGGGGTGGGCGCAGCGATGGCTCACACGATCGGCACTCAAGGTCTCGGGGTGCTGATGAATCTCGGCAAATTGATCGGCTCGCTTTATCTGGCTCTCGTGATTTTCATCTTGTCGATCTTTGGACTGGTGATTTGGATCGCACGCGTGCCGCTGCGGCAATTTGCGCGGGCGGTGCGTGAGCCGGCTGCGTTGGCATTCGCGACCACCAGCAGTGAATCGGCGCTGCCAAAAGCAATGGAATCGATGGAGCGTCTCGGTGTGCCGAAGCACATCGTCGGCTTTGTGATGCCAACCGGGTACTCATTCAATATGGATGGCGCGACGCTTTATCTTGCAATGGCATCGGTGTTCGTGGCGCAAGCGGCCGAGACGACAATAGGATGGCACATGTCGTTAGGCCAACAGATCACGATGATGTTGACGTTGATGCTGACTTCCAAGGGTGTGGCTGGCGTGCCGCGCGCATCCCTTGTGATTTTGCTGGCGACATTGAATTCGTTTGTGCCCTCAGGGCTCGGACCGATCGGTGTAGCGATCATTTTCGGCGTGGATGAATTGATGGACATGGGACGCACGTGCGTGAATGTCATCGGCAATTGTCTGGCGACGGTAGTTGTCGCGCGCTGGGAAAGAGAATTCGATGATGCCCGCGCGCGTGTGTTTGGCACGCCAGCCGAAGCTGAACTGGATCTGAAAGCCGGCGATGTTGCTTTTGCCGATGCTGTCGCACAAGGCGACTAGGCCAAACGATGAACGGCGGCCTCTTTACTAAAATTGTTTGCCAGTAGTGCACGCCAAACGAATCCGATCTTGCGAAGAAGATTGCTGATTTACGCGGGAGCCATTGTGATCCTTTTCTTGATCGCAGTACTGGCGGGCGTCCTCATTTTCTTTAGTCCGTTGACGACGCGTTACATCCAGAGGGACACTTTTCGTGCAGCTATGGGAGATGAAACGGCAAAAGGTCTGCATTTTTCCTCCGGTCACTACTCGCCGATTCGCCGCATGGGCGCGCTGGTGGCGGAGAGCGAAGGTTTCCAGGCGAGCAACGGAGAGCGAGCGCTGAAATCACTCTATGCCCACGGCATCACGGCCAGGTTTAATCCATGGGGCGTGTTTGTGCGTCAATGGAGATTCAGCGACGTCCACCTTGAGTCGGGCGAGGTCGCAATTCAAATTTATGAAGCGAATCCGGAAGCGATTAAACCAAAGCCGTGGTTTTCGATTTTCTTGCCGAATCGGGTCTTTCTGAAGCATATCGAATCGGAACGTTCTGATATCACCTGGCAATTTCGCGGCGAACGAGCGGGCTTTTTCGGTACACAACTGCTCATTACGCCTCACGGTCCGGATTTCGAATATTTCGCTAGCGGCGGCAGACTGAAGATGGCGCTGGTTCCGGAGCTCGATCTTCGCCGTGCGCACATCCTCATCACAAAGACCCTGTTGACGATTTACGATGTTGATCTTGCATCAGATTCGCGCGGCGAGGCAAGCATCCACGCTCAGGGAAACGCAGGACTTGGCAAAGATAAAAGCGTCGATCTCAAAGCAAACGCCGATCGCATCCCTATTCACGCATGGTTGCCAGCGCAATGGAAACGAACCTTAAGCGGCAACGCTTTTGGCGAAGTTCATTGGAGCGGCGAAAATCCGAAGCTGGAAAGCTCGTTTGGGGATGGCGCGCTGCGCGTACGCGAGGGACGCATCCGAAATCTTCCCCTCTTGAACAAGCTCGCAGAACTAGCCCGGAACAAATCGTTCGAGTATCTGCAGCTAAATGATTGTTCGCTCAGCTTTACCTGGCGTTATCCGAAGATCGACATCAAAGACATCGCCATCGAAGAAAGAGGCAAATTTCGGATCGAGGGAGAGATCGCGATTAATCGCCGTGCTCTTCGCGGCACGCTCAGGCTCGGTCTTACTCGTCGATATCTCGATTGGCTTCCAAACCCGGAAGAAGTCTTTAATCGTCAGCAGAGCGGCTATCTCTGGACGACCGTGCATCTGTCGGGCACAATTGACGAGCCCAAACAGGACCTGAGCCCGCGGATCGTCGAACTTTTCAAAGAATCGCCCGGCGCTTATCTCGGTCTTCTCTTCCGCCAATTCGAAAATTGGCTGAAGAACATATTTGGCGGCGATTAGCAAAAGCTCTCACTCTTTTTGAGAGTCGCCAGCTTCCAGCATGCGCACGCGTCTGTCGATATAGGGCAACCGAATGGTGAGGGCGAGGCCTTTGCCTTCGCTGCTTTCGATGCACAGCTCGCCGCCGTGCTCGCGCACAATCCGACGCACAATCAATAATCCAAGACCGGTGCCCGAGGGTTTAGTAGTGAAATAAGGCTCGAACACCCGGCTCAAGTTTTCCGCAGACATGCCACCGCCGGTATCGACGAAATTAATGAAGACATGCGAATCGTCCATGTCGGTGCGAATGCGCAAAATGCCGCGGCGTTTCATGGCTTCGACACTGTTCTTGATCACATTGTAAAAAGCCTGCTTCATCTGGTCGCGATCGAGTTGGATCAAAGGCAAGTCAGAGCGCAGTTCCTGTTCGACAACAATGTCCCGATCTTGAATTTCCGAGCCAAAGAAGCGCACAGCTTCCCGGACAATAGTGTTAATATTTTCGGGACGCAGCTGTGGGCGGGTTGGCCGGATGGCGCGCAAAAATTGGGTCACGATGGAATCAAGCCGTATGACTTCGGAGCGCGCGACATCAATTGACTCCTGAAGCTCGGCGCGCGCCGCGCCGTCGAATTTACGTGCCTGCCGCTCCATCAGCTGCAAATGAATGTTGAGGGAATTGAGCGGGTTGCCGATTTCGTGCGCGACTCCGGCCGCCAACAAAGTCAGCGCGTTCAGCCGCTCAGATTCGATTGCTTGCTGCTCGGTGCGCCGGCTCTCGGTGATATCGCGCAAAATCATGGCGTGGCCAGCCTGCTCGGTTGCACCTGTAGCTGGGGTCGTTGACTCTGGCTGTCTGGAATTAGCGATTCCGGCTACAGATTCACGATGTTCTATCGTCAAGGGCACGATATAAAAATTTATAAAGCGATTCGCCGGATAAAAAATTTCCATGTCGCGACTGACTGGCCCGCCGCTCTGCGTCAACGATTCCCAATCGAGACCGCGCACGCGCTCGTCGAGGCGTTTGCCGATCGAATCGCTGGCATCAATTCCAAACAAATTGCAGGCCGCATCGTTGAGATAAGTGATCCGGCCTTCCGAATCGGTAACGATGATTCCTTCCTGAATGGCGTTGAAGACGGTCTCGAGAAAACCTTTCTCCTGCGCCAATCGCAGGAAATAATTCTGCACCTCTTCAGGCCCGATCCGGCCGAGTCGCTCGATTAGTTTTTCAAGAAAACCCGCTTTCACGATGTTGGTCGCGACGTTAACTGGTGGAAAAGGGTAAATTGCTGCGGAGAGAAAAGTTCTTCACCGATTTAACGATTCAACTTCTTCCAGTGCGCCTGGCACTTCCACCGTCAGCATTTCCACGCGGAGATAATTCAATACCACGGGCGCGAGAATCAGGCCGGGAATGCCCATGAGGCGTTCACCAATGATCAGCGCGATCAAGGTAAGCCAAACAGGGTTTCGAATCCGGTCTCCGATGATTTTGCTGTTCAAAAAATATTCCAGCTTGTGAATCAGAACCAGAAATACCAGCGCGGAAATCGCCAGCTTTAAAGACAAGCTCAAAGCAACGAAGACAATGACCGTGTTGCTGACCAGGTTGCCGATAATAGGGACGAGACCGCAGAGAAACGTGATCGCAATGAGCAGCGGCGCATGCGGCAGACGCACCGCGATGACAAACAGTCCCGTCAATATGGTGTTGATCAAGGAGATGGTGATCTGTGCGCCCATCACGGTCGCGAAACTGCGATAAAAATCGCGGAACCGTGTCGAGACTTCGTCGCAGCAAACCGAATAGAGATTATTCTTCACTGCGTGCGTGCTACGGTGCGGATCCAAGCCGGTTTTAAGAAACAGACTGGCCGCTGCAACGATGGCGATAAGGGTGAAAAACAATACAGCTGTCACGGTGCGGGCGAAGTTCGCGACGTTTCGCAAATAATATGCCTCCTGGCGGAGGGTATCGATGACGACAGCTTCGAGGCTCTCAAAATCCGTGAAAGGCAGTTCGATCTGGCGCTGTTGCGCCCAGGCACTGGCCGACGGAATGGATGTATCCGCCACATCGGGCACCGCGAGAATTGCGGCCCGGGTAAAGTAGGCCGCGCCTGCAGCAATCGCTGCCACCAGGACAATAAACAGAATCAGTGCGAGCCACTTTCTGTTCGTCAGGGAAAATAGCTGGCGCAATGCAAAGTAAGAAAAAAACATCGCCAACAGCGGCACCCCCAGATGCAAAAACCCAGCCAGAACAAGCACGGAAACGAGCACGGCGTACGAAAGTCGAGGGGGCGTGATCATGTCACTGCATCCGTCCTTTAACTTCACCCCCAGGCGAGGTTGTCAACTCGCGAAAGCTTTCGGAGTCAACTGCTGGGAAGCGCGGAAGGCTCTCGAGAGCAGGCGCGGTGCGTGGGCCCTCCCCCAAAACGCAAATCAGCGCTTATCTATCGGCGCAGGAGTTGGCTGCCCGGTTTCGACTTCGGCGCGCTCCTTCAATGCGGCTTTGCGTGAGAGTTTTACACGCCCTTTATCATCAATGCCGATGCACTTGACCCAAATAATGTCCCCAGCTTTGGCGACGTCCTCCGTGCGTTTCACACGGAAATCCGCCAACTCAGAAATGTGCACCAAACCTTCCTTGCCTGGCAAAACTTCTACAAACGCTCCGAATTCTTTTGTTGAGACCACGCGCCCCTGATAGGTCTGACCGATCTCGATCTCGCGTGTCATGCCGCCGATAATTTCTTTCGCGCGCGCCATGCTTTCGGCGCTCGTCGCGTAGATATGAACTGAGCCGTCGTCCTCGATGTTAATTTCGGCTCCGGTCTCGGCCACAATGCCTTTGATAGTTTTGCCACCCGGCCCGATCAATGCCCCAATCTTTTCTGGATTAATTTTGATCGTCTCGATGCGCGGCGCGTACTTCGACAATTCCGGTCGCGGCTTATCGAGCGCATTTTGCATGATAGCGAGAATCTTCATGCGCGCGTCCTTCGCGCGCTGGATCGCTTCTGTCATGACTTGGTGGCTAATCCCCGGAAGCTTCAGATCGAGTTGATACCCAGTCACGCCTGCATCAGTGCCGCACAATTTGAAATCCATGTCGCCGAAATGATCTTCGGACCCAATGATATCCGTCAGCAATTCGTACCGCTTCAACTGCCCATCATCGCCACGCTCCGTAACGAGACCGACTGAAATTCCTGCGACCGGCTTTTTCACCGGCACGCCGGCGTCCATTAGGGCCAGGGTGCCGCCGCATACGCTCGCCATCGATGTCGATCCGTTCGATTCCATGATCTCGCTCGATATGCGGATCGCGTAACGAAAACTGTCCTCGCTCGGAACCACCGGTTCGAGGGAACGCTCGGCCAGCGCGCCGTGCCCAATCTCGCGCCGTCCCGGCCCGCCGGTGCGCCCCGTTTCGCCCACACTGAACGGAGGGAAATTGTAATGCAGAATGAAGCGCTTCGATTGCTCGCCACCGCCGTACGCGTCGATCATCTGGGCCTCCTCGATCGGCGCAAGCGTCGCCAGTGCCAATGCCTGCGTTTCACCACGCTGAAAGATGGCCGAACCATGCGCGCGGGGCACAACGCCCACTTCGCAATGAATCGGCCGCAAATCCTGGTAATCGCGACCATCGACCCGCTTCTGTCGATCCAGAATGCTGATCCGAAACGCTTTCTTTTGCACATAGTCGAAGGCCTGCGAGATCGAGAACGAATCGGCCTCCGGATATTTTTCCAGGACCGACATCTTCACTTCTTCGCGCAATGCCTCGACCGCTTTAGTGCGCGCGACCTTTCCTTCGGTGTAAAGTGCCGCTTCAATCCGATCGCCGGCTACGCGATAAGCGATCTCCAACAGGTCGGGGTTCACCGTGAGCAACGGCATCTCGCGTTTCGCCTTTCCTACCCTCGCGGCAAGCTCTTTTTGAATCCGGATCATCTCCCGTGCCTGACCTTGCGCAAACTCAAGCGCCTTCACAAAGTCTTCCTCCGGAACTTCTTTGGCCGCGCCTTCGATCATGATGATGTCGTTCTCTCTGGCGACGTAAACTAGATCGAGATCGCTTTGTTCGCGCTCGGCGTGCGTGGGGTTGGCGATGAACTGTCCGTTGACGCGACCGACGCGTAACGCGCCGATTGGGCCAGCGAATGGGATGTCGGAAACGCACAGTGCCGCCGAGGCACCGTTGATCGCCAGAATATCGGGATCATTTTCGCCGTCAGCGCTCAGCAAGATCGACATGATTTGTGTGTCGTAAAAATAACCTTGCGGAAAGAGCGGCCGAAGGGGCCGATCGATCATGCGCGAAGTGAGCGTTTCCTTTTCGGTGGGTCGCCCTTCGCGTTTAAAGTAGCCGCCGGGAAATTTCCCTGCCGCCGCGGCCTTTTCACGATAATCGACCGTGAGCGGAAAAAAATCCTGGCCTTCTTTGATGACTGTGGACGAAACGGCGCTGGCCAGCACCAGTGTCTCCCCGCAGGAGACTATGACCGCGCCGTCAGCGAGCCTGGCGATTTTGCCTGTTTCGATGGAGATTGGATTGGCCCCGACTTGGGCCGTGACCTTTTGTTGCATTTTACTTTCCTGGATGTGCGAGCTCCAGGCCGGTCACCCTGACTGTAGGTTTTAAATCCGGATGACGACTGCGAGTAACGCGCGCCTCACGGTTCGAAACTAAAACCTAAAATCCAAGGTGATTCACTCGGCCTGGTCTGCTGATTATTGTTATGTCTTCTTCTATTTTATCTTCGGCTTTGAACAGGTAAAAAGTTGGCTTGCCAGCTCCCTCAGAACCTCCACGTGCCTCATTTACGCAGGTTCAACTTCTCAATGAGCTTTTTATAGCGATCGGCTTTCGTCTTGCTCAGATAATCGAGCAAGCTCCGGCGTTGCGCGACCATCTTGAGAAGCCCGCGGCGCGACGAATGATCTTTCCGATTCGTCTTGAGGTGTTCGGTCAGATGATCGATCCGGCGGGTGAGAAGTGCAACCTGCACATCCGCACTGCCGGTATCTTTGTCATGCAGTTGGAACTCCTTAAGGTTCAACGTTTCCGTGTTCTCTGCCATTTGGAAGTGCCTACTCTAAGCGAAGAAGACATTTTCGCAACCGCCACGTCGCGGTCCCCATTCGACGGTCAAATGCAACTATGACACACACGTAGCGACGCGTACACGTCCCGAGCTCTACGTTTCGACTCCAAGCGCTTCCTCATCTAAAACAGCCAGCGCACGGTTGTACGTGGCCATGGCCTGTTCATGTGAGTTGCCGACGGCCGTCAGACCCATTCTCCCAAGTTCGCCTAGAGCGCTCATCATGTGAAATACCACGCCAGTCTGGCGCGTTTGATCGAAGTGCAAGTTGCGTCGCACCACGATGTCGAAAAGATCATCAGGAGTAAGAGTGCGATAATGAGGCGACTCGACATGATCGCTGGCCACAAAAAACTTTTGCTGCCCGCCCGGCGCAGTAAAGGTGGCTGTGTCTGGATCGTACTTGCCGTCGGTGAGAAATTGCAGAGTCAAAAAGGGATGAGTAGTCCCGCCTTTTCTTAAATTGATCTCGATGGCGTATGGATCCCATTTACCATTCGAGCGCACCACCACAAAATCCAGGGCGAAACGGCCAATCACTCCTTCTTTGGCAAGCCGCCTGCCGACCTTCGCCGCCTCCTGCGTGATGAGCGAAGCGTAGCCGGTGTCGGCAGGGAAAACGCAGCCGAGGTAGCTTTGCCCCGAGAGGCCACCAAGTAGTTGATCGTGCGTGGAGAGTAACTCCACATGGCCCAACGGAGTGATGCGAAGTTGGACACTGGGGCTTCTGAATTTCTCGCCAATGATTCGCTCTTCCACGATTCCTTTTCGCTCTTTCAATTTGTTGATGTAGCTATCGTAGGTCGTTCCCTTCAATTCGAACTGCATGGCCCGGAGCCGGTGTTCTAGCGCTGCACGTTCATTTGGCTCACCCGGTGGTGGAAGCCCAGTTAGATCGACAACCGCGTTCCCCTCACCCGAGACACCTTCATTCAGTTTTACCAAAACCTGTTTAATAGAGGGTTTTCTTGCACGCATTTGCGCGATCGCGTCAACCACTTCATCTGCACTGCCGAGATTCTCGTAACCCAGAGGATGCGAGACATCCTCCTCTTGAAAAATCTTCCGACAGCCGCTCTTCGTTCCCAGCGGAAAGAATTTTGGATCTGCGCCGTACATGGGAATGCCGAGCCGCAATGCCAACTCCTTCTCCCGGTGCGTTGTGTTGAAGGGGACAAGGTGAGCGCGATCCGGATCGACAATCAACGAGCGCATTCGCTCGAGCAGACGTGGCCGCTCGAGCAGTTTATCGCTCAGGGGACGCACCGATCCGTCGAGAGGTGAAATCAGGAACAGCCGCTTACGAGCATGACTTGGGATGACGCCCGGTAGAAGATCAAGGTAATAATCAATGACGCTCGGCAGAATGATCTGCGACGTAACATAGATCAGTCGCGCCCTGGGCTGACGCAGCAACAGCAACAGAAACAGAAATCGTTCCTCGTATGCTTGCATCACCGCGCCCGAGCCGATTGCGTCGATGGACATCGACGGCACGACGACGATCGTTTGCGGATCCTGATTGAAGCGCTCGATCGATTTCCACAGTGGCACGAGTTTCTTCTGCAACTGATCGAACTGGTCCTCCGAGTTGTAACCGGGATCGATGATCCCGGATGCAGCAGTTGGTTCAAGCATAAACGAATATTAGTCCAAGTCTTTGTTGAAGGTGAACTAAATTACAAGCGGTATCCCAGCGTTGTAGCCAGGGATTGGCGATCCCGACGGGACACAGCAATGATTGGAAACTAGCCCGGATCACCGATCCCGGCTACAACCACGCCGCCGCCGCTCAAACGAATATCCGCGTAGGACACGACCGCCGGGCTCGCGCTCCTCCTGCTATCTCACGTAGCGCCGTGCCTTATTTTTTGTGCGGCTTTGGCGTCGGAGTCGGGGTAGGCGCAGCACAGGCAACATTACCCACCACGGCGTATGTCGCTGCGGGGTGACCATTGTCTCTTTGCCCTTTGACGAACGTATGGTCAACCAACAGGGTTGAACGCTCCAGGTTCTGAGTCTCGCTCGTATCGCCTGTGAAGGTTCTTCCGTTAACTGCACTAAGCAGATCACCCGGCTGTGGATTGCCGACGGCGGACTTCGGTACAATCAGTGTGATTGTGCCATCAGCGTTAAAGCTGCTTCCAGATAAGGCTCCGATTGGAGTTTCCGTCGGAACGCCGATAACCAGACCCACGACGGCTGTGGCGACAGTCCCATACTCAAAGCTGGCGGTCCCATTCGAATCGGTTCGCATCCCAGCGTAAAATTGCTCGGCTGCCGGATTGTACGATTGTGCAGCGTACGAGTTCCACACGATCCTCCACCTACTATTGGGAGGCACAGAACTGAGACTCGTTACTTTCATCTTGAACACCAGGTTGCTTGTTCCGGGAGGCTCAGCGGCGGAAATATAGTCGATGGCTAGCGAGGCAGGGGCGGCGCCTTGCGCAGGCTGCTCTGGGTGGCCGGGCGGCGTTCGCTGTAGAATCAGCCCGCTACAAGTGTCGCCCGCGTAAGGCGCGGCAACTTCATTATTCGCACATGAAATGCCGACAGAATTTATCGCCAGCACCTTATAATAGTAGGTCTTTGTAATGTCCGACGCACCGAAATCGTCGTAAGTCTTTTGGCTTCCGCCGACCGTCGTTAGGAGAGTCTCTGCGTTGCTCGCTGTCCCTCTCCATATCTGGTAACTCTTGATCGAGGAATTGCCCGTATCGGCCTCGGACCAGGCAAGGTGAACTACGAAACCAACTCGTCGCACTGTCACAGATGGCATGCCAGGTACGGATTTCGCGTGGAGCGGGTTGGGTGGATCGAAGGCAGCGATAAGCCGGCGCCCACTCGATTGCCGTGCGATTACACCTCTTGCCGTGTAAGCGTTGCCCTTTGCGGTAAGCGCCGCCTGAACGCAGGTACCATCGGTACATCCGTCCACATACCCGACTTCAACGCGACCCTGTTTGTCCACGGTCATATCGAAAAAGTCGAGCAGATTGCGGCAAATGTCTGCCCCGCCGTGCATCCAGATGCAACCGCGTTGCAACGTATCGTTAGGAGTAGCGTCGGTTGTCGTCCAAGTTTTGCCTCCGTCGAACGTATTGGCAACATAAAGATGCCAGACGCCGTTGAAACTGTTTGCGGAACCATCTCCGGGTGTCGTCGAGCCATAGAAGGCCACGCTCGCACGACCTGCGTCGCCTGCCACAGCAGCGGAAAAGGCGATGTTCTTTAAACTGTAAACTGCGCCCACATCGAAAATGTTCTGCCACGTCTGGCCGCGGTCGGTAGACGTGGCCACCACTGCATTAGAACCACCGATAGCACTGCCGGCCACGGTACTACTAGACATTGCGAAGTAGACACGACCCGTATTGTCGATTCCGACGGCTGGATCTTGAAGGTTGGCGTTAGCGCGGGTCTGACTCGTTGCGTTCTGAACCGGGCGTATGTTCCACGTTAAACCGTTGTCTTCCGAGACTACCACGGCTCCTGTTCCACCGCAGCTGTTGTTGGGAAGATAAACCGTTCCGTCCGGTGCGACTTTTACGTGGCCGTGCAATCCGCCGCATTGCGACGTATAGGTTGCAACCGGAGGACCGAAGGTGGCGCCCCCATCGTCGCTTCGCAAACAAAAGGCGGTCACCAGATCCTGCGAGCAGTAATAAACAGCGTGCGGGTAAGGCGTCGGCAGCGACGGGATAGGCGCATGATATGGACCGCCGCCGATCGTCTCGTGGTCAATCCCAGATCCGAGCGGTCCGGAGCTCGGCGACCAACCAGCAAGCGTGGGTTGGCCCAATGCGTCCAACCCGTCGGTATCGGTGAATGAAATCTTGCATGAGGGAGAGGTCAAAGTGAGCTCGCCGGCAAAAGCCCGACCCGTGTCACGATCAGTGAAGCCGATCGGGTCAGAATCGACGAAAAGAGATGTCGGTGCCGCACTGTTATACCAGGTTGCTTTCTGGCCGTTTGACGGGCAGGAATCATCGAACTTGATGAACAGCGTTTGGAGGTCCGACTGAAAGTTAGTCACGCCAGTAGCTGAGTTAGGCGATTTCCAATTGACTCCGACCGACGGTTCGCCCGCGTCATGTCCCATGTATTCGACGGTATGTGCGGTTGGCCCCTGACTGCTCGAGGCAACTTGCACCAGGGTTCCTGGAGCCTCGAAGTTTTCGAATCCGATCTTGGGGCCGTTGTCCTGCGGCGCGGAGGGAGCCAGGGCGGACGCGGCTGACGTAGATATTGCGCTGGCGCTGCCGGAATACTGAAAAGCAGCAGTGGCGCTGAAATAAACCACGTGCACAGAAAATTGACCCGTGCCGATTGCCGGGTTACTCGGATCAAGATCGACAACTTCCGGCGGTGTCCCCCCGTGGGCCGATTCTCCACCCGGCACGATCGGGCCACCGTTATCACCTTTGTGGACGTAGAGGTCATAGTCGCTGACACCAGAAGGATCGGCGCAACTGATCGTGAGACGGGCTTTCAGGCCGGTCCAATCAGCCGGTGTGCCGGACAAAGTCAGAATAAACGTGTCGCAGTTTACGCCTTCAACGCATGTGCTTTCGTCCAGTGAAGATCCGCCGGTCGCAGTACCCGCCCAATTCACGGTCGCGCCGCCGGGGTTAAGTGTCCCGGCACTAGGCGTCGCCGAGCGTAACCCGGTTGTGAAGAGCGCGAACACAACCAGGAAAACGCTGATTACAAAAAAAAGCGCGCCGAGAGTGGCGCGCGCGGTCATTGAAGAGCAGATTTTCTTCATACGAAAGGCCTCGATAAATTGTTTGCCTTAAGAATCGGGGAAATGGCCAACTGTGGTCGCCTTAGATCGGCTGCCGGACCTAGTTTTTCTTGAACAGGCTAATTCGTAAACCGAAACCGGTGTTCACCCCGACGCCAAGACACGATCAATCTGCGCTGAATTGTGCCAGAATTCCGGTATCGTCGCCAACTCTCTCCGACTCCGATCTCTCTCGCAATTTGCGCACACAAACGGATCTATTCCGTAGTTTCCGCTCGCGGAGGGACCATCTGGACAAATTGTACTCCTCGACGCGTTAGCCGGTAGTAGCCTCTCGCACCAGAACTCTCATTATGCGCGATGAGGCCAAGGCCTTCGAGCGAGGCGAGATCATCCGAAACGAAACGAGCATCGGGAAACTCCAGCCCGCCGCCCACTTCAGCAAACATGACAGTGTTTGGCGTCTTGTGAACCATCACCCTCGCGTGGCTCTGAACAAATGCCGCAAGGATCTGTACTGCGTTCGCCGAGAGCCCCGCGTCCGGCGCTATCTTGCTCGTGATCGCGCTGAAGCCCTCGACGTGAGCCAAAATGTCGACCACGATTTGATTCACCTTATCGAGCTTCGCGAGGATCTCGGCGTGGTCGTGGCGCAAGAGATCGTCGATCTGGGCTTGGAGATGGAACGTATGCGTGATCAGTTCCTTGATCTCTTCGTGGCGATGATTTTCGAGCCACTCAATAAAATCCCGATGGTCGAGATCGCGTCTTGCTCCGCGTTCTTGGCGATAAATTGCTAGCAGCTCGATTAGTGTCGCAACGGTGGTGGAAATTGCTAGGGGATCCATCACAGAATATCCGTCTGTTTGTCGGCAGTGGATTCCACGATATTGGTTTCTTTGTCTATCAATCCGTAAAGTTTGTACACAATCTGATCGATCTCACATCGAACCCCCATGACCGCGAAAGAATAAGGTGTGAGCTGACTCTAGTTTATTGAACCGCACAGTTTTATCAGTGGCAGAGTATCCCTTAATTGTTTCCTGCCTGAGGCCCGCGAGATAAAGACTAACGCGGCTGGTTTAGCAGTGGTCATTACGAGACGCATACCGAACAACAGGTAAAGGTGCAATACCTTAACGACACTTGGGAATACGACGGTTCCGTCTGGACGCGAGTAGCGGACACAGGCCCGGAGCCACGGATGGGGTGCGGCATCGTCTATAACGGAAAGACCATGCTCCTATTCGGAGGCAAGAATGACACAACTTTCTTTAAGAATACTTGGGAGTGGGACGGAAAGCATTGGACGCAGCGTCAGGATATCGGGCCGGCTGCTCGAGCGTTCGCGGCCCTTGCCTACGACAGCACGCGACAGCGCGCGGTGTTGTTTGGTGGCCCAGGACAAAGTCTTTTTGGCGACACTCGGGAGCAGTCTTTCCAAGCGCCGGTTGGCTAAACGCGCGTAATTTTTGAGAACGAACGCCGATGCAATCTGGCGGGTCGGCATCGTCCGCACACTATTTTTAGCGCGCGTTGTTACAAGCGCTTGAGCGCTTTTTCTGCCAGCGCTTTCGATTTCTGGAGTTTCCTCTCTTCATTATCCGATCCACCGAGGCTGATAGATATGAAGGCGTCCCCTTTTAACACATAAAGAATGCCCCCGAACCGATTGCTGGCCCAGAAGGCTTCTTTACCGATGCCTTCGATCTCTTTTGGTGGAACGGATTCCTTTTCTCCCTCTTCGCTGCGCGGCCGAGCACGTTCACCACTGTTCCCGGTTTCGCTCTCTTTTTTATCCTTGCCATAATGGCCAAATGTTTCTCCCCAGAAAGTCTTGGGGTCGCGTCCGTCCAAACTACTTGGATCGCGTTGTGTCACACTGAGACTCACAGATCTGGCGAACTCTGCTGCAGTGTAGAAACACTGTGAAACGAGAAAACCCGCATCCGAATGCGCGCTGCTCTTTGTTTCTTTAATGGGCGACCCTTGTATCGCTTCGATCTCTTCTTTTGTCAGTAGCCCGCAAACATCGATTTGGGCTTGATTCGATTCCTGGCTTGCTCTTGGGACTGGCTGAGGCGTTTCACGCTTCTTACTTCCCGGAGAGGCTATGAGCAGAAAACAGAACAGCGGGACCAAAATATTCCAGCGCATCGGCCATAAAATCCTCCAAACTTCACCGCTCAGCCAGCCTGAAAATCAACCTATGTGCAACACCCGTTCGACGGCTCGACAGAGTCTCGCCCCACCAGGTTGAATGGGAGATCGAGATACAACGCGCTCAAAGGAAAACACCTACGGGTGTGGCGGGTGCATTGGATGAGGTTTCGGCGTTGCGGTTGGACTCGGCGTCGCAGTGTTATTTTGTTTTGTTGCCCTGAAGGTAAACGGTAATGCTCTTGGTGTTGTTGTTCTCGTTGCTTTCAGCGACGGTGTTCGCCTTGTCGGCCGTC
>QHPD01000109.1 GCA_003218975.1 Verrucomicrobiota bacterium
TATCTCTTACAGAGCTACCCATGAAAACAAATGCCCACACAAAATTGGGGAACCACGGTTCCCCAAACCCCTCCTCTAAGGGGAACAGAACCCATGAAAACACAAGCAATGACAATGAACTTGACCTAACCACATGTCTGCAGCGCATGGTTAGCCACTTTCATTGCTACAATCCAAACCAGCGGGCGCGGCGGCTCGAACCAAAGTGCTCCTTATCGGCGCGCATGGCGACTGACGGCTCGTGATAGGTGCCCGTCGGATGATCGGGATTGGAGAAGAAGTCAACGTCAACGCGACCGACCAGCCCCGCGCCAAACTCGATGTAGCACGAGCCCGTTCCCGCGTGGGTCACCGGGGCTTCTTTGTTCTGCAGGCGCGCGATCAGTGCGGTGGCGACGGCGCGCGCGGCGCCCTCGGCGAAGTAGCCGGCTTTCGCCGTGCCCTGTCGCGCGCAATCGCCGACGGCGTAAACGTCTGGGAAGCGCGTCTCGAGCGTCTTGGGCTTGACCGGCACATACCCGTCCTCGGTCATGCCGCTATCTTCGAGGATTTTCGGGGCGCGGTGTGCTGGCACGCCAAGGAAGAGGTCGTAGGGAAACTCGCGGCCGTCGTCGATGGTGGCGACCCGGCGCTGGGTGTCGATCGACCTGACTTCGCGGTCGGCGACGAAGGTGATGTTCCGCTCCGCGAACGCGGCCAGCAACGCCCGCGAGGTTTCGGGTGACGGAGGCACCGGGGTTTCGAGCGGGAGGATGAGCGTGATCTCGCAGGCGCCCCGGAGGCCTCGGGTAGTGAGGTAATCGTGCATCATCAGCGCCGCTTCGCTGGGTGCCGGCGGGCATTTGAACGGTGCCCCGCAGACGCCGACGAGAACGTGGCCCTTGGTGAACGTGGGAAGAATCTTACCCAGCCGCGCCGCGCCCGCCACGGTGTAGAACTCGGTGGCGTCCGCCAGACCCGGCGTCGCATCGAAATCGTAGTCGGCGCCGAGCGCGACGACCAGGAAATCCGCCTCGTGAGTTCCGCGATCAGTCGTCACGCGCCTGGCGACGGGATCGACCAACGTGATCGTTTCCTGGAGCAGACGCACGCCGGGCTTCACGAAATTCTTATACGGCAGTCGCACCGCGTCGAGCGTCGTGCGCCCGAACATCACGTCGAGCTTCGAGTAGCCGAAGGTAAAGGCGTCGCCTTTGTCGATCAGCGTCACATCGACGCCATCGCCGAACGCCTCCGAGAGCACGGTGCTGAGTTCGAGCCCACCGAAGCCAGCTCCGAGAACGAGGATGTGTTTTTTCATAGGATTGTTGAATTGATAGTCATTTGCTCTTACCGCTCCGCGGCTAACTAAGGATTAGACTGAATTTCGCAGCCTATTTCACGTATGGACTGCATTTTCTTGGTTATTTCTAACATCGGCGGGAAATGCAGAAAATTCGTCGGGCATTCAGCAGGCGATAAGAAGGCCAGAATAGGCAGTTGCCAAGCGACGGACAATCAATTTTAACGATGTTTGATCCGCCTTCGCCAAGGCTACGGCGCGACGGGTGTCTGATGTTGGTGACCGCGGATGACGCGGATCGACCGTGGTCCGGAGTCAAAGATTGTTTCAGCGAGACGCTGAAACCAGCACGCGAGGCGCGTGCGCTCCCCAGAGACACGCCGCAGAAATTTCTTGCGCAAGACGCGGCGCGGTTACAAGCTCGCAGCGCAATGAGCACGTTTGCGCGTTCAAATAATCGCGGGCGTGCATTCATTGCCATTTTCGTTTCCGCGGCATTTTTCTGGACGCTCGCGCTGAGTGTTTGCCCGCAACTGCACCAGTTTGTTCACGCGGACGCCAATCGCGTTGAGCACAGCTGCGCGGCGACGATGATCGCATCGGGCAGTTACGATCATGCTGCTCATCCGCCACTGGTCAGCGCGCCCGATTTTGCTCTGCAATTTTCCAAGATCCTGGCGCTGAGCTCCACTTGGGTTCAGCCGCTCTTTCTTGGTGCGCACATCTTCGCGCACGCGCCGCCTGCGCACTCCTGATCCGTTGATTCCTCCCGCGTCGTGCGGGCAGCGGCGTTCAGTGCGTTCCTCACGCCGCTGGATCAACGCGCGCCGAACGCAGCATGGTTGAATGAATTGTTCGGGCGTTGACGCCCGAGGTTTTAAGTCAGGAGTTTTGAATGAAAAAGATTATTTTGATAACGCTGTCGGTTTTCCCACTGACTGTCGCTTCTGCGCAGGATGCGACTCCGAGTCCGAACTCGTCACCAACGCCGGCGGTTTCAAAATCAACGCCTGCCGCAGCGAGTGATGTCGAGGCGCTGCGCCAGCAAGTGCAATCCCTCACCGAAACGGTGAAGGCGTTGCAACAACAAGTGAAAGATCAGCAAGCAGTGCTCGAAAAAGCAAACCTCGTGGGTGAGACGGGGCTTCCAGCAAATCCGGAGCCATCTCCGATCGCCGGCACGGAGAGTTCGCCGACGCCGGAAGCAAGCGCGCAGCCGCGCTTTCCAACTGAGGACACGTCCGTCGTTACATCAGCAACTGCGCCTGCTGTAAGCGGCACTCCCGCACCAGGAGGTTTTCCGACCGCCGATACCTCAGTCGTGACATCGGCACCGGAAACGATCTCAAGCACCGGTGCCGGCGCACCGTTAACGCAGCCAATTACTATCGGCGGCGGCAGAAATTACATGAACATCTCCTTCGACGGCCTGTTCGCGCTCGCCTATTCCAGCGCACGCGACCTCGATAACATCGAGGTCGGCGACCACGATCCGCAGCAGCGAGGATTCAACGCGCGCAACATCGAGCTCGCGCTCGACGGCGCGGTTGACCCGTACTTCGAAGGATTCGCGAACATCGTTTTCAAGCTGGACAACGACAACGAAACCGAGGTCGAAGTAGAGGAAGCATTCATGCAAACGACGAACCTGCCGTTCAATCTCCAGTTGAAAGGCGGGCAATTCTTTGCCGCCTTCGGCCGGCTCAATCCGGTTCATCCGCATGCTTGGGATTTTGTCGATGATCCGCTGGTCAACGGCCTCTTTCTGGGACCGGATGGATTGCGCGGCGTTGGCGCGCAAACTTCCTGGACGCTGCCTCTGCCGTGGTATTCGCAATTGATCTTTGCGTCGCAAAACGGACGCGGCAGCACGGGATTTTCGTTCCGGAATCCTGGTGACGACGGAATGTTTTTCGACCGCATAACGACCGATCGTGAGGCGCGCGGTTTGCAAGATTTCGTCTGGATCCCCCGCTGGGAAAATTCTGTCGACCTTAGTCCGACCCAGGTAGTGTTGGCTGGCGTTTCGGGCGCGTTTGGCTCCAATGAGACAGGGGCGAATTCGCGAACGCAGATTTACGGCGCGGACCTTCTTTACAAATGGAAGAGCTCCCACGCTGAAGGCGGTTTTCCGTTTGTGAAATGGCAGACAGAGTTCATGTATCGCCGTTTCCAAGCCGGCCATGGCGCAAATGATTCTTTTCCTGTGGCGGAAACGTTTCACGATTGGGGACTGTATTCGCAGGTGCTTTGGGGGTTCAAGAAAGGATGGGTCGCTGGCATTCGTGGCGACTACGTCGACATGCAGGATTCCAAGTTTACCGACGACTTAGATCGACAATCGCGTTGGCGGCTCAGCGCGAATCTCACCTGGTATCCGACTGAGTTTTCAAAAATCCGATTGCAGTACAATCAGGATTTTCTGGAGGAGAACTTTTTTCTCTCGGCACGACAAGTCGAGTCGATCTTTCTCCAGTGGGAATTCATCCTTGGCTCTCACGGTGCCCACAAATTTTAACTCATGAAAAGAATTCTTTTACTCCTGGCTGCAACTCTCACCTGCTCTTTCTCAGCGCATGCAAAATTAAACGTCGTTTCGACGCTGCCCGATTTTGGATGGCTCGCCCGCGAAATCGGCGGCGATAAAGTCAATGTAACCATTCTGGCGAAACCTACGGAAGATCCGCACTTCGTTGATGCGCGGCCAAGCTTCGTGGTTTCAATGCGCAATGCTGATGTCTTGATCGACGGCGGCGCGGAGCTTGAGCTCGGCTGGTTGCCTCCACTCCTTCAAAACGCGCGGAACCCGAAGATCGAGATCGGCAAACCGGGACGCGTGCAGGCTTCGCAGGGAATTCGCCTCATGAACGTGCCCGCAAATGTCACACGTGCGGCCGGTGACGTGCATGCGCTTGGCAACCCGCACTTCACGGTTGATCCAATTATTGCTAAGGCGGTCGCTCAGCACATTGCGCAATCGTTTTCCGCTCTCGATCCAGCCAACGCCGCTTTCTACGAGGCGAACTACAAGAAATTCGAGGCCACCATCAACGCGAAGTTGCAGGAATGGGGCGCGGCCATGCTGCCGTTCAAAGGCCAGCATGTTGTCGCTTATCATGACTCATGGCCCTACTTTGCGCATCGCTTCGGTGTTAACATTGACATCTTCCTGGAACCGAAGCCCGGAATCCCGCCCTCGCCGTCGCATCTCACCGAAGTGATCGCGCAAATGAAGGCGCAAAAAGTTAAGGCAATTATTGTCGAACCGTTTCACGATCGCCGAATCGCCGAAAAAGTGGCGAGCGCGACGGGCGCCAAGGTAGTGGAGTTTTCGCAATTCCCGGGAGGCCTCCCGGGCACGGACAGTTATGTGAAGCTGATCGATACCCTCATCTCGCGGCTGGCGGCGGGGCTCAAATGAACAAGAGTGGTAGGGCGCGACCGGTCCGAACGGGACTGGCGTTTGGCGCGCCGATTAATCGCACACAAGAACGAATGGCGCGGCGATCCGCGCCTACATTCTAATTTATGTGGGAAGTAATGTTTTGGCCGATCGTGGCCTGCGTCCTGTTACCATGGTTGCTCGTTTATCTCGGCCTGCATGTCGTCCAGCGCGGCATCATCTTCATCGACATCGCCATGGCGCAGATGGCTGCGCTCGGGATCTGTCTCGCCGTGCTGTTACATATAGAGCTGGAAAGTTGGACAACATTCGGGATCGCGCTCGGTTTCACACTGGCCGGTGCCGCGATTTTTTCCGTGACCGGAAAACGGGCGAGCCAAATTCCGCAGGAAGCGGTCATCGGAATCTCGTACGTGGTCGCGGCAGCCGCCGCCGTGTTGTTGCTCAGTCGCGCGGCCGAGGGCGATGAAGAAATCAAGAACATGCTCGTCGGAAATATTTTGCTGGTTACGCCGCGCGAAGTTTGGGAGCGCTTCGCGCTGTTTCTCGCCGTTGGAGTTTTGCATTTTGTCCTGCGCAGAAATTTCCTGCTTGTCTCGTTCGATCGTGATGCCGCTTATGCAAAAGGTCTGCGAGTGCGCTGGTGGGATTTTCTTTTCTATGTCGTCTTTGGCTTGGTTGTGACAAGCTTTGTCCGCATCGCCGGCGTCCTGCTCGTGTTCAGTTATTTGATCGTCCCGGCGGTTTGCGGAATCAACCTGGCTCGTCGAACGGCGAATCGCTTACTCATCGGCTGGTTCATCGCGCTTCTCGGCGGCATCGCAGGATTGTTTCTTTCTTTCTGGTGGGACTTGCCTTCCGGTGCGGCAATCGTCTGCACGTTCGGCGCATTGCTAATCCTCATTTCGCTTTTTGCGTTGTGGCACCATCGCCGAGTCTCTTCTGTCGGGGCGCGGGATTCACAATAACAGTATGTGTCGCACCGCAATTCGGCCAGCGCCGCGGCTTTTACGGCACCGTCGCGTACGACTTTTAAGAACTGACAACTTCCCAGTCGAAGGGTTTCGCTATACGTAACGAATATTCCTATAACTCTTGTTAGATGCTGAGTTGCCGCAGAATGGTCGCATTCCTCGCCGTTGGATCTTCGTCGGTCCGGAAGAACTACGTGCACGTCGGCGTTAAGGAACGGAGTTGCGACCTGGTTTGTTTTGTCCGGCCGCCGACGTTCTTGGCCTGATCTTTCGAGACCTGCTATCTTTTTCGGAATGGAGCCCTTAGATCATTCCGAGTCTCCTGCCCCCGCAGCCGAATACGTCCGAATCGGGCTGATGGGTCTCGTCATCGTAGCCAGCCTGACCGGATGGTGGCGGCATTGGATGTTGCGCGACTGGCTTGCATTTACGGCCACACTTGTCGGTGGATTCTCCATTTTCAAAGAGGCGTGGCAGAACCTGTGTAAGCGGCGCATGACGATGGAGCTGTCGATGACGCTGGCGCTCGTCGCCGCGCTTTGCATCGGCCAGTTTCTCACCGCGCTCGTCATCACGTTTTTCGTGCTCTTCGCTGAGATGGTCGAAGGTTACACGGTTGGCAGTGGGCGGCGCGCGATCCAAACCTTGATCGACGCCCTGCCGCGTCAAGTGAGAGTGCGGCGTGGCGGTGAGGAACGTGAGTTGGGTACGAACGAAGTTGTCGCAGGCGAGACCATCATCATTCGGCCTGGCGAACGCATTCCGGCCGATGGCTTGGTGATCAAAGGCCACAGTTTTGTAGATCAATCTTCGATTACGGGCGAGTCGTTGCCGGTTGAGAAAGTCGAACAGAGCAAGGTATTCGCCGGCACGATTAACAAGGACGGCGTGCTCGAAGTGACCGTCGAGAAAATCGGGCGTGACACCACGTTTGGAAAAATCATCGAAATCGTCGAGCAGGCGGAAAAGTCTCGCGCGCCGGTGCAGCGGGTCGCCGACCGGCTCGCGGCGGGACTGGTCTACTTCGCGTTCGGCGCGGCGGCGTTCACACTTATTGTCACGCGCAATTTCACTTCGACTATCGCGGTGATCATCGTCGCTGGCGCGTGCGGAGTAGCGGCTGGTACGCCGCTCGCCATCCTTGCGGGAATCGGAAGCGCTGCGCGGCGCGGCATTATCACGAAGGGTGGGCTTTACCTTGAGCAGCTGAGCCGCATCGACACTATCGTTCTGGACAAAACCGGCACGCTCACGCTCGGAATTCCCGAAGTGACCGCCGTCCGAGCGATCAATAACGCGACAGAGAATGACGTGCTCCAAGCCGCTGCCATCGCCGAGCAACATTCCGAGCACCCGCTCGGAGAAGCGATCGTCCGTTGCGCCCACGAGCGCAATTTGCCGCTGCGCGAGTATTCGCAACTGCATTACTTGCCGGGAAAAGGGATCGTTTGTGAAGAGTCGAGCACACGAATCTTCGTCGGAACGCGCGCGCTTTTTGAAGAGAATGGCGTGCCAGTTCCTGCAGACGCACTTTCCGAAGTTGACGGTGGTAACGGCGCGGGCAAAACCGTTGTGCTGGTCGGGCGCGACCGCCGCGTTCTCGGCGCCGTCACGCTGGCCGACCAGCTTCGGACTGAGGCGAAGCGAGCGGTGAACGATCTCAAAGTGCAAGGCTATCGGGTCATCTTGCTAACGGGTGACAGCTCCGACACGGCAAAAACGATCGGTCGTGAACTGGGCGTCGATGAATCGATCGGCGATCTTTTGCCCGAGCAGAAACTGGAAAAAATTCGCGAGTTGCTCCACGTAGGTCGGAAAGTGGCGATGGTTGGCGATGGCGTGAACGACGCGCCGGCGCTGGCCGAAGCAACAGTCGGTATTGCAATGGGTCAGGGCACCGACGTGGCGCTCGAAACCGCGGATGTGACCCTGATGACCAACGAGCTCTCGCGCCTAGTGGAAGTGCTCGCGATCAGCAAACGCTGCTATCGCGTGATCATGTTCAACTTCTGGGGCACGATTGGTGTGGACACCGTGGGCATCGTGCTCGCCTTTTTTGGAATGCTCGCCCCGATCACCGCCGCGCTCATCCATGTTGGCTCGGAATTGGCGTTCATTCTAAACTCCGCTCGCCTATTTCGGAAAAGCTGAGTGCCTCGCGAATTGTTTGCAAGCCGAGCGCAGATCTGCGGGAAAGGTCACAACCGCTCATTGCCAGCGTCGAAGGCCAGCGCGGGTTTTACGGCACCGTCGCTTACGATTTTTAATAGAGCTCTGCGGCTGATGCGCCTGTTGCCGACCGAAGCGAATCAGATGAAAGTTCCTAGCGTAAAGCGAAGAGATTCTAATTCGGCTCACTAGCGAAACCAATGCCTACCGTTCTCCAGGAACCAACAACGTTAGCATCTGCGCCGCGGCGGGGTTCACGATCGACTTGGGTACGCCGCGTGGCGGTAAACGTCGCGCGGCTCGTAATTCTTGCGGGAATCCTGGTCGCTCTCGGCGGCGGCTGGTATCTGGCGAAAAGAGGGTTCGGCCGCCAATGGCGGTATCGGGTGGTCGAGGAATTGCACAAGCGCGGCGTGGAAGCTTCCATCGGCCGGGTGACACTGAAGCCGTTTCGCGGCCTGGTCGCGAACAATGTGCGGATTTTCGACTACAAGAACCGGGAAAAGACGCTCGCCCTCATTAGTGAAGTCTCGCTGGACGTCAATTACGCGGCGCTGATTCACCACGAGCCGTTTCTTAACGCGCTCGATGTGCGCGACGCGGAGATCACTCTCCCATTCAAAGCAGCCGCCGGACAGACCGAGAAAGCGCAGCTCACCGATTTCCGCGCCCATGTTTATTTTCCGCCGGAGCGAATTTACGTCAGTCAGGCAGAAGGAATTTTTTGCGGTGTTCGGATTTCGGCGTCCGGTCAGCTCATCAAACGCGCGAATTACAAGCCGTCCCCGCCGTTGTCACAAGAGGAGTGGCAAGAGCGGTTGTCGATGGTGCAACGCATCGTGAGCGAGCTGCAAAAGTTCAATTTCCCTGGGGCGCCTCCTTCGTTGCAGGTAAAATTCGCCGGAGACGTTGCCGAACTCGAGGACGCGCGAGTGGAAGCGACGTTGCACGGCGAGCGGTTACAACGAGGCAATTACGAGATGAAGAATCTGTCCGCCGTCGCGGAGTGGAACAACCAGCGCCTCGACGTCGCCCACTGCGAATGGAGCGACGGCATGGGCAGTTTCGTCGGTCACGCCGAGTGGGATCGGCAGCGGAACCTCGCCAGTTTTCAAATGCGTAGCAGCCTCGATCTCAAAAAATTTCTGGATACCTTCGGCTGGGGCGGCCCGCTCGCGGACACCACATTTCAATCGGCGCCTTCGGTCGAAATCTCCGGGTCGGCAAACCTTGGAGCGAATCCATTTCGGCCGCAGATCATCGGCCACGCCGCTTTTGGCCAGTTCACTTACAGGGGCATGCCGTTCTCCGATTTCACTGCGGATTTTTCCTGGGACGGCGAGCGAACATTTCTTCGAGGTGTTCAGATTCGAAACCAAACGGGCCAGCTCGGCGCCGAGCTTTTCGATGCACCGGGCGACTTTCGCCTAAATATCGAGAGCACAATGGCTCCACGCGCAGCGCGCGCGCTGGCGTCTCAGGACCTGGCTGAATTTCTGCGACAATGGGACTGGCAACATTCGCCCACGGTTCGTCTGGCGATTCGGGGCCCGGATCGCCACCCGGAGAATTGGCGAGGCAATGGCACAGTCGCCTTTGATCGGGCGCGGTTCCGCGGCGTCTGGATGAATAGCGCCACCAGCAGAATCCATTTCGCCGACGGCGCACTGACTTTCGAAGATTTTCACGTGGCGCGGGACGAGGGCGTCGGCACCGGCACTTTTACTTATGATTTTAAGAAACACGAAGTCCGTGTCTCGAACATCAAAAGCTCGTTGCATCCGGCGGAGGCCATCTTTTGGATCGAGCCGAAGCTTTGGAAAACCGTTTCGCCTTACAAATTTCGGCGCCCGCCCATCCTCACGGCCAACGGCCTCTATCAATTTCGCGGCGGCAAGAATACCCGTCTCGAGATTAAAGTCGATGGCGGCAACGGCATGGATTATGAGTTTCTCGGAAAGACGCTGCCGTTCGACCGGATCTCCGGCCGATTGCTCCTTACCAATGACCGCTTGCAAATCGTCGATCTTCGCGGCGCGCTTTTTTCTGGAATCGTGAGCGGCAACGCCAACATCTCCCTGGCGAAAGGCAATCCGCGTTATCACGCCAGCCTGGCCCTGACGGGCGTCGACTTTCCTCGTCTAACAAACCTTTATTTCAGCTACTATCACTACCGGAATGTGCGTGGGCAGCTCAGCGGCACATATGATTTCGATGGCTTCGCAACGGATACACGCCAGATGTATGGCACGGGAAAGGTCGGAGTCACCAACGGCGATGTCTTCGCCATTCCCGTTTTCGGGCCGATTTCAGAAATCCTCAATCACATCCTGCCCGGCGCTGGTTACAGCATTGCGCGCGACGCCGGCGCGAAATTTACGATCAAGGATGGAATCATTCACAGTGACAATTTCAATGTGTCTGGACAACTTTTCAGCATCCTGGGAAATGGCGACATTTATTTTCTCGACGATAAACTCGATCTCGACGTGCGCATCAATGCCAAAGGCCCCGGAATCGTGCTCGCGCCGGTTTATAAACTTTTTGAATACAAAGCCGAAGGAAGTTTAAAGAAACCGGACTGGCATCCGAAGCGATTTTAGATTTTCGATTGAATGAACCCAGCGACGCCTGCGTCGTTTTCCCGCACCTTTTCCCGATCGGAAATTGAAAATCGCCAGTCGAAAATCCTGCTCGGCGCACACATGTCGATCAGCGGCGGTGTCCACATAGCCATCGAACGGGCGCGTTCGATCGACTGCACCGCGATGCAAATGTTTGTGAAGAACAACATGCAATGGTTCGCGCGGCCGCTAACTCGCGACGAAGTCCGCGCTTTTGTGGAACATCGACAACGCGCCGAGCTATTGTCGATCTTTGCCCACGCGAATTACCTGATCAATCTCGCCGCCACGAATCCGCTATTTCATGCCAATTCGATACGGGCGCTCTCAAAGGAACTCGCGAGCGCGAACCAACTCGAATTGCCCTTTCTCGTTTTGCATCCCGGGGCGCACCGCGGCGCCGGCGAGGAAGCCGCTTTGGCGAAGATTATCGCTTCAATCAACAAGGTGTTTCGCAAAATTCCGAAGGTGAAAACGAAGATCGCGCTCGAGACAACCGCCGGACAAGGTTCATGCGTCGGTCATCGCTTCGAGCATCTCGCGCACATCATCGACAACGTCCGTGAACCGGAGCGCCTCTGCATTTGTCTGGATACTGCGCACCTTTTCGCGGCGGGTTACGACATCGGCACCGAATCCGGCATTCGAAAAACATTTCGCGAATTCGATCGGAAAATCGGACTGGATCGTCTCGTTGCGATTCATCTCAACGATTCCAAAACTGGGCGCGGCTCGCGAGTGGACCGACACGAACACATCGGCAAGGGCAAAATAGGACTCGTCGCGTTCCGCTTCATCATGCGCGACCGGCGTTTGAATAAAATCCCGAAAGTCCTGGAAACGCCAAAGGGGAAAGACCTGCGCGAAGACGTGATGAATCTACAGACCTTGCGAGCCCTAGTGCTGGCCTGAATCCAAGCGCTACAGCTTTTTCCCAGGGCCCCACAATGCACGGCCAGGCTTGGCACCGGTATGCTCGCCGTCTCTAAGAACCTGCACGCCGTTCACGAAAACGTGTTTTACACCGACGGCGTATTGGTGCGGTTTCTCGAACGTCGCCCGATCGGCGATGGTCGCCGGATCGAAGAGAACGACATCAGCGAACATTCCTTCTTTAATGAAACCGCGGTGATCAAGACTGAGATTGGTGGCGGGCAACCCGCTCAATCGTCGGATCGCCTCAGTCATAGGGATTACCTTCTCGTCACGCACATATTTGCCGAGAACGCGCGCAAAATTCCCGTAGGCGCGCGGATGCGGATTCGATTTTAGGAACACTCCCTCGGGCGCTTGCGACGCTTCATCGGAGCCGAACGAAATCCACGGCTTGGCCAGTTCTTTTTTAATGTTCTCCTCCGACATTTCAAAATAAATCGTGCCGATGCGCGACTCGTCTTCCGAAATCAAGTCCATGATCGTGCTGATTGGATCTTTGCCGCGCATTTCCGCCACTGCGGCGAGCGTCTTTCCCGTGAGCGGTTTCAATTTTTCGGATTTAAAACCGACTAGTAAAATTCGGTCCGGACCGCCGGCTGCGATATAAACATTTTCCCATTCGTCAGTTGGCGTTTTCACCTGCGCCGCGATCTTTTCGCGCGTCGCCGGATCGCGCAATCTTTTGAACAACGCCGGATAACCGCCGTCCTCCGTCCAGGGCGGCAAACACGCATCCAGTCCGGTGCCGGAGGCGGTGTACATATACATGTTCGCCCTGATTTTGAGTCCCTCCTTCTGGGCGACCTCGATGTGCGAAAGAAGCTGATCCATCTTCGACCAATTTTGCTGGCCCGCCGCTTTGATGTGATAGAGTTCCGCTGGAATTCCTGCTTCGCGACTGATGCGAATCAGTTCATCGAGCGATTCGAGTAATCGATTTCCTTCGCTGCGGATGTGCGAGATGTATTTGCCCTGATATTTTGCCGCAACTTTGCACAGCTCGGTCAGCTCCTCGGTTTTCGCAAAAAAAGCCGGCGGATACATCAACGCTGTGCCGATGCCGAGCGCGCCGGCTTCCATTTCTTTCCGCACGAGCTCGCGCATTTGATCGAGCTGTTGCCGCGTTGGCGCTTTGTCTTCGAACCCAATCACGTATTCGCGAAGCGTGGCCGCGCCGATGAACGACGCGACGTTGCACGAAATGCCGCGCGTTTCGAGATAATGCAGATATTCCGCGAGCGTGTTCCATTTGATCTCGTATTTGATGTCGCTCTGTTCGCGCAGCATGTGTTCGCGCACGCGATCGTTCACCGGGCCCATCGATTCGCCTTCGCCCATGATCTCAGTCGTGACGCCCTGCCGAATCTCGCTTTGCGACCGGCCATCCTGAATCAACGATTCGTTGGACCAGGAAAGCATATTGATGAAACCGGGCGCGACGGCGAGATCGGTGGCGTCGATGATTGTTTTCGCCTTCGCTGTTTTGAAATCCCCGACACCTGCGATTCGATCACCGCGGATTGCAAGATCGACATGTCGCGGTTGAGCGCCGGTCCCGTCGTAAACCGTGCCGCCTTTGATGATGACGTCGAAGCCGGCAGATTTCGGCGATCGCGTCGAAGGCTCTGTAGCGAGCGCAGAGGAAAGCATCGACAAAATGGTAACCGCTAAAGTGAGGACTTGAGTTGGGAAGACCATAAATTAAGCGACGAGCCTACCGAAGGACACTTCCACGGTCAAAACCTCACCCGGCCCTCTACGGCAGTTTTTGCCACCGAAACATTTGCCTGGCGCGATTGTTAAATATAAGATTCCACGAAAGGGTATTGCTGATGAAAACAAAAATTAAACATCCCAAGCGAGGGCTTCTGCTCTCATTGCTCTGCGCAGGCGTCGTCGCAACTTTTATGAGCGGATGTGCAGAGGCTCCTCCCGTCACCGCATATGACAGCGCTTACTATTCTCCGACGGGGAATCCCGTGCGTGATTACTGGGGCTACTACCAATCCTACCCCTATTCGGATACGTACAACGGCCCGCGCTACCGTATAATCGACGGCGAGCACGTTTACGAGCCGTACCCCTACCCCCCGTACGCGGGTCACTGATATAGGGTTACGACGCAGGCTTGGTTAACGCATCGGCGCGCACGAGTGTGCTGATGCGCTCAAGTGCGTCGCTATTGGTCGCGTCTTATTCTTAGCAGACGCACAACGCTAGATCGCGCAATGATTGCATCGCCGCATAATAACATGCGCCCTTTTGCGTGCAGAGCTGCAGTGCGCCATTCGCATCCTGGGACGCCAGCGCTAAATCGGGCAATCCCCACGACCGAAAGAGTGACGCAAAGCGATTCTTATTAGTGAGAACCTGTTCTGTGCCAGCAGGCGGCAAGAGGATGTTCCGGCTGGAAGTCGTAAAGGCGGGAAGTGCGGGGTCAACGCGATCTGCCTTTTCCGTGGCTGACTTTCAGTTGAAGACAGAGCGCGGTCCTGGCAAAGCAGGGAAATCAGAAGGAAATGAAAGGGTATTATCTGATGAAAACAAAAACAAAACATCGCAAACGAGGGCTTTTGCTCTCATTGCTCTGCGCAGGCGTCGTCGCAACTTTTTTGGGCGGATGTGCAGAGACTCCTTACGTAACCGCGTATGACACCGGTTATTATTATCCGACTGCGTATTATACGCCTTCCTACTACGGCTATTACCCGTACAGGAGCTATTACTATTACCCGCATAACTACTATTACGGCTACTAGCCTGCTTTCGGCAGGGTTGTACGTTCGCTAACTATCGGTACTGATTTGCGACAGGCGCTTGGCTGCGCATCGGCGCACGCAACGTGCGCTGATGCGCTTCACTGCGCAGAGATGCCGCGTCTTATTCTCGCTTAGGCCACGCAACACGATTGCGTTTTTGCAGCACAACAGCAACCGGCCGTTTGCCGGTTCGCAGCACGGCGATCGCGGGCTTTGCAGGTAGTTGCTGGCGGTTCCAGCAACACACGCATCACATTTCCATCACCCGTGACTGAACGCACGTGATATATCGATGGGAAAAAATTCTGGTCGCCGTACTCGACGCGAATTTCGGTATCGAAATTAATCGGGATCATGCCGCGCACTTGGTCGAAGATTTTTACAAACTTCGCTGCTGTCATGTAATCGTCCGCAGGGTCAGGCGGCACCCAGAGCTGGACGATCGTTTCCTGCCACCGGTTCACTTGACCGGCACAATCTACCGTGTCGAACGATGTAGCTTTTAGCTCAGTGAGATGATAGCCACCGGGCACTGCCTGGCCGTCCATGTCGGTGAAGACCAACTGATTTTGCGGCGCGGCACGGAGCGCTGAGATGAATTCATTTGTTTTCATTTTTTTCGTCGGCTAACTCGGCAGCAAACTTTCCGTCGCCGCTGTCGTTCGCCATTCATTCGATCGTCTTTGCCCATCCACTCGCGCAATCCACCGAGCAGGTGGCGGACCAGCGGATCGCCAGGCTGCGCCCAGCGATAATGCATCCATTTGCCGTCGCGACGTGCATCGACCAAACCGGCTCGCTTCAGGCGCGCGAGATGCCGGGAGACTTTCGGCTGGACCACACGGAGCGTGTCAGTCAGCTCGCAAACGCACGTTTCGCCCTCGGCGAGGAGATTCAACAGGCGCAGCCGCGTTGGATCGGACAACGTCTTGAAGAGAAAAGCCGGCTCGCTCGTTTGGCATCGTTTCATTCCATACATATACGGACAAGCGTATATATGTCAACAAGAGCCACCGCGAATGGCGGTGCAAAGCCCGCCGAATCGCTCGCCGGGCGGGCTTGCGTTAACGGAACCGCGCTGCGCTTATCGGAGCGGAACAACTCCTCAGAACATAAGCTGGACACGACCCGCCGCGTTTGGTGGCCATGGCGTTGCCAACCATGCCTGAAGCGAGAACTGCGATCTCATAAGTAATTGCTTCCTTGCTTTGAAGCAGCATTCCTTGCACGGACCTTAGCACACGTCTGCGGCTGATTTTGTCGTCTGCAGACCGTAGAAAACGGATGGTAATTGATTATCCCGATGACGCCGTCCTCACCTTCGATCAGCGCGGAACAGCTTTCCACCCAATCACCGCAGTTGTAATAGGTGACGGCACCGAATTGTCGGATCGCTGGGCTGTGGATGTGGCCACAGAGGACAGCGTCGACCGAAAATTTCTTTGCATAACGAACGATCTCTTCCTCGAACCGACCGATAAAACTGACCGCGTCCTTGACTCGTTTTTTCGCGTAGGCGCTCAGCGACCAATAGCCGAGACCGAATCGACGGCGCACGAAATTGATCGCCGGATTAAGCGAGAGCAAGAACTGGTAACCAACGTCACCCGCGAACGCGAGCCACTTCACGTTTTGCACTACTGTATCGAGCTCGTGCCCATGAATTACGAGCATCCGGCGGCCATCGGCCAGGCGATGAATGGCATGCTTCTGCACCGTGATGTTGCCATAGGCGCCGTAAAATTTGGCGAGCAGATCATCGTGATTGCCCGGGATATAGACGGTCCGCGTGCCTTTGCGCGATTTCCTGAGAATCTTTTGAATGACATCGTTATGCTGTTGCGGCCAGTAAATCCCGCGGCGCAACTGCCAGATGTCGATCAAGTCGCCCACCACATAAAGAGTCTCAAATTCGTACTCGCGCAGAAAATCGAGCAGCGCGCCCGCGTTCGCGCCACGCGTGCCCAGATGCACGTCCGAGATCCACACCGCCCGAACACGACGGACGAAATCTGATTCCCGCCCGAACGGTGGCTCAATGGAAAATCGAGGTGCGGTGAAGATCGGCATTGTGCGTTTAAAAAATCAGCGCTTTCGCGAGGCCATTATTTGGCGCAAAGCCCGCCGAGGCGCTCTCCCGGCGGGCCTTCGCTAACCTAACCGCGTCGTCCTCATTCAGTTGAAAGTGCGCTTTAGAACATCACCTGCACGCGACCGATGACTTCATCGAATTGATCATCGCCAAACTCCGGATGCGCTTGGCGGAAATCCGACCAGGTATGAATGTAGTTGACCATTAGCTTCAGACCGTCGCCGTGGATGTAATAATTGAGTCCACCGAGGATCGAATAAAGCCCATCGTTTCCCTTTTGTCCGGGATTTAAGTACTGCCATTGAACTACAGCCTGCAGCTTCTTCGGAAGGAGGAAATAAGCGCCCGTTACATAGAAGCCGTCCGTCGTAAAGTTGGAAAACGTCGGCGGCACGCCGTTAACGGTGCGACCCTGGACGTGTTCCTGGAGGTATTCACCGATTAATGATCGTCGCGGCTGTTGAGCACGTCGCCGCCCAGTTTCAGACTGGAAGCCTGACCGAAGACTTTGCCTTTGAACGGCATCAACTCAAGGCGGCCGACATACATGAAATTGTTATTGTCGTTATTGTTGATGTTGCGTCCGTTCCCGTTGAAGATCCCGGCGTAATAGGTCAGCAAATCCTTCTGCGCTGGCCAAAGGGTCGTGAACGGTTTTCCCCAAAGTTCAACACCGATCTGCCGTTCCGGGGTGATTGCGCCGGTCGGAAGACTACGCTCGATAATGAAAAGGGCTGTGTCAGGAGTCAGCTGCTCCAAACCGAATGGCGCTTTGTATTGGCCGATCTTAATTTGCGCCGCAGGAAACCGATGCCAGTTGAGCCAAATGTCGGTTCCCGAAAAGTCGGTGCGGTTGGATGGAGAAGTGCCATCGCTATTCTCGAAATCGCCTTCCATTTTGAAATCGAATTGCTCGGCAAATTCGCCGGTCAGGCTGATCCGTGCCCGGCGCAGGCGGAAACGATCTTTCAACGCTGTTTGACCGAAGCGCCCTTCGAACGCGGACACGTCGCCGTCTTCAAAATTCGCCTGGATGAATCCGCCCAGCACCAGCTTCAGTTCCGGCCCACGCTGCTGCACGGAAACCGGCGGTTTCTCTTCTTCGACAACGGCTTTCTCGACATACGTTTTTCCGTCGTAAGCGACTTTCTTTTTCAATTTCCCCTCAGGCGGATACGCAGCTTGTCTGGTTTTCAAGTTGTTGATTTCTGCTTGCAGATCAGCGTTGCGTTTCTGCAGCAGCTCCACTGCGCGCTCGAGTTTTTCGATTCGCGCAGTCTCAGACGATGACTCCGCGCGAAGCGGCTGCGCGGTTAGTAAAATAACAGCCAGGCTTGCGCCCGCTGCCCGTAAGACGAATTTCTTAATGAACATAAGTTTCTCCTTGGTTTTTGATGGTTGGATCGAGAGGCAAGAGCCAGCTCGGTCAGCAGCTGCCTAATCGAACGCGAACGAAACTAAAAGCCGATTGTTACAAGCGTATGACGAGAAAGTAACGATTTGGCAAACTTTCCCACAAAAGGCCGAAGCGATTCTATAAATTCGTGCAGAAATATTGGAATTTAAGGCGCGGGCGAGTTGATTTGCTATTCCATGGAGATCGGCTCTGGCAGGAATATCCTGATCATCGAAGATGAGAGCGATGTTGCCGACCTTCTCACGCTGAATTTGCGCAAGGCGGGCTTCAGGATTTCGACAGCCGCCGACGGCGCGAGCGGTTTGCAGAAGGCGCGCGACGACAGACCTGATTTCATTGTTCTTGATCTGATGTTGCCAAAAATGTTGGGACTCGAAGTCTGCAGAATTTTGAAGAGCGACACGGCGACGCGTCACATTCCGATTTTGATGTTAACGGCGAAAGCAGAAGAGATTGATCGCATTGTCGGTCTGGAATTCGGCGGCGACGATTACGTGACGAAGCCGTTCAGCCCGCGGGAAGTCGTCTTGCGGATCAAGGCCATCTTGCGCCGTGCCGAGGGCGGGGCAGAAGACGAATGTCTGAGCGCCGGTTCGATCGTGATTGATCCGGCGCGGCACGAAGTTTCTGTCCATGGCAAACGCGTCAATCTCACCAGCCTCGAATTTAAACTTTTGCGCACGCTCATGCAGCGGCGCGGTCGCGTCCAGGCGCGCGATCGGTTGCTTAACGACGTTTGGGGTTACGAAAGCGTCATCGATACGCGCACCGTGGATACGCATGTACGACGGCTGCGTAAAAAACTCGGCAAAGCCGCCGATGCAATCGAAAGCGTGCGCGGGTTCGGCTATCGCCTGAGGGAAAATTAGGCCCAGATGTGGTGGCTAATCCTGGCCATAATCTGCGGCATAGTCGCAGTGACAGTACTGGTGTTCTGGCGAAAATGGGCTGCGCCGTGGCGACAAATTGAAGAGCTCGTGACGCAAATCGGGCGCGGCGAGCGGCCGCCCACTTTCCTGGTCGATGGCGGAGCAGACGCGCAACGGGTTGGCCTGGCGCTGGAGAGTATTTTTGCGCGCCAGCAGGAACTCGATCGCCAGATGGCCGGGCGCGAATCCGGCACCCAAACGATTCTTGGCGCGGTGCAGGATGGCCTGCTGGTGGTTGACGCGCGCCGCCGCATTACGCTCACGAATCGAACGTTCGAGGAACTGTTCGGGCTGCGAGGCCCAGCCGCCGGCGTCCCTTTGCTTGAGACCGTCCGCCACGCAACGCTGGATTGGCTGATTGCGGAAACGCTGCGCACCGGCGAAGCAATGCGCAGCGAGTTGAGCCTTGCCGATTCACAAACCCACAGCGAGCGGCACATCGAAGTCAATGCTGTCCCAATCAAGAATGCTCTCGATGAAACGACCGGCGCGGTATTACTTTTTCATGATATCACAGAATTGAAGCGGCTGGATCAAATCCGAAGCGATTTCGTCGCGAATGTTTCACACGAGTTGCGAACCCCGTTGTCGATTCTGCGCGGCTACGTCGAGACGTTGCTCGATAATCCGAAACCTTCGCGAGAGGAACTGGCACGGATCCTTGCGATCATGGAACGGCATTCCAAACGGCTAGGACTTCTGGTCGAAGATCTGCTGAGCCTTGCCCAGTTGGAATCATCAAACGCAACGCTGGCGCTCAGCGTTGTACGAGTGGAGGAGTTGTTTAATAACGTCGTCCGTGACTGGAGAGAAAAACTCGCGGCAAAGAACCTAAAAGTGATTGTCGATGTTTCGCCGGACGCATCGACACTTCGCGCGGATGAAACCCGGCTACAGGAAGTCCTCTACAATCTGCTGGAAAACGCGGTGAAATATTCGCGTGAGAAAGGCCAGATTCAGCTGCAAGCAGGACGGCGCGGTCCCGAAACCGTGCTCAGCGTGAGCGATGATGGCACCGGCATCTCAAAAGAGGATTTGCCACGCATTTTCGAGCGATTTTATCGCGCTGACAAAGCGCGCAGTCGGGAGCTCGGCGGCACTGGTCTCGGGCTGGCGATTGTGAAACATATTGCCCAATTGCATGGTGGTCGCGTGGAAGCCGAGAGTGAGCTTGGCAAAGGAACCACGATTCGCGTGGTCTTGCCGACGCATCCGTAGCTTCCACTGCATCGCGCCAGTCGTAGGCCCTGTCTTCTGTAGCGGTTCTTGCGAGCGACGCAGGTAGAGAGCGCTCTCCCCTGTCACACAAAAGTAACATTAAACTTTTTGACGCTTCCGCGCGCGCTGCGGCAGGCTGGAACACGCATGAAACCTTTAAAATTTAGGCGCAAAACTTTAGCGTTGGTGCTGTTAGCGGGAATGAGTGCGACCGCCTCGGCGCAGATGATGATTAACGGCGCAGGTGCAACATTCCCGTATCCGATCTACTCGAAGTGGTTCGATGAGTACGCAAAAGTGGACCCTTCTGTCCGATTTAATTATCAATCGATCGGATCCGGCGGAGGCCAAAAACAAATCCTCGCGCAAACGGTCGATTTCGGCGCATCGGATGGTCCGATGAGCGATGAGAATCTCGCGAAGGCGCCGGGCAAACTCTTGCACATTCCAACGGTCGCGGGAGCGGATGTGGTTGCTTATAACCTGCCCGGAAATCCGGCGTTAAAGTTCGATGCTGATACGATTGCGGGAATTTTTCTTGGCCAAATCAAGAAGTGGAACGACCCGAAAATCACCACGCTCAATCCGGGAGTGAGCTTACCCGATCAGGAGATCGTGGTTGTGCACCGCTCCGATGGCAGCGGAACGACTTACATTTGGACCGATTACCTAAGCAAGATCAGCCCGGAATGGAAAAGCAAGGTCGGGACGAATACTTCTGTAAACTGGCCGACCGGAATCGGCGGTAAAGGAAACGAAGGCGTGGCCGGGCAAATCAAGCAGACGCCGGGCGCGCTCGGCTATGTGGAATTGATCTACGCGGTGCAAAACAAGATGCCGTACGCCGAGGTCAAGAACGCAGCCGGCGAATTTGTGAAGCCGAATATTCAATCGGTCACTGCCGCGCTCGCGACGGCGGATATTCCGGAGGATTTCCGTTTCTCCATCACCAACGCACCAGGCAAAGATGCGTATCCGATCTGCGGTGCCACCTGGTTGCTGGTCTATGAGCAACAGAAGGATGCGACCAAAGGAAAGAAGCTGGTGGAATTTCTAAAATGGGCCGTGAAAGACGGCGAGAAAATGGCCAGGGACCTCCAATACGCACCCCTGCCGGAGAACCTTCAGGAACGTGTCCTGAAGCGAATCCACGAAATCAAAATATAGTATAAAGGGGCATGGAGATTGCCACACCTCCAGCAGCCGCTTCGCTTGCGCCGCGCTCAGCGGCGCAAGCGATGGTCCCGCCCTCGCGCTTTGGCGATAAAGCATTCGAGTGGCTTACCCTCGCCATGGCGATGGCGGTGGTTCTGCTCGTCATTTTAATCGGCTGGCAACTGTGGCGTGGATCTTCGCTCGCGGTTCAAAAATTTGGGTTTCATTTTCTCACCACCTCGACCTGGGACCCGGTCACGGAGCAATTTGGCGCGCTGCCATTTATTTACGGAACGCTGGTTTCTTCCTTTATTGCGTTGCTCATCGCTGTGCCGTTGAGCGTCGCGACTGCGGTTTACCTTACGGAACTTGCGCCGCTCTGGATTCGGCAGCCGATTGTTTCGTTGATCGAGATGCTGGCGGCGATACCGAGTGTAATCCTCGGATTGTGGGGCATTTTCGTCATGATTCCGTGGTTGCGCGATTATCCGTTTCCGCTGCTGAAACGATTCTTTGGGTGGACGCCATTCTTCAGCGGGCCGATCTACGGGACCAGCATGCTCGCGGGCGGAATCATTATCGCCATTATGATTCTGCCAATCATCACCTCAGTCTCGCGCGAGATTCTGCGCAGCGTTCCGAACTTGCAGCGCGAGGCAGCCTACGCACTCGGTGCGACACGCTGGGAGGTGACGCGGATCGCGGTCCTGAGCTATGCGAGGAAAGGCTTGTTCGGTGCCGTGATTCTTGGCCTCGGGCGCGCGCTTGGCGAAACGATGGCGGTGACAATGGTGATCGGCAACACGCCGCAGATCGCGGCGTCGCTTTTTAAGCCCGGCTACACCCTTGCCAGCGTTATCGCGAATGAGTTCACCGAAGCAACTACGGACATTTATTTGCAGGCGCTGTTCGAGATTGGGCTGGTGCTCTTCGGAGTCACGATTCTGGTGAACCTGATCGCGCAACTTCTTCTCAAAACCTTGACGACAACATCAACAACGCGCGCCGTGCAATGACGATGCATTCCAGCCGAGCAGACAATCACACTTGGCGCAAGATCATGAATGCGCTGGCCTCGGCCACTACGTTTGTCTCCGCGCTCCTGGTGATCGCCCCGCTAGGTCTGATCTTTTTTCATCTTCTTGCTAACGGCGCGAGTTCGGTGAACTGGGCTTTTTTCACGCATTTGCCAAAGCCGGTCGGTGAGGCTGGCGGCGGAATGGTGAACGCAATTGTTGGCTCGCTAGAATTGCTCGCGTTCGCCTCTGCGATCGGTATTCCAATCGGAGTTCTGGGCGGCGTTTACCTGGCCGAATACGGAACTGCGCGCGCGAATGCGCTGCTGCGTTTTGTCGCCGACGTACTCAACGGTGTGCCGTCAATCACGTTTGGTGTTGTCGTTTACGGGCTGGTCGTGTTGCGTTTCAAAGGCTTCTCCGCCTATGCTGGCGGCCTCGCGCTTGGCTTGATCATGGTCCCACTCATTCTGCGCACGACTGAGGAAGTGATTCTGCTGGTGCCGAATGGTTATCGCGAGGCTGCCCTCGCGCTCGGCGTCGCTCGTTGGAAAACGATCGTTTACATCGTAATGAAGACTGCTTCCAAGGGAATCATCACTGGCATTCTGCTGGCGTTGGCAAGAGTCGGCGGCGAGACTGCACCGCTCCTCTTCACCGCCTTCGGCAATCGGTTTTGGAACCATAACTTGAGCGAACCGATCGCTGCGCTTCCATTGCAGATTTTTACTTACGCAATCTCTCCCTACGACGATTGGCATCGCCAAGCCTGGGCCGGCGCCCTGGTGCTCGTCACGGGAATTTTTTGCGTTAATGTACTGGTGAGAATCCTGACGCGCGGACGAACGACATCCGCCGTCTAGCGTTTGTTGCGAATGGTTAATTTAATTATGGCAAGTCCGGATCCTGCGGTTGTCGAACATGTCGAACGGCCGGCCGAGCTGTCCCCCACCACCGAGCCTGCGCCACCGTTAACTTTCCAGGTGAAGAATGTATCGATCTGGTACGGCGAGAAGCGTGCCATTGATGATGTGACGCTCGACATCGCATCGAATGCGGTGACTGCTATTATCGGGCCGAGCGGTTGCGGGAAATCAACGTTTCTCCGCTGTCTCAACCGTATGCACGAGCTCGTGCCGAAGACGCGTGTCGAAGGAAGAGTCCTCCTTCAAGGCGAGGATCTCTATTCGAGCACTGTCGATCCCGCGATCGTTCGCCGCCGGGTCGGCATGGTCTTCCAAAAATCGAATCCGTTTCCGACGATGTCGATTGGCGAGAATGTTATCATTGGTTTGCGATTGAACGGAGTGCGCAACCAAAAATTTCTCAATGAACGTCTGGAAAAATCGCTCCGCATGGCTGCTCTTTGGGATGAGGTGAAAGATGATTTGCACAAGTCCGGCACCAGCCTTTCCGGTGGCCAGCAGCAAAGGCTTTGCATTGCCCGCGCGCTCGCGGTGGAACCGGAAGTGCTTTTAATGGACGAACCCTGTTCGGCGCTTGATCCGATCGCCACAGCCAAGATTGAGGAATTGATCTATGAGCTCAAAGCCCAATACACGATCGTAACGGTAACGCACAACATGCAACAGGCCGGCCGCATCTCTGATTTTACCGCGTTCCTTTACATGGGCCGCCTGATTGAGTTTGGATCGACAACGAAGATCTTCACCAACCCGAGCCAGAAACAGACGGAGGATTACATCACCGGTCGGTTCGGCTAATTACTATGACTAAAACGCGTCCAACAAATGCTGTAGCGTCCGCTATCCTCAGCGGATTTCGCACTGCCACGCCGAGTGCCCGGTGCGCTCATGAGAGCGCACGCTATAGCCTGATGCTGATGATGTGATGATCACACCAAAACACATTCTTGGGACATTCGACGAAGCGCTCGCTTCTCTGCGCAACAACGTCCTGATGATGTCGAGCCTGACCGAGCGCAGCTTGGAGCGAGCGATGAAGGGCTTGTTCAATCGCGATGACGATCTTTGCGCACATGCAATCGCCGATGATGAAGAGATCGATCAACTCGAGATACAGATCGACAAGGATGGCGTGGCAATTTTGTTGCGGTTTCAGCCGGTAGCCTCCGATCTGCGCCGCGTTGTTTCCGCCATGAAACTTTCATCGAATCTGGAGCGCATGGCTGATCAGGCGACGACGATTGCGCGACGCGCGCGGAAGTTAAATCAACATCCGCCGTTAGCCGAGGTCGAATTGATCCGACCGATGTACGAGCAGGCCGTGTCGATGTTTAAGGACAGTGTGGATGCCTTCGCGCGCGAGGATGTCGATCTTGCGCGCGCGGTCGTTCCACGCGATCAAAAGCTGGATGATTTGAATCGCGCTGCTAGTCGCAAATTAATCGAGCGCATGGCGCACGACCCCGAGCAATTGCGAGGCTACTTGAATCTGATTTTCATTGGCCGTTGCCTCGAACGCGTAGGCGATCATGCCACTAATATTGCCGAAGATGCTGTCTATGCGGCCGCCGCTGAAGATATCCGGCATCAGCCTGTGGTGGCCACGACGTGACGCGGCCAGTCGCGGCGTGTCCAGCTCTTGCCTAATTTCCCAAGCAGTGGTTGCGTGAATTAACGCGCGAGCTCGTTTTTCGGCCCGAGGATTCCAAGAAAGCGATAAATGCCAACAGCCGTTGCCAAGACCAGTATTGCCGAGGACCCCTCCGCAGGGGTGGAAGTCCTGCAGGAGGACGTTCCTCAAGAAAAGCGTTTTTCTGATCCTCAAAATTTTATCAATCGCGAGCTGAGCTGGCTCGAGTTCAATCGCCGCGTTCTGGAAGAAGCGCAGGATCCCACCCAGCCCCTCATCGAACGCGTCAAGTTCCTTACCATTTTCAGCTCGAACCTGGATGAGTTTTTTGAGATTCGCGTCGCCGGGATCAAGCAGCAGATACAAAGCGAGACCAGCGACGTGGGGCCGGACGGTTTGAGTGCAACCGAGACATTTAACAGTATCCAGCGCGTGGTGCGCGAACTCGTGGCGACGCAGTACGCGCTGTGGAAGAACGAATTGGTGCCCGAGCTGGCAAAGAACGGCATTTGCGTGCGCGAGATCGCGGAATTGCCGGCGAAACGGGCGGCGTGGGCGCATCGTTATTTTCAGCAGGAAGTCCTTCCAATGCTCACCCCTCTGGCTGTGGATGCCAGCCATCCGTTCCCGCATCTTTTGAATCGAAGCCATAATCTGCTGGTGCGTGCAAAAATGCAGCGCGGTGCAGAGCCGCTGCATGCCATCGTGCAAGTGCCCAGGGCGGTATCGCGCCTGATCGCCTTGCCGCGCGGCAAAAGCGCCGACGAGCCGTGGGAGTACATCTATCTTGCCTCACTCATCAAACAACACATCGGCGAATTGTTTCCCGGTTTGATCCTAGAGGAGGTGCACGCGTTTCGGGTCACTCGCAACAGCGATCTCTACATCGACGAGGAAGAAGCAGAAAATCTTCTGCGCACCATTGAACAGGAGCTGCGGCGCTCCAGTCGCGGCAATGCCGTCCGCCTCGAAGTGGAAACTGATTGCCCGAAAGATGTTCTCGAATTGCTGCTCAGATTTTTCGACCTGACAGAGGCCGACGCCTACAAGCTGGACGGCCCGCTTTCCATGACGCATCTCATGCCTCTCGTGACTAATGATGCATTCGCCAAGCTGAAGGACCGGCCATTTCAGCCGGCGCGCGATCCGGCGCTGCCGCCGCATGTCGATTTTTTTGAAGTACTGCGACGTCAGGACGTGCTGCTTCACCATCCTTACGACAGCTTTGATCAAATTGTCGAATGGATCGAGGCCGCAGCGCGGGACCCGCAAGTGCTGGCGATCAAAATCACGCTGTATCGCACAAGCGGTGATTCGCCCATCGTTGAGGCGTTGATCGATGCGGCGAATGCAGGAAAACAAGTCACTGCCATTGTCGAGCTGCGTGCGCGCTTCGACGAGGCAAGCAACATTCAATGGGCCCGGCGTCTGGAAGAAGCCGGCGCCCATGTCATCTATGGCGTAGTCGGTCTAAAGACACATTCTAAGTCGCTGCTGATCGTTCGCCGCGACGCGGATCAACTCCGGCGCTATGTACAGCTGGGTACTGGCAACTATCACCCGCGCACGGCCCGCATCTACACCGACTTCAGTTTGCTCACTAGCGAACCGAAATTGACCGAGGAAGTAGCAATTGTTTTTAATACCCTTACCGGCCTCGCTGGTTATCCTGGCCTGAAAAAATTGATGGTCGCGCCGTTCGAAATGCACAGCCGCTTCGTGCGACTGATTGAACGGGAGCGTGATAACGCCCGAGCGGGCAAGCCGGGCCGCATTGTTGCGAAGTTAAACGCACTGGTCGATCAGGAGATTATTGAGAAACTGTATGAAGCTTCCTGCGCAGATGTGAGCATCGATTTGATCGTCCGCGGCATCTGTTGCTTACGGCCAAAAATCCCCGGCTTGAGCGAGAATATTCGTGTCATCAGCATTGTCGGTCGCTTTCTTGAGCACAGCCGGATTTTTTATTTTGAGAATGCCGGACAGCCCAAGGTTTTCCTCTCCAGTGCAGATTGGATGCCGCGAAATTTTTACCGGCGCATTGAACTGGCGTTCCCCGTCGAAAATTCGGCGTTGCGCGATCGGATCATCAATGAAGTGCTTCCGAGCTTTTTGCACGATCGCGTCAAGGCCCGGGAGTTGCAGCCCGATGGAAAGTACAAGCGTTTGAAACCCGAAGGCGCGGAGCCGCGTGCCCAGGCGCAGTGGCATTTTCGTGAGGTCTCTCGCGAGCGCACAAAAAAATTGACCGGCTCGAAGAAGAAATTGCGCGCCGACAAATTAATTCCGATCACCGTTCCTGAGGAAAAATCTGCCGCCCCAAGCACATCGGGAACCGACCGCCACCCAAGCTCAACGCCCTCGGCTACAACGTCGAAAGAGCCGTCGTGAATAAAAAGATCCTGGTCATCGACATCGGCGGAACGCACGTCAAACTGATGATGTCGCGCCGTGACAAACGAAAATTCAAATCCGGGCCGCAGTTTACGCCGCGCGAGATGATCGGGCAAATGAATCCATTGATTAGCGATTGGAAATTTGACGCGATCTCGATGGGATTTCCCTCGCCTGTGCGTGATGGGTGGATCATGAGCGAGCCAAAACACCTGGGCAAAGGCTGGGTGAGATTTGATTTCGAAAAAGCCTTCGGCAAGCCGGTTCGCATCATCAACGACGCGGCAATGCAAGCGCTTGGCAGCTATCGAGGCGGCCGGATGCTTTTCCTCGGGCTTGGTACAGGACTCGGATCGGCTCTTGTGTGGGCCAATTACGTGCTCCCGCTCGAATTGGGGAATCTCCCCTACCGAAACGGCAGCATCATTGAAGATTATCTGGGCAAACCCGGCCTGGCACAGCTTGGCGAAAAAGATTGGAAGCGCGACGTCGAGCACGCAATCGTGCAGTTGAAGAAATCCCTCATCGCCGATTACGTTGTTTTAGGCGGAGGCAACGCCAAAAAATTGGAGAAGCTCCCGAAAGGAGTCGAGCGCGGGCATAATCGGAACGCGTTTCTGGGTGGGACGCGGCTGTGGCAAATCAATCCACGCACCCGCCACCCAAAATGGCAGATCCTATGAGGAAGGGTAAGAACAAGAGGTAAATTGACATGGAACTTTATTTTCTAAGACACGGCGAAGCCGATTGGCCCGATTGGAAAAAACCTGACGACGAACGTCCGCTGACTAAACGCGGTAAAAAAGAAATGCGCGACGTCGCGAAATTTCTTGGGCGTCTAAAAGTGCGGCCCGACTTGATCGTGACCAGCCCGTTGCCACGCGCGGCGCAGACTGCCGAAATCGCAGCCGACCATCTGAAAGCGAAGTTGCGGAACGATGAATCGCTCGCGCCGGGATTCGGAATGAACAAATTGCGAACGGTGCTAAAGCGGCATCGCGCCAAAGCCTTGATGCTAGTCGGTCACGAACCGGACTTCACCCAAACTATTTCAGAATTGACCGGGGCCTCACTCAAACTTTCCAAGGCCGGTGTCGCCTTGCTCGATGTCGATCCTGAATCCGAAGAAGGAAAGCTGCTCTGGCTTTTTCCGCCAAAACTGGCGAAGAAATAACCGCATTATCCCCGGCGCTTTTTCTTTTTGGACGCCCAATCTTCGAGGAAGATCGAGATTCGTTTTGCAAACGCCTTCGGCGGCTCTGCGTAAAAGCGCCGCCCGAGTTCTAGCGCATCGCGACGCAATCGGTTACCACGCTTGCGAATGCGCTTCTGGAGTTGCGCCAGTTCATCACGCAGCGCCTCATCGCCACGTTCGTTCTCCAGGCGCGCCAGAAGAAAGTCGAAATCGTGGTCCAGACCCAATAGTTCGCCCAAAATTTTTGCGTCGGCGGCAATCTCTTCCAGAACCACCCCGTTAAGCGGCTGCAAAATGCGCAACTGATACCAGATATCTTTCACCCGCTTACGCCAGGCATGAAAATTCTCCGGGACGGGTTTTTTGATCGTTTTCGCGAGTCCGCGCTGGCCGCGTTTGTACGTTTTCCCGACCGCGCCGCAAATTTGCTTCCAGTTAATGCCGGCCAGCGGCCATTTCGAGAGGCGCTTTTCTACGCGTTCCAGCTTCGGAATCGCTTGTTTTTGCCAGCCGGCAAACGCCGCCGAGAAACTTTCCCGTTCCAGCGACAATAATTCTTCAATGCGCGGGAAGTGGTTTTCTCCGGAGCCCTTTGCCGTGTCGCCGCGCAGGTGAATCAGCGTTTGCAACCGCACCTGCGCGTCGCGCAAATCGGAGACGAGTCCTCCGATTTCGCGCACGCAGCGATCCTCGCGCGCATGCCGATTTTTTCCGACTTCGCCCACGGCAAGGCGCATGGCCGCGCGCAGTTTTTTAAGGTACTTGCGAACTTCGTGCACGGTGACGCCTCGTTGCTTTGCCGGGTGCCGGCACAATTCGAGTGCTGACTGGATTTGTTCGCAAAAAACTCTCGTCAGTCCGTCCGATAACGGTTCGCGCAATTTCAAACGGTAGCCCATACGGTCTGTTTACTCGTTAGCCAGTCTCACGTTGCTATAACGTTTTTCTCCCGTCACCTCCCTGCCAAACCAGGAAGGCGGCTTGAATTTGCGGCACGTTACATGGTCGGAGAATTCTACTTCGGCCACTACCAAACCGGAATGTCTGCCGCGATAAATATCAATCTCGATTAGTAGATTTCTCCAGGGAATTTCGTAGCGCAACTTGCGCAGTCTTCTACCCGCCGTGGCGGGCCAAAGCGCGGCGAACTGCTTCGGGCTAAGCCTGATCTCGCGTTCCTCCCGACTTCTGCTGCGACCTACCTTGAAAGTTAGCGATGCGGTCTTGCCTTTTTTACGGAGACGAACCTGCCTGCCTGCGGATTCTGTCGCCAGATAACCTTGCTCGATAATGTAATGCCGCGAGCGCTTGAGTTTCTCAGGCAGTCGCCTAAGCAAAAACTTACGTTCTATCTCACGCGACGAGACATGGTGAGGCCGGCGCATCTCATCGACTCAAACGTTTCTTAAGCGAATCGCCAAGAATTATTCGCAAGAGAATTCAGATCTGACGGATGCGACCGTAGATTACGCTACTTTTTATTCAGCGCATCGGCTGCAGGATCAAAAGCGCAGATGGCTTAACTGCTATTTCAATTTCGCTCGGACTTTTCACCTTTTGATTTTTGCGCGGCCAAAGTTTGCCGTCGAAGTGAAGCGTCGAGGTTTCCCAAACAAATTTTAACTGGCGAAACCTGCGAAGGGGCAGTGGGAACTTGATTCTCCCTCCCGCCAGGCGCGCGTCGAGATACTCCATGAAGATGGAACGGTCCTCTTCCTGTACACACACGAAATCCAATCGGCCATCTTTGGTCGCGGCCTGCGATGCGAGATAAAGTACGGGGCCGACTGAGCGAATGTTCATCGCTTCCCAGAGAATGTAGCGATCCGAAATTTCTTCGCCGTCGATGTCGATCTTCCATTTCTGTGGTGGATAGTCGTGCAACATTCGGCGCAAAAGCGAAACGCAATCTGTGCGCCACTACGACGGCAAAGTTGTTCCGAGCAAGGACCCGATGGGTCGCGCGATTTTTTGGTTCACCATCACGCCTCTGGAAGGAGCCGAGGAAGGGACTGACCGCTGGGCGATCGAGCATAACTGGGTCTCAATCACTCCCCTGCGGCTCGATCTCACCGACGAAAAGGATCTCGCGCGCGCCTTATCGCTTCGGCAAACACCGCCAGTGCGCGCGGTTAAAAAATGGTAAAACAGTTTTCCCCGCAAGATTCGATAGCGCCACATGCCGCGGTTATGAACCCGTGGTGCGCTGGAGAAATTCGTTCAGCGCATCGGCAGCAGCGAATATCGGCCAGGCCGATATGGCCACAATGATGGAAAAGAGCAGCCCTTCGATGCCCAATTCCCAACTCTTTTCGCTCGCGAAATAACTCCGGGTTAATTCGCGGAACGACCTCAGAACCAATGATCGCCTGTCTGGCGTCCGTTTGATCATCCTTCTTCTCACTGTAATCACGCTCATAGTTGAGCGTTCGATAAACCCGGGCACGCGCCGCGTCAGGTTACGAATTGTCAAGATCGCGTGACGATCCAGTGACAGCGCTGCCTCGAACGCGTCGGCGATCATGCTACCAACATTGCCGAGGACGCTGTTTACACCGCCGCAGCGGAAGGCATCAGGCATGGCTCTTCCGTCAAAGCAACCTGATCCGCTCCGCAATTGCGACGAATTTCTCCGAAAGGCCGAGCCTTACGGTTTCGCGGAAGCTGCTGGCGAGGCGGTTGGTGGTGGGGCGCTACCGGCTGGCAAAACGCCGGCCCCAGAGTTCGGCGCAGCAGAAGCTACCGGCGATGGAGAAGTCTGCGGAGCCGCAGGCGCCGGCGAACTTTGTGGCGCCCCCTCCGACTTCATCAGTTCGCGCCGGAATGCACTGTTGGCCGTACCTTTGTGAGCATTGAGAATCGATAAGGCAAGCGTCAGCGCGAAGAAAATACCGGCCAGCCAGGCCGTGAACTTCACCAGCACGTTGGTCGTTTGCGCGCCGAAAATATTTTCCGTCACCCCGGCGCCAAACGCCGCGCCCAGGCCCTCGCTCTTTGGCCGCTGCATCAGGATCACGAGCACCATGAGCAGCGACACCAGCACGAAGAGCGCTAGGCAGAAATTGATCAGCAAATTCATCGGGACGCGAAATATCGCCCAAGCAGAACCGGAAGCAAACCCGCTTGCGCTAGATGCCCGATGCTGGACGGACAGTCGCGTAGTGGAAATCAAGTATCCAGTTGTTTAGCATCCAGCATCTTTCTTAATCTCATTCCAAATCGCGTCCATCTCTGCGAGATCGACATCGCCCAGTTTTTTCCCACGCGCTTTAAGTTCGTCCTCCAATCGATTGAATCGCGCGACAAATTTGTCCGTCGCTTTCTGCAGCGCGCTTTCCGCATCGATTTTGCATTTCCGCGCCAGATTGACGACCGCAAACAGCAAATCGCCAGTCTCGTCTTCGATCATCTCTCGATCTTGCGACGCGCCCGCCTCTTTGATCTCGCGAAGTTCTTCTTCCACTTTCGCGATCACGTCGCGCACCTCGGTCCAGTCGAAATTCACGCGTGCGGCTTTGGATTGCGCTTTTTGCGCGCGTATCAGTGCGGGCAGCGCCTTGGGCAAACTGGCCAGATAATGTGGGTCGGCCTGTTTCTCTTCGCGCTTGATCGCTTCCCATTGCTTGAGCACGGCGCCGGAATCACGCATGTCGCTCGTTCCAAACACATGCGGGTGTCGCCGCACCAGTTTGTCAGAAACTTCCCGGACGACCTTATCGATATCGAAGCGCCCTGCTTCGTGGGCGATCTCCGCATGCATGATTACCAGCAGCAGAAGATCGCCCAGTTCCTCGCAAAAATGTGCGTCATTTTCCGCGCGCGCGGCCTCCGCCACTTCGTAAGCTTCTTCAAGTAATGCCGGCAGAAGAGACTCGTGCGTTTGCTCGCGGTCCCACGGGCAACCGCCGGGTGCGCGCAGCTTTGCCACAATGTCGCAGAGCTTCGCAAAGTGAACGCCCGTCGATTGATCCATTTCGAACCAATCAAACATCAAACCTCAAACATCAAACATCCGTTAAATTCGCCAGAGCGAACGATGCGTACCGAACTCTGAAATCTCGCCGGAGGATTTCTTGCTAACGTAAATCGTGATCGTGATCACGATGAGGAACGTTCCGACAAGAATGAACGCCACGAGCCAGGAGGGAATATGTCCCACGCGCAGCGCATGATAAAACCCAACCAGGCTGTCCATGGCCATCGGCGCGTGCAGGAAAATTTTCGTGATCCACGCCACCAAAATGAGAATGAAAATGAACATGTAATTCCGTTTCAGGCGGCGTCCCACTGCTTCCAGCTTGCTGATTTTGAAGCAGGGCAAGATCAAATCTTCGCAGACGAGTTTTTTCCATTCGCCCTGAAGCATCTCGCGATTTTCCATCACCATCGGCACCAGGAAATGCGCTTCGAGCATACGCACGCGCGCGCGGAATGCGTCGTAGAAACGGTAACGGCGCGCCTCGATCCAGAGCAGCACCCAAACAATGGCCAGATTAAAAAAGAAGATGATGTGCGGCACTTCGCGGGTGGAAAAGGCAATGGTAATAATGGCGGTGCTGCTGGTGATGGCCCAGTTCGTGGTTACATCTAGCCGCTGCCGCCACACCATGATCCGCCCCATTTCGCCCCGATAAAAATGCGACATCGCATTGACATAGCCTGGGTCGTAAATGCTGCGCTGGAAGGAGATCGTCCTCTCTTCCTTTTCAGCTAATGCTGTATTTTGAGTTGCCACGGCGCGCTACTTAACTGGATAACTGGCTTTGCCGGATAATCCAATAAATCTCTCCACTCCTTAATGGCTATCGCGCTCGCTGACCTTCTCGATGAAAAGCAGGTGATCCTGCGGCTGCGCTCGCGAAAACCGGCGAACGCGATCCGCGAGATCGTTCAGGTGCTCGCACACAACGGCAAGATCGACATGCCGGAGACTTTTCTCGAACAAGTGTTCGCGCGCGAGCGGGCGCATCCGAGTGTCGTTGAAAACGGTGTCGCGTTTCCACACGCGCGCACCGATTTAGTGAACCAAATCGTCCTCGGCATCGGGCGGAGTCGCGCCGGCATTCCATTTGGACAAAGCGGGACGCGTGCGCATCTGATTTTCGTGATCGGCGTGCCGCAGCAATTAGTGAATGATTATCTTATCTGTGTCGGCACACTGGCGCGCTTGGCAAAGGATGAGGCGATACGATCGACCCTGCTCCATGCGGAAACGCCGCGCGAATTTTTGGACGCGCTCGCCGTGGAAACTCTGTACCCGGGTCCGTGACGCCAGTTTGGCTAGCATCATGGGTGCCGCCTGCAGCTACACCGCGACGCGCTGGCCTTCTATTTCGCCCGCCGGAGCAACGCTGGATTTGCTCTTGCCATATCGCCAGACCGCGAACCCGACGAATAAAAGATCGAGCGTCGCAATTGACCGTGGGCGGATGCGAACTGCGCGTCTGTCTGACCGACTCTAACCCCTCGGCGCATCCTCTCGAGTAAGTGAGAAATGTTGGGTTCTTCGCCATTTCCGTTTGCGTAAGATGAAATGGCGCGGATAACTTAAAACCCGTGTTCAGCTTGACGATGCTCGGCAGCGGCAGCGCGGGCAACAGCGCACTGGTCGCCACGGATCATTGCAGGATTCTTGTCGATAGCGGCCTGAGCGCGCGACAATTGGTGTTGCGTCTGGCGGAGTGCGGCGTCGCGCCGGAACAGCTTGATGGCGTGCTTCTCACTCATGAACACACCGACCACATCTGCGGACTTGAAGTGTTTTGCCGAAAATTTGATGTACCGATTTATTGTAATCGACTCACGGCTGAAGCACTTCGTTGCAATGGTCTCTTAAATCGGCACCGAAATTGGCGAATTTTTGCGACTGGTTCCGAGTTCTCGATCTGCGACATCACGGTGCAAACATTTCCCGTACCGCACGACGCCGTCGATCCGCTTGGGTTGGCATTTCACGCCGGCTCGGGTGTGCTGGGTTTCATCACCGATCTTGGCTACGCGACGAAGATGATCATCGAACGCTTGCGCCAAGCGCAAACGCTCGTGATCGAAACCAATCACGACGAAAAACTCTTGCAGAACGATACGCATCGGCCGTGGCCGGTGAAACAACGAATCCAATCGCGACATGGTCACCTCTCGAACAGGGCGGCAGCAACCGTGATTGAAGAATTGCTGCGGGGAAAAATCGAGCGCGTCGTGTTGGGTCACCTCAGCCGCGATTGCAACACGCCCGAGCTCGCTCTGGCTGCCGTGCGCGCATCCCTGGGAAAGTGCGGGAAGATCGACATGGAAATCCATATCGCCGCCCAATCCGAACTCAGTCCCCGATTTCGAATCGGTGAAACAAAACCAGGCGCGTTTCAGCCAAGTTTCGAGAATGCGTTTTTTCAAACCGCGCCCGTTCTGTAGCGGCTGTCTATGACTGCCGCAATATCAGAGGATTGTCGGCCGCAGACCGCCGCTACAGATCTGACCATTCGCGACGCGGTCGAGGCGGACCTCCCGGCAATCATCGCAATTTATAACGCCGCGATCGCAACGCGAATTGCCACGGCGCAACTCGAGCGGGTCAACATCGAGGAAGGACACCATTGGTTGAGCGACCATTCAACGGATGGTTATCCGTTCTGGGTCGCGGAAATTGAGGGGCGCGTGGCTGGTTGGCTCAGTTTCAAACGGTTCCTGCCGCGTTGTGCGTATCGCGGTACGGCCGAGATCAGCGTTTACGTCGATGAAAAATTGCGGCGCCGCGGCGTGGCCCGGCGTCTGGTGCGGGAAGCAATCGCCCGTGCGCCATCGCTCGGGATCAACGCACTCGTCGGTCTGATCTTTGGGCACAACGAACCGAGTTTGAAATTGTTCGAGCAACTCGGCTTTCAACGCTGGGGACATCTGCCGGGCGTTGCGCAACTCGAAGCCGTGGAACGAGACTTGATCGTGATGGGCCAACATTGTCCCGCGCGGCGTGACGCGATTGTAAAAGAAACGACTTACGCCGACACGCTGCAGCCGCATAGCTACAAGGACTGCCTGAATTTGATGCGAACGCTGATGGATTACCGGCAGCAGCCGATTCATTCGACGCTCCTCAAAATCCGCGACAAATATTCCATGCTGCATCTGGACGTGCTGATCCTGATCTATCATTTTGCGAAAATTTGTTCCGGATCGGTTCTCGAGATCGGCGCGTTTGTTGGCGGGGCCACCATCGCTGCGGCATCCGGCGTGCGCGATTCGCGCGGGCAAAAGAAGCTCATCGCAATCGAACCTGGGGGCAGCGTGAAACACAAGCGGCTCGGCACGCGCAACATATTCCGCGACTTGGAACGCAATCTTTCCCGGCACCGCGTCTCGGAAATGGTCACCCTGGTCAAGGGTCGCTCGTTTGAGCGGGCAACGATCGCCGCAGTTCATCGAGCACTCGGCTCGGATAAAATCGGTCTGCTGATCCTCGACGCCGATGCCGGGAAACGGCGCGACATCGAGTGTTATCGCGATAAATTTGCTGAGGGCTGTTGGATGGTCATCGACGATTACTGCCGAGCCGATTCAAACGCAAAGAGCGCACCGAGCCGCGCGGACGTGGACGCGCTGGTTGCCGCGGGCGCGTTGGAACCGCTGGGGTTCTACGGCTGGAGCACGTGGGTTGGCCGATCGCGCAGCAGCGCCACCACCGTAAAAACTTAATCACTCTATCAGGGCCAAAGCCCGCGGCGAAACAGAAGCGTGAAGCGTCGCCAGCTATTCCGGCAACACTTCACCATTGAAATGCAAGGCAAGACGTTGAAGCGTTTCGCTCCCACATGAGAAACTGGAAAGGTATTCAGTTATTTGTGCTTGTTAGCACCGGAGCGGTTCTAACGGCGTGCGCGTCAAACAAGAAAATAGGTTGGCTCGCCGGCACGGAGCAACACTCCAAATGGGGTTACTACAGCGGTGAACCGGTGACGCGATGGAATCCGGATGGACGAACCATGACGCTGGAAAGCGAATTGCGGTACACTGATCCGGAGGGCGTCGTCTGGATCGCGCCAGCAGGATCGGTTGTCGATGGCGCTTCCATCCCACGCTACCTCTGGTCGATCATGGGCGGGCCTTTCGAAGGAAAATATCGGAACGCCTCGGTCTTGCACGATGTCGCTTACGGGCAGCGCAATCGCCCGTGGCAAGATTGCGACCGCATGTTTTACAACGCGATGCGCTGCGGCGGCGTGAGCGCCGTTGAAGCCAAGACGATGTATTACACGCTCTACAAGTTCGGACACCATTGGAAATTCCCAATCAAACGCGCGAAACCCGTGAAGTATGAGGGGGGGCTGGTCGCAAGGGCGCAAGAGATCCCACGCGCCATTCCTGTGAATCCGGCTGAAATCAATCAAGCGCGCGAATGGATTCGGAGCGCCGATCCCACTCTTGATCAAATCGAGCAACGAGCCGACACCGAAGCGTGGTGACGTCCGACTTCAGTGGAACGCGTTGCCCTCAATGCGTTCGCAGCTTGCTTGCGGCGACCGCGTGCGCTAAGCGTACGCCATGCATTTTTGCCGGCATAGCTCAGCTGGTAGAGCAGCTGATTTGTAATTCAAGAAAGAGTTTTGCCTGCGTTTTCAGCGGCTTGCGCACCCTTGCGGACGCTAGGTGTTTCGACAATGCGACGTTTGCCGCGCGTAGCGCGGAATTGCGCCGTTTTGCGGCAAAAAATTCTCAGGCCATAGAAAACGACCGTGAATGGCAAGTGAGTCCTCGCGCGTGCGCGCGTGCGCGAGGGTTAGTCGGGTCGGCCGGAAATACGATTCCCGGAAAGGGTAAACCTCGAAAGCGTGCTGCGGGTTCGCGAGTTTAGGCTCGCGGTGTTTTCTTTTCCTATAGTAATTTGCCGGAACCAGCGAAAGTTCGCTGATAAACTCAGCATGTAGGATGGATAATTTCCTGGCGATATCGAGATATGCCCACTGATTCTCAGTCCGAGCTTCAATTGGAGATTGGCCACGTTCTTTTCATGGACGTGGTCGGTTACTCGAAATTGCTCCTCGACGAACAGCGCGAACTCCAAGAACAACTCACCCAAATCGTCACAAATACCGAGCAGGTTCACGTTGCAGAAGCGGCAGGGAAACTGATTCGGGTTCCCACTGGCGATGGAATGGCGCTCGTCTTCTTCAACAGTCCAGAAGCTCCGGTGCAATGCGCGATTGAGGTCAGCAAGGAATTACGCAATTATGCTCGGAAGAGCAGGAAGGACTGGCGAGGCGATACAGGAGTTTCAAATGGCTCTGCAACTGGCTCCGGGCGCGGCAACCACTCACTTTAATCTGGCCAATCTCTTGGTGAAACAGCACGCCTATGACGAAGCGATGGCGCACTATTCGGAAGCGCTGCGTCTTGATCCCGTGTTTGTGGAGGCTCATTGTAATATCGCTTCGCTCCTGCTGGAAACGGGCAGGACAAAAGATGCAGCGGCTCACTACGTTGCCGCATTGCAGACGAAGGCCGACCATCTGCCAGCAATCGTGAGTCTCGCATGGATTTACGCCACCGCCAGCAGCGAGGCGGGAAGTCAACATGCTACTGAGGCTGTGCGCCTGGCGGAGCAAGCCTGCCGGATCTCAGGCTGCAAGCAAAGCGGAGTGCTCGATACGCTCGCCGCTGCTTATGCGAATGCGGGACGATTTCAGGACGCTATAAAGATCGGCAAAGAGGCGTTTTCCATCGCAAAAGCCGCTGGGGAAGATGATTTCGCGGATTCCATCCGTGCAAGGATTGCTCTGTATGAAAATGGATCGCCTTTTCGTGGCGATAAATAATCGCACCACAAAAAATGGATAATCAGCGCATGCGGTGATCAGGAGTGAGCCTAAGTCCGACCCCCGTAAACAACTTCGTCGGCGAGCCGAGACCGACCTGAAAAAAAGGGTTTGTTCGGTCGGCGAATTTTTGGCTGTAAAAACGGCGGCACCGCCGCGATCTCCATGCTGTTCCACAATGGCAACTGGATTGCGCTATTCCCAGAGAGGATCTCGATCTTTCAGGAACGCTGTAGAACGTGCAATTCGTGTCGACCGTTCCGGATGCCCGGGCAACGCGGATTGTGAAAAATGATCATCGACGTTGCAAGGTGGCGCTCGAACGCATATTCGACTACAACGATGCTAAACGGCCAGAAGATTGTCGTAGTGATGCCCGCTTACAATGCGGCGCGCACGTTGCGACAGACTTATGAGGAGGTGATGGCGCAAGGTATTGTCGATCTTGTTATCGTTGTGGACGACGCCAGCCAAGATGAGACCGTCGCGGTGGCGCGCACCCTTGACCGAGTGGAAGTGGAGGTTCATCCCATGAATCGCGGCTATGGCGCGAACCAGAAGACATGCTATCGCCACGCGCTTGCCGCCGGGGGAGACATCATCATCATGATTCATCCGGATTACCAGTACACGCCACGACTCATTCCAGCGATGGCGGCGCTGGTGGCGAGCGGCGTCTATCCGTGTGTCCTTGCTTCCCGCATTCTTGGTGGCGGCGCACTTCGCGGCGGCATGCCTTGGTGGAAATATATCTCGAACCGTTTTCTTACCTTTGTCGAGAATCTTCTCCTTGGCGCGAAGCTGTCGGAGTACCACACCGGCTACCGTGCCTTCTCGCGCCGACTGCTGGAACGGCTACCGCTCGAGGCAAATTCAGATGACTTTGTTTTCGACAACCAGGTTCTTGCCCAAGTGATCTCGTTGGGCTGCTCGATTGGGGAAGTGACCTGCCCAGCGCGGTATTTGCCCGAATCCTCGTCGATCAACTTCCGAAGAAGCGTCCGCTACGGATTAGGTTGTCTCGCCACCGCCTTTCGTTACCGCTTGGCGCGTTGGGGAGTCGTCCGTCCGATTGCTTAAAGGACGGTCGATGCGACGGCCTATGGCTCCAACGTGCAGCACCCCGATTATCCTACTCAACACGTGGTGGCCACCAATCCAGACTCTTCGACTCCGACTGCCAGCTCTCCCCATTTTCGATTTTCGATCGACAATTTTCGACTTACACCGCCGTTTTCACCTACGCGCAGGGTCATGCCCATCACCCGGAAAATACGGTCGCGTTTTACCAGGTAACCGGGCGAATCGAGATCGCGCGGGCGAGGGAGATCGACATCGACGATTTTCTGAATCGTCGCAGGACGATTGCTCACCACCAGCACGCGATAGGCAAGCTGGATGGCTTCTTCGATGTCGTGGGTGACAAAAAGAATAGTTTTCTTTTCGCTTTGCCAGATCCGCACCGGATCACTGCGCATTTTTAATTGCGTCAAAAAATCGAGCGCGCCGAACGGGTCGTCCATGCAAATGATGGATGGATACGCCGAAAAAGCACGGGCGATCTCGAACAGAGCCAGACGGGTTCGTTAGGCTGAAACGTCGGCGGCTGTGCCCGCAAAATGGAGATGTTCGAGAATCTGGCTGCGCAGGCGGAGGAATGGTTCGCTGGTGCGATCGCGTGGACGGAGGAGGTCGATGTCGATCTTGCGATCGACGCGTCCGGGCGCCGGGGTCATGACAAGGATGCGATCGCTCATGTAAATTGCCTCGTCTATGTCATGCGTGACGAGAAGCATGGTGGTGCGGCGATTTTCCCACAGGCGCAGTACTTCGTCCTGCATGCGCATGCGAGTGAACGCGTCGAGCGCGCCGAGTGGTTCATCGAGCAGAAGCACTTTGGGATGATTGATGAGCGCGCGGGCGAGGGCGACGCGCTGCGACATGCCACCGGAAAGGTGATGCGGATATGAATTGGCGAACGCTTCGAGTCCGACCAGTCGCATGAAATCGGAAACCTCATGACGCTGCGCCTCGAGTACACCCCGCGCAACCAGGCCTGCTTCGATATTCCGTCGCACGGTGAGCCATGGAAAAAGATTCGGATCTTGAAAAACGAGACCGCGCGCTGCGCTCGGTCCAAGAATTTTTTCCTCGCCCACAAGCAGCTCGCCGGCATCAGGAAAATCGAGACCGGCAATGAGTCGAAGCAATGTCGATTTTCCGCAACCGCTCGGCCCGACTAACGACACGAGTTCGCCGGCGGCGATGGAAAACGAAATGCCGTCGAGGGCAAGGCGGGTTGTGCCCGGCGCGTCCGGGACCGCAAAACTTTTGTGGACTTCGTGAACGCGAAGCGCTGACCCGACCGCGATATTGGTCGTTACCACTTGATCATTCCCTTCTGCCAAACGAGGACTCGATCGCGCAATTTGAAGAGCAAAGTCATGATGGTGGAGAAGAAGGCCGCCATGATGATTAGCGCGGCAAAAACTTTTCCGTACTCGGCCCAGCCTTGCGCCCAGCTCACATACCAACCCAGCCCAGATTTTACGCCTACACTTTCGGCGACCACGAGAGTCAGAAACGATGCGCCGAGGCCCATGAACAGACCGACAAATATGCTCGGTAACGCCGCCGGAATGGCGACGCGAAAAATGAGGTAACGCTGATTGGCACCCAGCGTGCGCGCAACATCGAGATAGGAAGCGCGCGTGTTCGAAATGCCGGACGAGGTGAGCATCGTGACCGGGAACCAAACCGCGAGCGCAATGAGCGCGGCGGCGGAAATTGTCGCCGACGGCGATACCACCATGGCGAGCGGAATCCACGCCGTCGCCGGCACGGGACCAATCACTTTAAGCAACGGCATTCCCCAGTAGCGCGCCGAGTTCGACCAGCCAATGCAAACGCCGCTCACAAAGGCTGCGAGCGCGCCGAGGACATAACCGGCGAGCAGCAAGACTAACGAATGCCAGGTGCTGTCGAATAACAGCGCGCGATCGCTGATCATGCTTTGCAAGACCGCGGCTGGGCTCGGGAAATACGGCAGCGGCAACCAATGCCAGCCCGCAGTGATGAGTTCCCACGCGCAAAGAAGCAACACCGCCGCCGTGAACAACGGCCGCATTCGCCACACCGCCACGCGCAGCCGGCGCCAGCGATGCTGGCCTACAGCAATTAAGATCGACACTATCAAAAACGTCGCGAGGAAATTCGTGTAGGTGCGCGCTTCCATCGGCGTTTCGTTTTTGTAAACGGCGAGGTGCGCGGCAAAGGCGATCGCGCCGGCCAACGGCACCGCCAGCAATGCCGTGTTCCAAAAATTTTCGGATGCAGCGTTGTTAGGCGCCTTCAATCACTTCGTCGTTGCGATGGCTTTCTTCGCTTTGCAGCAGGACTCTTCCTTGTCCTGCAAAATCAATTCCGCGTACACGCGGATGTCCTGGTTCGGCGGGACCTGGCCCCCAGCGACTTTTTCAACTTGCAAATTCTGTAGCCATTCGTCCGTCACGCCGTCGAGATGCGCGAAGGCGCGCTTGCCCAATTCCGCCACGTTCGTCGACGGGCTCAACATTCCCGCCACCTTCATCTCCGCCGCTGCCGAATTCACCGCCGCTTCTGCTCCCGAAACGCTGGGGACATAACGCAAATGTGAGATCGCCACCGTGTTCAACTCGGGATTCGACGCGAGATATTTTTTCTCAACTGACAGCCGCGCTGCCGCCGCCGGATTTGCTTCGACCCACTTCGCGCCTTTGAGCAACGCGCGCGTCGCCGCCGCCGCCGCTTTCGGATTCGCCGCGAGAAATTTTCCATTCACGATCACAGCGCAGCAATACTCATCCTTGTACGGCGCATCTTGCGCTTGATCGGCAACGTTCTTCACTTTGCCCTGCGCAACTAACAGACTGCCGATCGGTTCCGAATCCGCCACCGCGTCCACCTCTCCCTTGTCCAGCGCAAGTCCAAGTTCGCCTGCGGGAAAAACGCGCCATGTAATTTCCTTTGCGGGATCAATTCCGTGCGCGCCAAGCACGCGATTGGCGAAAATGAACGGCGGCGTGCCCATTCCGGGAACACCGATGCGTTTGCCACGAAGATCGCCAACGGTGTTGATCTTTCCGTTGACCGGCGCCTGCACGCGCAGACAGCCGCGATGAATTCCGCCGGTAAATTTGACATCGAGGCCCTGCTCGATCGGCTTGAGAAAATACATTACCAGGTGGTGCGTTATGTCGAACCCGCCGAGCGCGAGCACGTCCTTGTAATTCGCCCATTCGCATTTCACCAGCTTAACGTCGAGCCCTTCCTCTTTGAAAAATCCGTTCTCAACCGCGCTGAAAATCGGCGCTTCGCACGTGATGCCGACGTAGCCGACGCGGACGGTATTGGAAAGACGGGGCGTTGAACCGCGATTTTTGTTGCAACCAGCCATGATCAGCACACTCAGCGTGGCTGCTGTGATGAGTTTGGGATACACCATTTTCAATATTCGGCGGTTTCGAAAACAGAGCAATCAAGCTTTAGCGAAGAACCACAAGCCGCGCGCATCAAGAGATCCGCAACGAATCGAAAGGCGAACTATTAAGCCTGCCAGCCATGCCTTCAACGATTGTTTGGTGCGGCAGAGTAATGGGTTGATTTCGTCTGCAACACTTCAATAATCCATCATTCACTTCGACCCATGCGCAGGAAAATCGTCGCCGCCAATTGGAAGATGAACATGACGCAGGCCGAGTCGGCGCGGTTTGTTGAGTCGTTGCTACTCGATCTGGGCGACATTACTGATGTCGAAGTTGTGATCGTGCCGCCCTTCACCGCAATTGCCAAGGTGATGGAAGCCCTCGGTAAATCGCAAAACATCAAGGTCGGCGCGCAAAACATGCATTGGGAGCGGAGCGGCGCTCTCACGGGCGAGATCAGCGCCGCGCTGCTACGCGATTTATTTGTCCATTACGTCGTGCTTGGGCATAGCGAGCGCCGCACCCTGTTCGGTGAGACGGACGAAATCGTGAACCTCAAAGTGCGCGCCGCGCACGAAGCAACGTTGCGCCCCATCGTTTGCATTGGCGAAACGCTCGAACAGCGCGACAAAGGCAACGTCGAAAAAATATTGGCGATCCAACTGCGCGGCAGCCTCAAGGAATTGAGCGAAAAGGAACTTCAGGAAACGGTGATTGCCTACGAACCTGTATGGGCGATTGGCACTGGTCGCAACGCCACGCCCGAGCAAGCGCAGGAAGCGCACGCGTTCATTCGGCACATCCTGCGTGAAATGGCCAGTGACGCGACGGCAGAGCGCGTCCGCATTCAATATGGCGGCAGCGTGAAACCGGAGAACGCGCACGAGCTCATGAGCCAGCCCGATATCGATGGCGCGCTCGTCGGCGGCGCCAGCCTTGACCCCCGCAGCTTCGCACAAATCGTCAAGGGCTCGCGCGAGAGGTAGGCTGCGACAGCCTTACGGTCAGCCCGTAGCGCCAATCGGATTCCGCAGCGCGACGTCCTTAGCGCTTAATCTCCAGATATGCCCGGGCCTGGGCATGATTGGTGCCAGGCTGGAGTTCTTCGATGCGCATTTGTTTCAGGAACCAGCGGTTTTCGATTTTTTGCGCGGAGACGACTTCGAAGCGTTTGGCGAGTTGTGCGTTCCAGTCGAAGCCTTCCATCCGCATCAATGCGCCACTGATCTTATCGACCCACAACAGCACATTCGAATATTGCGACTCGCGCGAAGGCGCGCGCAATTGCAGTTTCCAGCAGGCGCGGGTGCGGACATTTTCCTCGCCCAAAACACGCGCGCTCGGCCAGTAGAGAAATTTAAATGCCAGATCCTCGTAGGTCAGAATCGTGCCCCGGATCGTTTGGTGAAGCTTCGAAGCAGCAAACTTTTCGGCTCCACTATCTGTGACCAGATCAAGTCGCGAACTGTTTTCGCCCAATCGCAATTGCAGCACTTCGTCTGGATTAGAGAATGAATACCGAATGAGTGGTCCGTTTTGCGTGAGGCGAAATGGGGCAACCACATCGTTTTGCCGAAGCTGTCCCTGTAGATCGATTTGCTGCCGGGCCTCCATCATCCGAACCGAAGCGAGAATGTCTTTCGCAGAAGGCGCGGGCTGAGCGAAGCTCGAGAACGAAAACACGAAGAGAACCGCGGCAATTTTTCGCATGACTCAGTTTTGGTTTTAAGTGTTAACCTTCAAACCGATGAAGTTCGCGAACAACACTTAAAGCTTACAAGTTGGACCAAAGTCTCTTTCATCTCATTAACGAACGCTGGACGAATCCGGTGTTCGACTTGCTGATGGCCGCGCTCAGCAATGGCGCAATTTGGAAGCCATTGTTCATTGCTGTCGCGCTCGGCGCGCTTTTTTTTGGCGGATTCAAGGGACGCGCGTTCGTTATCTGCTTGCTTCTGGCCCTCACGGTGGCGGAGCTGTTTACAGGAATATTGAAGACTGCATTTGATCGTCATCGGCCCAAGCAGGTAGAAAGCGTCCGGATGGTGCAACTGCAAAGGACGCGTCCCGAGTTTCTGACGCTTTTCAAGAGACCGGGCATCCGTTTTTCTGATCAATCGGACCGTAACCGTTCGGGGCCTTCGTTTCCGTCCGGGCACGTTGTAACCAACACGATCATTGCCACGTACTGCACACTTTTTTACCGGCGGCGCGGCTGGCTCTACTGGATCGTTACCGCAGCGGTCGGCTACTCGCGAATCTATCTTGGGGCACATTGGCCCAGCGACGTCGTCGGGACGCTATTTCTGGCCATTGGCGAAGCGCTGCTCTTGTTGGGATTGTTCGAGCTGATCTGGAGAACAGTGACGCGAAAATGGATGCCGTGGCTGCTTGCGCAGCATCCGGGTTTGATTGGTGATTTTCGCGGTAGGGCGCGACGGCCGGGCGCGCCGCAACGATCCATATGAGCACCACGCGCGCGGTCTGGCTTTTCATCATTGCGCTGACGGCGATTCGATTGTCGATGTTAGCGACGACCGATCTCGAATTTGACGAAGCGCATTACTGGATGTGGTCGGAGCACCTGGCGCCGGCGTACTTCAGCAAGGGGCCGGGCATTGCCTTTGCCATGCGCGCCAGCACCGCCATTTTTGGGGCGAATGAGTTCGGGGTGCGCTTTTTCAGTCCAGTCCTGGCGGCCGGCACGAGCCTGCTTCTGTTTTATTTTGCGCGACGCTTGTTCAGTGCAACCGCCGGCTGGTGGGCAATGGTCGCCTTAAATGTCACGCCGATTTTTAACATCGGCGCGTTCGTTATGACGATTGATTCGCTGTCGGTTTTTTTCTGGCTGGCGGCGATGTTCACATTCTGGCTGGCGGTGGAGAAGAGTCCGCGTTTCTCCTGGCATTGGCCGCTCACTGGATTGCTAATTGGACTTGGGTTTCTCTGCAAATACACGAACGCATTTGAGCTTATTTCAATTTTGCTCGTGCTCGCCCTAGCTCCCCGGCTCCGGCAGGAATTTGCGCGTCCCGGCTTATATTTGCTGCTTGGCGTGTTCGCTTTGTGCAGTGTCCCGCCGATCATCTGGAACGCGCAGCACGCCTGGATCACGCTCGCGCATCTGCAGTCACGCGGCGGCGTTGAGCACGGTTTTGGCTTCCATCCCGGTGAGGTGATCAAGTTTCTCGGCGAGCATTTCCTGGCCTATTCGCCATTCCTGTTTCTTGCACTCGCCTTGGGCGTGATTGGAAGCTGGCGACGGGTGAACCAGCAATTCAAGGTCCTGTTTCTGATGTGGTTTGGGTTGCCAGTATTCGTTTTTTATTTGCTGTTGTCGATTAACAAAAGCGCCGCGCCTAACTGGGACGGACTCGCCTTCTTTGGCTTCGGTTTGCTGGCAATTTATTTCTGGTGGGAGCGGCTCGAAGCGAGCCTCATCCTGCGCCTCTGCGCGGGCGCGGCGTTGCTGATTGGATTAGTCATGAGCATCATCGCGTTAGACACTGACTTGCTGCACTCAGCGGGCTACGAATTGTGGCGGAAGGATCCGAGCAATCGAATGCGGGGATGGAAAAGTGCTACCAGCGCAGTTGAAGAAATCCGGGGCGATCTGGAAGCGAAACTGGGCGAGAAACTTTTCCTCATTGCCGACGCGCGCGATCGCGCGTCGGAAATCTCCTTTTATTTGCGCGACAAACGAACGGAGGGCCCTGGGCATCCGCCCGTTTATATCACCGAATCGCAGGACCTGGAGAATCAGTTCTCATTTTGGCCGCGTTACGATGAATTTGTCGAAATAAAGCCGGGTATGCCGCGCCCTGACGGCGAAGTTTACACGGAGGAGAACGGCATCAATCCCTTCGTTGGACGCGACGCGCTGTTCATTCGAGAAGGAGAAAACGAACATGTGCCTCACAATATTCGAGTCGCCTTTCAATCGGCCGAGCCGGTGGGAACCATCGAAGTGCGGCGTTACGGCAAGTTGTTGCGCTCGTGGAAAGTGTTTCTTTGCCGAAACTATCGGACACTTCCGTTATGAGCGACCCGTCCCACGCACCCGCAGTTTCCGTGGTAGTGCCGCTTTTTAACGAGGAAGCGAATATTTCGATCTTGCAATCGGAACTGCGCCAAGCTCTGGGCGGACTCGATCATGAGATCGTTTTTGTGGACGACGGATCAACGGATCGCACGGCGGAGCGAATCGAAGCCGCTCCGAACGTTCGATTGATCCAGTTTGAAAAGAATGCGGGACAAAGCGCGGCCATTTATGCCGGGCTCAAGGCCGCCTGTGGCGTGACCGTGGTTCTTATCGATGGCGATCTGCAAAATGATCCGGCCGATATCCCGAGGCTTCTCGGCGAGGTCGCGTGCGGGGCCGATCTTGTCTGTGGTTATCGCGCCCAGCGCAAAGACACGCTGGTAAAGCGACTGACTAGTTGGATCGCCAACGCCGTTCGCAGCCGGTACGCGAAAGACGGAGTGCGCGACACAGGTTGCACACTAAAAGCGATGCGGTGCGAATGTGTCGGCGCGCTCGTTCCGTTCAAGGGAATGCATCGATTCATCCCCGCGCTGATCAAAGGCGCAGGCTACACGCTCGTTGAAATTCCAGTCAATCATCGGCCCCGTCGGTTTGGTCATAGCAAATACGGTTTGGCTAATCGCGCGTTGCGCGCCACCATCGATATGTTCGGCGTGCGCTGGCTGCTCTCGCGGCGATTGAATTACAAAGCGCGAGACAGAATGTGACGACTGGCCGAATGTGACCTATGCCAAAACGCGCTTGTCAACCTAAAGGCTCCCGCTAAGGTTCCCCTCCCGTCCTCGGGAATTCGCATGTCCTTGGCCAACTTACTTTCTGCCGAGCAAATCATCCCGGAGATGAACGCGACCGAGCGTTGGCCTGCCATCGTCGAACTAATCGATCTGCTTGTTCAGCTGGGCAAAATTAAAGAGCCGGATCGCGATCCCGTTCTTGCGGCACTCAAGCAGCGCGAGGAAACCATGAGCACTGGGATTGGGTTCGGCATTGCCATTCCACATTGCTCCTCTGACCGGCTCGACGAAGTGGTGGCCGCGTTTGGGAGATCGACAAGTGGAATCGAGTTCGACGCGTTGGATAACGCGCCGGTAAAGTTCGTTGTTCTTTTTATTGTCCCGAAAAATCAATTTCAAACGCACCTGCGCACGCTGGCTTCGATCGCAAAGTTTCTGAACGACCGGTCCGTGCGCGAGAGCCTGGCCAGCGCGAAATCTGCCGACGAAATCTTGTCGATCTTTCGCGATCGCTCGTAGCTGCAGCGGCGGTCTATGGCCGCCGAGGGAATGTCGATGCGGCGCTCACAGAGCGCAGCTACAGTTCCGAGTCTCCTAATGGAAACCTTCCAGTCACTTCTCGCAAAGAAGCTTTCGGATGCTTTAGCAAACGCCGGTTTGCCAGACGCTGGCGAACTAGCGCAGGCGACTGATCCGCGCTTCGGCGATTATCAGACCAATGCTGCTCTCGTGCTGGCAAAGCAACGGGACGAAAATCCGCGAGATCTCGCGGAGAAAATCGTCGCGCGCCTCGATGTTGGTGATCTTTGCGAACCGCCGGTGGTCGCCGGCGTGGGTTTTATCAATTTCACATTGCGTACTGGCGCGATGGCGGAAAAGACGGTCGAAGTCCTGAGAGATGAACGGCTGGGCGTTGCAGAGGAAAGATCGACTCGGCGAATCGTGATTGATTTCGGATCGCCTAACGTGGCCAAGCCGATGCATGTCGGTCATATCCGCAGCACCGTGGTCGGCGACGCGCTGGCGCGCATCGCGGCGTTTCTTGGGCACGAAGTCGTCCGCGACAATCACATTGGCGACTGGGGGACACAGTTTGGGATGGTCATTTACGGGTGGAAAAATCTGCTGGATCAGCAAGCGCTTCAGCGCAATCCGCTGGCCGAGATCGTGCGCGTTTACAAGGAGACAAACGAAAGAGCGAACAGCAATCCGCAAGTCCGCGAAGCCTGTCGCCAGGAGTTGGTGAAGTTGCAAGCCGGCGACAAGGAAAACACCGACATCTGGAACGAGTGCGTCGCGTTTTCGATGCAGGATTTCGAGCACGTTTACAAATTGCTCGACGTCCATTACGACCTCCAATGCGGCGAAAGTTTTTACCACGCTCGGCTGCCCGGCGTGGTCGAACGCCTGCTCAAATCCGGTATAGCTGAGATCAGCGAAGGCGCGGTAGTCGTTTTCTTCCGCGATAATCCTGAGCTGGCCGATAAACCGCTCATCATTCGCAAGCGGGATGGCGGATTTAATTACGCAACGACGGACCTCGCCACAGTCGATTATCGCGTCAACGATTTGAAAGCCGATGCGATTTGGTACGTGGTCGGCGCGCCGCAGATTTTGCATTTCAAACAAATTTTCGAGATCGCGCGGCGCGAAGGTTACGCGGCTGATCTGCGTCATATCACCTTTGGCAGCATCCTCGGCGAGGATCGCAAACTGATGAAGACGCGCTCCGGCGAAAATGTGCCGTTGCGCGACCTTCTCGATGAAGCGTGCAAGCGCGCACGAAAAATCATCGAAGAAAAAAATCCGCACCTGAGCGAGGACGACAAGATCGATATCGCGGAAAAGATCGGGATTGGCGCCGTCAAATATGCTGATCTGTCGCAGTACCGGATGACTGATTACGTTTTTTCATGGGAGAAAATGCTCTCTCTGCACGGGAACACAGCGCCCTATTTACAGAACGCCTACGTGCGCGTTCGCTCGATTTTCCGTAAGGCGGGCGAATCCGCTGTAGCCACGCCCCTGTGGGGCGTTAAGGAGGAGACGGGCCACAGGCCCGTGGCTACAGAACTCACGCTAAACGATTCGGCCGAAATCAATCTCGCCAAACGCCTGTGTCAGTTCGCGGAGATCGTTCCGCAGGTGTTGAACGACTTTCGCCCAAATATTCTGGCAAATTATCTGTTCGAGCTGGCCAACAGCTTTCACACATTTTATGAAGCCTGCCCGGTCTTGAAATCAGATGAACCAGCCCGCAGTTCCCGCCTCGCCTTGTGCGTTCTTACTGGTCGGGTTCTTTATCGCGGCTTGGATTTGTTAGGCATCAAAGTGCCGGAGAAAATGTAACTGCAAAATGACGAAGCACGAATGTCGAATGATGAAGCTCAAATGGGAAGGTGTCGCGGTAAGCGGCCAAGTGTTCGGATTTCGTCATTCGGATTTGTTTCGGCATTCGTCATTCGGATTTCGTCATTTGAGATGAAGTCTCCACTCCACACGGCATGAGATGACCAAAGAGCAGCGCCCTCGCATTCCCGGTTGCACCTACCGATTGCAGTTCAATCGCTGGTTCACTTTTCTCCAGGCGCGCGAAATCATGCCGTATCTACACGCGCTCGGCGTGACCGATGTTTATGCGTCGCCCTATTCCCAGGCGAGCGCGGAGAGTTTGCACGGCTACGACATTACCGACCACAATAAACTAAACGCGGCAATCGGTTCGCGCGCCGATTATGACTCCTGGATCGAAGAATTGCATGCGCACTCGATGGGGCAGGTGCTCGACTTTGTCCCGAACCACGTCGGAATCGCCGAGTCGCTGAATGCGTGGTGGATGGATGTGCTCGAAAACGGGCCCAGCTCCAGATACGCCCCCTATTTCGACATCGACTGGCATCCGCTGAAGTTTGATCTGCGCGACAAGGTTCTTCTGCCAATTCTGAGCGACCAATATGGGCGCGTTCTTGAGCGCGGCGAGCTGCAGCTGCGTTTTGAGGAGGGAACATTTTATTTGCTTTACGGCGAGCGGAGACTGCCGATCGCGCCGGGAACTTACCGTTACGTTTTGCAAATCGCGTTGGAAAACCTCGCCGAGCACAAGGAGGAAGACTTTTACGCGGAATTACAAAGTATCCTGACCGCTCTCGAATATTTGCCGAAACGCACCGAAACCGATCCGAAGCGGATCGCAGAACGCATTCGCGAGAAGGAAGTCATCAAGCGACGTCTGGAGCGGCGTTGCGCGGAAGCGCCACAAGTCCAGCGAGCAATCGAAAAAGCGCTAGCGCAGATCAACGGAAAGCCGGGCGACCCCCGCAGCTTCGACGCACTGGATGAGTTGCTTAACGCGCAATCTTATCGGCTAGCGTTCTGGCGTGTCGCCGCCGAAGAAATCAATTATCGCCGCTTTTTCGACGTGAATGATTTAGCGGCGATTCGCGTCGAGTTGCCAAAAGTTTTCGACGCCGTTCACCGGCTGGCTCTCGATTTGGTAAGCGCTGGCGCGGTGACAGGCCTTCGCATCGATCATCCGGATGGTCTGTACTTGCCCCGGGAGTATTTCGAAAAACTCCAGCAGCGCTGCGCAAAAGCGCTCGGGATCGGATTACCGCAGGATGGACGCGCCATTTATATGCTGGCGGAAAAAATTCTCACCGCCTCTGAAGCGTTGCGGAAGGACTGGCTCATGCATGGAACGACTGGCTACGATTTTGCGAATCAAGTGACGCAATTGCTGGTCGATTCCTCGGCCGAAACGGCGATTACAAAAACCTTCCATCGTTTCATCGGCCACTCGATGCCTTTTGGGCATCTGTTGTATGCAAAGAAACTGCAGGTGATGAAACTCGCCTTGGCCAACGATGTCGATGTTCTGAGCAACATGCTCGATCGTTTGTCCGAGCAGAACCGCTGGTATCGCGATTTCACGCTCGAGTCGCTCTCGCGCGCGGTGCGCGAAACCATCGCCTGCTTTCCCGTTTATCGAACTTATCTCACGCCCGGCCAGCCCGTGAGCGAAGAAGATCGACAAATCGTCGAGCGCGCAATCACCGCGGCCAAGCGCCGCAACCCAGCGATGGAAGAATCGATTTTCAATTTTCTGCGTGACGTGTTGCTTTTCCGTTTTCCGCCAAATCTCGATGATGCTGGGCGCACCGCGCACACGCATTTCGTTTTGAAGTTTCAACAAACCACAGGACCGGTCATGGCCAAGGGCCTGGAGGATACGGTGTTTTACATTTACAACCGGCTAGCGGCCTTAAATGAAGTGGGCGGTGAGCCACAACAATTTGGATTAACCGCTGAGGCGTTTCACGAGCGCAATATTGATCGACAACGCAATTGGCCAGCGACGTTGCTCGCCACTTCGACGCACGACACAAAACGCAGCGAAGATGTGCGTGCGCGAATGGTTGCTATTTCCGAAATCCCCGAGCTGTGGCGACGTTCGTTGCAGCGCTGGCGTGTGGCCAATCACCGCTGGAAAGGGACCATCAACGACGTGGAAGCGCCGGACGCGAACGAAGAATATTTGCTCTACCAAACTCTGCTCGGGACGTGGCCTATCGAGGCGAACGGCGAACCGCAACCCGCGGCAACGCCGGAGTACATCGAACGGATTCAACGCTACATGGCCAAGGCGCTTCATGAAGCGAAGATCAATACGAGCTGGATCCAACCAAATGAAGAATGGGACACAGCGATGCGCGATTTCGTCGCGAATATTTTGGATTCGTCTCCGCGAAACAAGTTTCTGCCGATTTTCCTTCCGGTTGCACAGGAAATTGCACGTCTGGGAGCGATCAATTCACTCACGCAAACGCTGCTGAAGCTGACTTCGCCTGGCGTACCAGACGTTTATCAAGGCAACGAGATTTGGGATTACAGCCTGGTCGATCCCGACAATCGGCGTCGGGTCGATTACAACCGGCGTCGCGAAATGCTCGAAACATTGTCGACCGCGACTCCCCACGAACTCATACAGACTTGGCCGGATGGCCGGATTAAAATGTTTCTGACCCAGCGGGTGCTGCGATTTCATCGCGAACACGCCGATCTTTTCCAGCACGGCGAATATTTGCCGCTTCGCGCGAGTGGAACCTTTGCTGAATGCTGTGTCAGTTTCACCCGGCAGCTGGCAGACAAATGGATCCTCGTGATCGTGCCGCGGCTCTCGTCGCGGGTCGGCTTTCCACCGATAGGTGAGGCGTGGAAGGACACGGCAATCCAATTACCCGAAGCGCTTCCGGTTGCGCAGGCGCACGATCTCTTCACTTGTCGCCCCGTTCCTCTCCAAGATCGACAAGTGAACCTCGCCGATCCGCTGTCGATTGTGCCCTTTGCGGTGATTACCGATCTGTAAGTGTAGCGGCGGTTTGCGACCGACGAACAAACGCTTGTGCGGAATATAGACGGACAGTCGTGGCTCAGCTAGTCGCGTTCAAACCCTGGAAGCCTTGCACGTACAAGGCGCGCGAAGTCTGGGTCTTTGTCGGCCGCGCGTGCGCGTTCGTTGATGTGGCTGCGCTGCTTAAGTTCGGCAAAAGGGAGACCGCCGGTGGCGATGAGGTGGCGCTCATACAACACTTCGTCACCCTTGCCATTGAGCAGGATGCGCCAATCCCTAGGCATTCGCTCGTTGGTGGGACGCTGGGCGCGGATGCTCGTGGTGCAGTTGGTGGTGATGGCGTTATACCAGCGTGAATGAGTGCGCAGGGCGTTGAGCGCATGTGTACGTATTAGAGGAATCGCTCACGGGCTTGCGCTTGCGAAGTCAGGACGCGGTAGAGATAGACATCTTCACCTTGACGGTAGTTTGTGCACGCGGATTGAGGCGCGCTCGTCCGCGACGACATAGATGAGTTCATACTGCCGATAGATACCGCCGATGGCAGAGTAGTTTTCGCCCATTTCCATGCGCGCCTCGCAGCAAAGCGAGCGTTCGCAGCCAACGGCAGCGATCTTTCACATTCCGACGTGTTTCTAAGAATTCTGGCGACTTCGGCGATCCCCTGCGGATTCTGATTTGCGTCGTGACTCGACGGCACAATCTTTTCCGATCTGGTCCCGTCGAGATGCGAGCTCCAGTAGGCGACGACGCCGTCACTGCTGTTCGGTGTATCGCCACGTCCGCGATCACCGATGATCGAATGATAGGGAACGTTTTTTGGCAGCGGCAGCGTGTTCATGATTTTCACGAAACGGTTGTTGGGCGAAAGCGTGTCGATGCTGTTAGGCATCCGTTTCATCCGCATAACAGTTGAATCCTCCTGGGTCGCCGCCGCCCGCAACACGTCAGGGCCGATCGTTGCCAATTGCACCGGGATGCGAATAATGCTCGATGCAATTCGGCCCACCCAGTTTGAAGCGGTAACGCTTCCACGATGCGGCGTGGAGATGAAAACGACCCGTGCAACCTCAGGCCGACGCTTGAAGATCAGTCCCTCGGTCAGCAGCGCCTTAGTTTTCGGAGAGAGATTTGTCTGGTCAGGCGATTTGCCGAAATAGATCCGCCAAACTTTGTCGCCGTTAGTGTCGGTGATCATGAGCCGACTAATGATTCCACCCATGCTGTGGCCGACGAGGACAATTGGGCGGTGACCGGGGAAGACTTTGTTCAGCGCGTCGAGTTCGCGCCGAAGCAGCAGCGCCGAGTACGGCACCGGATATCCGCTCGGGTAACTGAAAACCCAGAGCTGATAATTTCGGCGCACGACTGGATCAGCCCACAGCTCGTTGACCATCGGTGCCCAGGTGGCTGGCGTGGACTGAAGGCCGTGAATAAAGAGGACAGGAATCTTTCCGGGATCGTAAGGCTGGAGTCGCGTAAGCCGCGCCTTCTCTGCGAATTTCTCCGGGTTCAGCATGGCCCGCAAACCAATCCGCTCAGGCCGCTCGCGAGATAGTCCCAAGGCCAGCGGTGCGGTGAAATCCGCGGCCGACGGTAGCCTGCGACCGGAAACGTTCGTGGTCTCGACGGCCAGCGGATCCATGAATTCGATCTCGCACCTCCGCTCGCTGAAATGCGCCACCGCAGTAACGGCAAAATAGATACGTGCCGCGAGGAATCGCTGCCGAGTCTCCGGGGACTGCTCGGCCTGCACGGCGACGAGCGACGCGCCCGCCCCTTGCCGAGTATTCCGAGGGAGGACAAATTTGCCACGCACATCGAGTTCGTCCGCCGGGATCAGGTCGAACTCCTGTGGTTTCCAAAGCCGGTTGGCATGTGGATGATGGGTGAGCACGTATTCGCCGCCGCCAGGTGCGGGCACGCGCAACGGATGCGTCCACGGATCGAGACGAGCGTCTCGGATTACCGCAAACACGCGCGATAAGGCGAAGTTATAATCACGCACGGCGAGGCGATCCTTGGCATCTCTCCGCAGTTCCCTTGTTGCTGTTTCTACTCCGCTGAGATAAAAGCCGATCGCTCTCCTTGGATCGCTTTGCTCCAACTGGCGGCCATCGGCGATTGCCTGCTCCGACCGACGCAGCTCGGGAATTGTTGCCGGCGGTGGGCCCAAACCGGGCTTGGTCTCGCCCACCTTTGCCAACGGCGTGCAAGCACTCAGTGTCGCGAGTGTCGCGAGAAGGAAAAACTGACGATGATTTATTTTCATTTCCTCGTTCCCTTACTACCTGATTACTGCCGAACCAATCATTTAGTGCTGAGCGTAAGACTAAGGTCCAATTGGAACCCGCCCGCTAGTCGCCCTTCGGTAGTTCTTCGCGAATCACGCGCGAGAAATCCGGATCCTCGTCTGCGGCGCGCGCACGCTTGTTGATCAGGCTGCGCTGCTTGAGTTCGCTGAACGGCTGGCCAGCGGTGGCGATCAGGTGATGCTGATACAACATTTCGTCGGCTTTTCCATTAACGAGCATTCGCCAATCCCATGGCGCGCGCTCGTTCACTGAGCGCTGGGTGCGTATGTTTGTGGTGCAATTGGTGGTAATGGCATTGCACCATTGTGGGTGATCGCGAAGCGTATTGATCGCGTTCACGTATTCGAGAAATCGCGCGCGGGCTTGTGCGGGTGAAGCCATCGTCCGGTAAAGATAAACATCTTCGCCATGGCGATAATTGCTGCGTACGCGGATCGAATCGCGCTCATCGGCCACGATGTAAATGAGCGTGTATTGCCTGTAGAGCCCGCGCAGAGCGGAGTAACTTTGCCCAATTGCCTTGCGCGTTTCGATGGAGAAGCAGAGCGGGAGCGCGTCCGCAAATCGAAAGCTCACGATGGGTGTGCCATCCACGGTGAACCCCAATACATAACGGCCAGGTCCATTCCCGTGATCTGCGACAGCCGATAAGTGCGTGACTCCCAGCGCGGGGTGAAATCGGTTTCTGTGCGGTACTCGCAATTCCGCACATTGTGAACTGTGACCTCGTCGCCTTTAATCTCTGCCCAGGCCGTCTGTGCAACATCCGACTGCCACGCGCGATCGTTGCTCGGCTCTTCCGCGAACAAATATCACGACCACCAGCAGCACAAGCACAAACACAATCGCCGCTGGCGCGCGAAGAGTTACAACGGGGAAATCAAAAAATAGCGCGCCAAATGCCCATGCTGCACAAAGGACTCCAGCAATCCAGGCCAGTGCCCGGGCGATGAATCGCAACACTTTCATCGCTGCCATTACTCAAAACGCAAACAGCACGATCGTGCGGTGTATTCAGAAACGACGTAGCCGGCCAGCGCGATTAATCCAAACTCGGACGACAGCTGGGGGGCAGTGCGAATTGCAGAAATAGGGCGACTCAGTGCCGCCCAGCTAAGCTCACTGGCCGATCGTTAGGCGACTTCTTGTTCTTCCGGTTCGGGTCCCTAATCTTGTGAGTCGTCTTCCACATCATCCTGAGTTACTTTCCAGGTTTTGTCGGGGTTGTACCGGTCCATGCTCTGAAACAGTTTTAGTGTATCTGGTCCAAGATCTTTCTCGTAGACGATTCCGTCGGGGCCGACGATGAACGTCTGCACTCCGGTCACCCGGTATTCAGCGGGCGCAGCGGCGAGGGCGAATCCGCCGATCATGGCCCCGCCAACTACGAAGTCCATCTCTCCCATCGGTGCCGCAGGTCCTCGTCCTTTTAGCACCTTGAAATAATAGCCATGATATGGCTGAGGTTGACTTTGCTGCGTGTAGCCTTGCTCTAGCGCTTTGGCGACTTCTTCTCCAACAGGACCGCCCCACGTTCCGTCCGCGTTCTGCCACGCCAGCCCGTCATGTTTTCCCGGCGAGCTGATGATTCGTTGCGCGTATTGGTTGACCTTCGAATCATCGTGCTTTTCCTGGGCATACTCGTGTTGTGCCTCGTCGAAACCACGACAAATCTCAATGGCGTTCAGCTCGTTGGCACCGATACGTCGATTTAATATTTCCTCACGGCCTACCTTTGTATCAAATAACCACTTGCCTTTGCGCTTCACGATCGGAATGGGAAGCGGAAAATCATCGTTGCCCACCAAGAGAATGGCCCGTTTTGGATCTTTCTTGTCTATTTGAATCGAGTTCTTTTCCTTTGCCTTTGCCGCGAATGCCAGCGCGCGGTTTTTGTCCATTACGGGATCTTCGGAACTGACAATATCCTCGCTGTCCGGACCCAGAATTTCCTTTGCTGCGGCGACATCGAAATTCGCCGCTACCTGAACAAGGGCGTCGGCAGCCTGCTTTGGTGTGTCGAATGTTTTTTGCTGTGGCTGCGATGTCGCAGGCGCATCCGTTTTGGCCGGTGGCGCCGCGTGCACTGCGAGGCTTAACAAACAAGAGATAACGATCGCAGAAGCGACCAGAGAAATTTTTGGCGAAGTCATAATATCTAGTTTTGTTTTCATTGGTTTTTCCAAATCAATGGTTTGCTTATCTGCGACGCCCTCCGCCTCCTCCGCCACGACCGCCGCCTCCTCCGCCGCGACTCATTCCGCCACCTCCCATGCTATGACCGCCTCTGCTGCTGCTGGCTCGCGCGTAGTTTCCGCTACCGCCGCCAAATCCTCCTCCGCCTCGAGAAGCGGAACTAGGTCGGGACGATGCGCTGCGGTTACCGACTTGGTTCTTAGCGCTACCGCCAGCTGGGCGATTAGCGGCACCAGCCCCACCACCTGGCCGTGCACCTGCTCCAGCGCCACCACCGGGTCGTGCTCCAGCTCCAGCGCCACCACCTGCTCGAGCACCTGCTCCAGCGCCACCACCGGGTCGTGCTCCAGCTCCAGCCCCACCACCGGGTCGCGCTCCAGCTCCGGCTCCACCTGGACGAGCTCCCGCTCCCGCGCCGCCGGCTCCGCCGGGCTTTCCGACACCACCGACGCCGCCCGCACCGCCGACACCGCCGGGTCTTCCGACACCACCAACGCCACCCGCACCACCGGGACGACCGGCGCCACCGGGGCCACGTCCGCCAAACTTATTGGCTGTTTGCCTGTTTCCATACGGAGCATTTCCGCGGTGTTGCGGATTGTGCTGCCAATTACCTTGTCCCTGGCGGCTGACATTGCGGTTGAAATTGTTGTTGCGATTGTAATTATAATTGTTGTTGATCTTAACGTTGCCACCGTTCCAATCGCAATCGCCCCAGTGGCCGCCCCAAGCGCCCCAAGCTGCGGCACCTAGCGCGACTCCCGCGCCCCACGCCAGAGCCGTCCCTGGCACATAGCCCGGATAGGTATAAGGGTAGTAAGGATACTCGGGCGCGGGCGGACCATAAACGACCTGCGGGTCGTACGACGGGACGTAAACTACGTCCGGGTTGGCTGGTTCAACTACAATAACCTGCTTGCCGCCCGCGACTGTCTGAGTTTCCACTTTCTGTTGCGCGCTGGTCTTTAGGTTTCCTGTGCCTTGAGCCTTTGCACGCATGCGCTGGACTGCGTCCATCACGTCAGATTGCTGCGCCAGGAATGCGTTTCCCAAGTCCGTCGTCCATTGGACATTGCCGGCCATACGCTGCACCACGTCTGGAAACTCTACCAGTCCCTGTACGCTTGGGTCCCACGGCTGCTTTGCCACGGCGTCAGCCAGCGCTTTGCCTTTCAAATTCTTGTTCCGATCCATCCACTGCTGCAGTTGGATGATTTCAAGTGGATAAGTGGAAGCGGCGAGCGTTTGAGCCAGAAGTGGATCCGAATAAAGAGCAATCGGCGCGACGAGAGAGTCCAATTCACCATTCGGAAGCTTGGGCGCTTCCTCCGTGGTTGTCATGACCTGCGATTCGGCTTGCTGCGCCAGGGCTGCGGAGGAGCCCGCTGAGAGCAATGTGACACCTGCGATGGCAATCCCAATATGAAATATTTTACGGTTTTGTGACTTCATAAATTTTTGCTTTCCATCCGTTGGCCGTTGCCCGTAAATATAGAACAATTCCGTCGATCGACACAGAGGACTTTCGTCCAATGGAAGCCGTCGGACAGAAACCTTATTGTTACGGAAACAAATCGAACGAGATACAACTATGAATAATGTTAAGAAACTCGCAACTCTACTGCTTGTCCTCGGCACGATGACGGGATTCGCGTGGGCGGCTGGCACGGAAAAGCCGGATGCAACCTTGCAGCTGAGCGGGGGATCGTTCGCAGCCGGCATCGGCTTTAGCTGGGGGTCAGGGACACTCACCTACAAGGGGAAAGATTATCCTGTCTCCGTGAATGGACTGTCGTTAGGCAAAGTTGGAATTACGGGTGGTTCGGCCACCGGCGAAGTCTATAATCTGAAGAGGCTGCAAGATTTCGACGGTCATTATGTCGCGAGTGGTCGGGGTGGCCGAGGCGTGATACTTGCCGGCGGGGGTTCGGCCGTCACCATGAGAAATCAAAACGGTGTGCGCGTGCTTGTTTGAGTCTCACACGAGAGGAGTGGACCTGACAATCGCGGCCGCCGGGGTCGAGATGCACATTAAAAGATAAACAGGCGAAGCCGCGATCGGCCCGGCGGATCAAACAGACGTTCGCTACAGGATTGCATAACAAACACATAAGCGCGCCGTTGACCAGGCGGCGCGCTTAGCAACCGTCTGATGGCTAGCTATTCCTCATCGGCTGCTGCAGTTGAAATCGCCGATGCAGCGCCATGGGTTTCGAAATCGTCGTCGCCTTGGGTGCGCGGACCGCTTTGGGACGGATTCTGGATGCTGAGTGCGCTCTGGCTTGCGCCCATCGTGCTATGGCTTGCCCATGGCTATTCCAACCCGGAGTCGAGTCCACTCGATCTGCTTTACTTCGGTTTAACCGCGCTTTTTTGGATTGGTCACCGGTTATCCAGCACCTATCTCGCGTACTGCACGGAAGCGTACCGACCGCTTCTTCGAGCACAGCCGATCCGGTTCGTATTGCTCCCGCTTCTCGTAACCGCGGGATGCTTTGCTCTATTTCTCCCTGCGGACTCGGCGCTGCCATGGACGCGCGAGGAGCGACTTATTGGACTGGCGATTATCGATTATGCCTGCGTGACATATCATTTCGCGGCGCAGCATTTCGGTGCCCTTTCACTCTACCGTACACGCGCCGAGCGCGGCTGGTGCATTCGGACTAGACGCCTGGATCGTTTTTTCGCGCTGATTGTAGGCGGCGTGCTTGTTTTTGTGGCGGATATCCTCGCAGGGGCGGTCGCCTATCAGGATCACTGGATCGATCGCTGGTCTTTCGCCACTCGGATTGTGTCAGCGCAGGATGGAATCCGCGGCGGCGCAATCCTGGCGCTGTTTATCGCGACAGCAGTAATGTTGTTTGCAGAGGCGCGTGCGCGGCGGTGGTCATTGCCACGCGTGTTGTACATTGTTGGAATCGCGGTTATGGTTGGCCTCGCTCTACGTCCTCGGAGTTTGTTTCTCTTCCTGGTGCTCTGGACCTCGCAGCACTGGATTCTGGCTACGGGTCTGGCATCGCGAACATCGTGTGCGGCGGCCGCTCCAACGCGCGGCATTGTGCGCCGAGTTCTGCATAGGCTGAACGTTCGCCCGTGGGCGGTCATGCTTTTCCTGATGGTGTTGTCGGTGGTTTTGTTACCTCTGTTCGAGGTAGAAGCAAACCGAGAGACAGGCACATACTATGGCGACCGGATCTTCGGCGCCATTGCGACGCAATTACGGACTTCTTCCTGGGTACCTGTGCTCGTAGCTCTCGGTTTCGCAACGGGATTCATTCACTACCTGCTCGATCGAAGCGTCTATCGAATGTCGGACCCGCAAGTGCGCGCGGCAGCGTCTGGGCTAGCTGACCGACCGCGGTAGCAATGGAAACTGCCTGATTTGCTAAGGTACGTTAATGGCGTGTGCGCCATCTTACAACGG
>QHPD01000137.1 GCA_003218975.1 Verrucomicrobiota bacterium
AGCGTTGCCCAGACTTGCGGCTGCGCCTTTGGAAACAAGCGATGCAACCCAGTTCGTGTTCGAATCGCGCAACGTACTCGCGCTAAACGAATAGATGTGAACCGCGATCGCTCCCGGCAGAAACCGAAAATCCGGCCGCGCGAACGGCCCCGTCACGCTGCCTGCGTACCAACCATAATAGAGAGCGCAATCGGTCATCGGATACGCCTCGGGAAAAAGAGCCGGCGTATTCTCGTACACGACTGGAATCCCGACTTTGTGAAGCTGTCCTACAATTTCAGCGAGCCATTCGTCACCAGCAGCCCAACCAGCGACAGTCTTGTTTGCACCATCGACATACGCGCGACCCCATAGTCCGTCTTTCTCCGTTGCTATAGCATCGGTAATCATCTTTCGCACAATTTCAGCACTCGGGGCGTCGAGCCGGCACACCAGCAACAATGTCTGGTTCTCAAGGCCGCTAATTGCGCGGAAACTTCGAAAGTATGGATTAAGCGCGACACCGGAAATCTGGCGCGAATACGCAGCAAGCACCGCTAACTCGGAATCAACCGAAGCTTCGTTGCGACTTCTGATGGGACCGTTCCCTCGTTGATCGCCGGAATAGCTGTCAACTGAATGAATTTTTAACGGCACGCCTTTAATGATTGCGACAAAATGAACGGAACTCGCAGTAACAACGGGCGGTTTGCCAGGCGATTCGTTCACCGCCCACCAATGGCGTTGGCTAAAAACATCGCGCAATGGGCCGGCAATTGTCGCGTCGTACTGCTCGCGCGTGATTTCCTCTTCGGTCGAGCAATCCAGACCGATCAGATGGTCAGGCGCAATTCCGCGTTTCTCCGCATAAAATTTTGCAAGCTCGACGGATTCAGGAACCGCTTTGTTGTAAACGACGATGGCCGAATCGGCGAGCGGTTGCTCGGCGCGCGATATGCCAGTCAGGAAGCACGTCGCAATCGCGGCGAAGACAAAGCTTTCAGAGTTGAAAACTGACCGTTGAGAGTTTGAAATCTTCAGCGGCTCGAACTTTCAACTCTCACCCACCAACCAGCAACTTTTCCACGAATGGCCGCCATACTCACCTTATTGCGAATTAAGAATCTCGCGCTCGTGGAGGAACTCGAGTGGCAAATGGCGCCCGGTTTTATTGCTGTCACGGGAGAGACAGGGGCAGGCAAATCAATCATCATCGGTGCGTTGCAACTTTTGCTGGGTGAGCGTGCTGACAAATCGCTGATTCGCACTGGGACGGATCTCTGCACGGTAGAGGCAGTTTTCAGCGGAAGGGATCTGCAAAAGCTCAACCCGCTGCTTGTAGAAGCCGGGATCGAACCCTGTGAAAACGATCTCATCATCAAGCGAAGTTTCTCGGCCACCGCTGGCACTCGGCAGTTCATCAACGGTTCGCCCACGACATTGTCGATCTTGAAGAATCTTGGCGACGAACTGGTCGATCTTCACGGGCCGCATGACCACCAATCTCTGCTTTCGCCCGAAACACAATTGAGCTTACTCGATTCGTTCGCGCGCGCTCAGGAGCAGCTCGACGAATATCGGAAGCATTACCGTCAATTGCAGACGCTGCTTGCCGAACACACCGCGCTCAACACCGCGGAAACCGCGCGTGAACAGGAACTCGACCTTCTTCGTCATCAGATTAACGAGATCAGATCGGCAAATCTGGTTGCAGACGAAGAAGAAGAAATCGAGAAGCGTTACAAGCTAGCGAGTAACAGCAAACGGCTAATCGAGTTGGCCAGCGCCGTCGCGAACAAACTTTCCGAAGCAGACGATTCCGTTCTCTCCCAGCTCGCAGAAACACAGCGCTTGTTACGCGAACTGGAAAAAATCGACAGTTCGATTGCGCAATTTTCTTCGGCTCACGCCGCCAGCGTTGTCGAGCTTTCCGAGATCGCGCGCGCACTTTCCGCTTATGCTGAGAAACTCGATCTCGATCCGCAACAACTGGCCGCACTCGAGCAACGCATCTCGCTATTTGAAACTTTGAAGCGCAAATACGGTGGCTCGATCGCCGAAGTGATCGCATTTGGCGAGCGTGCCACTGAGCGCATGCGAAAAATCGAAGGACGCGATGCGGAACTGGATCGTCTCGCAAAAGAAATCGAGAGCGTTCGCGCGCAAATGAACCGGGCGGGTAAAGCACTGCGCACCCTTCGTGTGAAAGCCGCGCCGAAACTCTCCGAAACCATCCGACGCAATTTGCGCGATCTGGGGTTTCGGCAGTCGGAATTCGAAGCGAAACTCAGCGCGCTCGATGAGCCACGCCCGAGTGGATTCGATTCGGTGGAATTACTTTTCTCGCCAAATCCGGGTGAACCGCTCAAACCGCTGCGCGTCATCGCATCAAGCGGCGAAATTTCCCGGTTGATGCTCGCAATCAAATCGGCGTTAGCGGCTCATGATGCGATCCCGTTGCTCGTGTTCGATGAGATTGACACGAACGTCGGTGGCGAGATTGCGCATGCGGTCGGAGCGAAGATGCAGACGTTAGGCCGCAATCATCAGGTAATTTGCATCACCCATCTGCCACAAGTCGCCGTGACTGCGTCCTCACATTTCGTCGTAACGAAAGAAGTCATCCGCAGTCGCACCTATTCGCAATTGCGCGAGGTCAGCGGAAAAGGGCGCCAGGAAGAAATTGCGCGCATGCTTGGCGGCAAAAGCGAGTCCGCGCTGAAGCTCGCGGCGAGTTTGTTGAAGGAAAGACCGACGACCTAAGATTGGCGGCAAGTTCTCCAATCCAACGGTAGGGGCGGTTCACCGAACCGCCTGATGGCGATTGGAGTCAATCGCCCCTACCTAAACGCGCGATTATTTGTTCACCGGCCCGAGCGGCAGGACAGTTTTGCCGTACAATTCGTTAAGCACTTGCGCCAGCCCGGCGTAAATCGCCGAGAAGCCACAAAAGATTCCTTCGTAGCCCGTGAAGTGTTTGAAGCCGGTGCCGGCGCGGGTGAAATCACCAATGGCAAGCAAAAAGAAGAGAATCGTAAGCGACCCGAATACCACTTGGCCGGCGATGTGAAGTCGCAGTGTCCCGATAAACATGACGGCGGTGAAGATTCCCCACATCGCGAGATACGCCGCCATCGCGGTGTCGTTGGACGCTGCGCCCCAGCCAAGTTTGGTCAGCACTATCATCGTGACCAGCGATAGCCAGAATAAGCCGTAGGAAAGAAACGCGGTCGTGGCAAACGTGTTTCCCTTCCTCCACTCCATGATTCCAGCGATGATTTGCGCAAGCCCGCCATAGCAAATTCCCATCGCCAGGATCATGCTGTTAAGTTCGTAAAAGCCGGCATTGTGCAGATTGAGCAATACCGTGGTCATGCCAAAGCCAAGCAGTCCCAGCGGAGCGGGATTCCCTGTGGTGTCCTTGAGATGAGTAACCGATTCATTCATAGCGACGAGTGTGCTGAGAAAAAGTCCGCTAGCGCAATCACAATATCAGATATCGCCACGCGTTTGACAGCCGCGCCCTCGCACAATCCACAATCATAAGATCAGCAAATTTTCACTCGCCAGCGGCTGACTTGATTCTTTATGGTCAGACTTTCGACATGATCCGGCGCGATTATCTCATCATCGGCAGCGGCATAGGAGGCGCGAGCGCTTGCCAAGGAATTCGCCGTTATGATAAGCGCGGCTCCGTTACCCTGGTCGGTGCGGAAGTGTTTCCCCCTTACAAGCGCTGGATTCTCTCGAAGAGTTTTTTGCGGGAAAAGAGTCCGCAGCTAAAAAAATTGCAGGAGCCCGTGGAGCGCTGGTTTCAAACGCATAAGATTGAGACGCGTTTCGGCACAGTCGTGACGCAGTTCAATATTGAGCGGCGACTGGCTGTTCTGACCAACGGCGAGACTATCGAATTCAATAAAGCGTGCCTAGCCATGGGCAGCCGTCCGGTGCGGCCACCGGTTGCCGGGGTGGCTCTGGGGAATGTGATCTATCTACGGACGATTCGCGATGCGCTTGCGTTGAGAGAGATGGCCAGCCTGGAAAAAACGCTGATGGTCGTCGGCGGCGGATTACTGGCGTGCGAGGCGGCAGCGAGCTTGCGGATGATGAAAATGAAGGTCGGACTCATGCATCGGGACTCTTATTTATTGAACCGTTATCTCGATGCCGAAACCGGCGCGTGGCTTACGGAATATTTTGCGAAGCACGGCGTGACCATGCTGATGGGAGAAAGCCTGAATGGATTCGAGGGAAAAACCGTCCTGCGCAACATTCAGACCAAGAGCGGAAATCGTGTTCCTGCCGGTCTCGCCGTGATCGCGTGTGGCGCAGAACCGAATCTCGATCTGGTTCGCAACACGCCGCTGTCCGGCCCGCATGGATCGCCGGTCACTGAATATCTCGAAACAGAAGAAAAGGGGATTTATGCAATTGGCGACCTGGCATTTTATCCAGATCGGATCATGGGCGGGATGCGGCGTCAGACGCATTGGGACAACGCTCGCGACCAGGGCTTTATCGCCGGCGCGAATATGACGGGCAAGAAACGCATCCGCTACGAGCAGGTCCCGCACTTCTGGACGGAGATGTTCGATTTGCGGATGGATTTTGTCGGTGACTTCAGCGTGCTCCCCACCCGCGTTGATTGCCGCGGAAGCTACGCGAAGAAAAAATTTATCGCGCGCTATTATCAGGCCGACAAGCTTCGCGCCATTCTGCTGTGCCAACAACCGCCCCGCGAGGTGGAATCCGCCAAGACACAGTTGCGCCACGCGCTAGGAAAATAGCAAGCGCACCTTTCATTCGACGTTTGCCGGCATTTCGACCGAGGAATTGCTGACGCCCACGAGCTTCCAATCCCAGGGCCTGCCGGAAAGACGGCGCCACTCGAGTTCGAAGGGCGTTGGCAGCGAATTGACCTCCTCTTTGAGCAACTCCATGCTTTCGCTCTGGTCGCCATCGATCCAGATTCTGCCCGACCATTGAGCGCGCCGCTGGTGAACTTGCACGCTCACCCTGGATGCACTGATTTGGAGACCGCGCACGTATCGGAATCCTTCGCGCATACGTTCCAGCACACGCGCACGATCGTCGCCCCATTGATCATGATAATCGTCGGCTATAAAACTCGCTGCGGCCGTCCAGTCTTTATGCTCGATAGCGTGAAAAAGATTTTCGGTATGACGCTTGATCTGGCGTTCGGGTCGCCAGAGCCAGAGAAGAAACAGCCCGACGCAAACTGCAGCCGCAAGGCCACCACAAAATAATCCACGCAACGAAATCGTCACGGTGAGGCGATTTGGGCCGGAGGGTCGCTTATGATTTTTTTGAGGCTGGCTCGACCGGTTCCGCTACGGAGTGGTCGCGTTCCCAGCCTTCATTTTCCAGCTTGACCTGCTCGATGGCGATCGCACTCGCGTTGGCGTCGAGGTCGGGCAGTATTTGGTATTCTGAAACCCAGCAACAGTAAATCTTGTAGGCGAGGACAAGTTGTCCGGCCTCATTGTAGAGCTCCAGAACGATGTCTTTACGGAAATCTTTCAGCGAGACTTCAACGCCCGGGCTGGCACCGAGACTCCAGACTTTGTTGGCCCAGTTTTCGAATTCCTGATCGTGAGTAACACGTCGCTCCAGCGTGATCGGTGCGTATTCGGTAAGGCCGGGAGATTTGCGACTGCTGCTGGGATCGCCTCCTTCACGGTGCGCAATGACTTCGGTAGTCCGCCGCAGCCCACTTATTTTGCTGATGCCGGCAACGTAACGGCCATCCCATTTCACGCGAAACTTGAAATTTTTGTACGGGTCAAAGCGTGTCGGATTGACAGTAAATTCGGCCATGACCGGGAAATTAGTTTTCGGTAACGGAGGTCGCGTCGCGTGCGTACCAATCGACTTTCCGCGTAACGTACATCACAACTGCCAGGACGATGAAGAGCGCGATTGCGCCCATGAGGAGGGCGTAATCTTGCTGCCGCAAGGTGATATAGAGAAATGAGTAAACACCCGCCAGTCCCGCGCCGATCATTAGAGTGCGTACGCCACCGCCGAGGAAAAAGCGGCAATACCACGTGATCAACACGGTCGAGGCGACCGCCGCGATTAGATATGCCCAACTGAATCCGACAAATTCCGAAATCGACAATAGTAACAGATAAAACAAACAAAGCGCAGCACCGACCATCAGGTATTGAAACGGGTGAATCTTCTGTCGCGCCGTGACCTCAAAAAGAAAGAAAGTCGTGAAAACAAGGACGAGAAAGAGCACACCATACTTAATCGAACGCTCGACGTAACGATATGCGTCTAAGATCGACAAGAAATTTGCACCGAATCTTGAGTTTGTTACCGACTGAACATTGAAACGCTCGTTTCCGCCGCGACTTGTCCACGACTGTGGGTAATCACGCCCGTAATAGGAAACTCTCCAAGTCGCGTTGAATCCCCCGGGTCGCACTGACCGTTCCGCGGGAAGAAACGAACCGCGAAATGCCGGGTCCGGCCAGTTCGATTTTAACGTTGCTTCATTTTGCACACCGAACGGCGCGAAGAAAACTCCGTCGCTGCCGTTGAAATCGAGCGGAATAGAAAATGCAATTTCACTCGCGATCGGCTGATCACCGCCGAGCGACGCGGTCGCGCCGGTTGTGTAGCCCGGCACTTGCGATCCAGGCAGCATGGGTCGCTTTGTGCCACCCCAGTCGAGTACTATTCCTTCGCGTGTTCCACGCAAATCATTTACCGCGATTGAGACGAACGCGTCTTTCCATTGCACGTCCTTTATGCCGATCTTAAGCGGCCCGAAATCGGGCGCCGCAAATTTTCCAGCGAGGGTCACCTGCGCCCGAAAAACTGCCGCATTGTAAATGCCACGATGTAAGATCTGTGTCTGCGCATCACCCGTGACGTTCAGCGTTTCGGGCAGGAAATACGCGTTCGCCGTGGCTGTCTCTTCCACCTCGCGCCGCTCCATCTTCCCATCAGGTGCTGGAACTTCTTTTACCGCCTTAAACTTGTATTGGTATGGGATTCCAAGCACTGGGCCGATCACATTTTGTTCCTTACCCCAGGACGAAGTGATATCGGCCACTGCGTCATTACGCCGCTGCAATCGATCGCTCAACACGCCAGTAATCATCGTCAGCGGAATCAGGAGAACCAACACCAGCGCCCCGACTCCGAGCAACTTGATGATCGTGCTGTGCCGCCGGCCGAATGACGGTTGAGATTTCGGTAACGGCGGCGGCGCTTGTTGATCGGCCATACCGGCAGAATGAATGACCTACCTCTTTTCCGCAATGAAATTGCGCAGGAGCACGTGGCTGGGGGCGGAATCGAACCGCCGACACGCGGATTTTCAGTCCATGTTTCTTACGAGGGAAAGGCTCTCAAAAATAGTGCTTGCATGACGGATGCAGGACATGTAAGTTGCGGAAATGAGACGAAACTTCCCACATTCACTGATTCAAACTGAGTTCCCGATCTTGGTCAAAAAAGGCCATGCCACCGTCAAGGTTTACGAAGTTAAGAACCGCAAGACGACCAACTACACCGTCGCCTACATCAGCGCGACCGGGCGACAGCGGCGCACGTTCGCCGATCTTGATCTTGCCAAGCGCGAGGCAGGCATCATCGCTCAGAACCTTGCAGACGGCGACATGGAAGCGTTGAAGCTCACAGGCAGGGAAAAACAAATCTACGTTGAAGCAGAGCGAGCGATTGCGGCGACCGGCCTGCCGCTGCATTCAGTCGCTCACGAGTTCGCCAGAGCTTTCGACGTTTTAGGCGGAGCGAACATTGTCGAGGCGGCTCGCTACTTCAAAAAGCACGTGGACGCTGATTTGCCGCAAGTGACGGCCAGAGAAGCAGTGGACAAGTTCTACGCCGCCAAAGAAGCCGAGGGAATGAGCGCGATGTATCTCAAAGACATTCGCGGGATGCTTGGCGATTTTGCCGAGCATTTCCAATGCCCGCTGTCCAGCATTCAGACGGACGATCTACGCCAGTATCTCAACGCGAAACGCGTCAGCTTGGTAACAAAGGCCAACCGTCGCCGAATGCTCGTTGTCTTGCTCAACTTCGCACGAGATAACGGCTGGCTGAGGCCAAACGAAAAGACCGCCGCTGAGGCGCTCGGAACCTACAAGGTCAAACCGCGCGAGCCTGAAATTCACACGCCAGCGGAAGTGAGACGGCTGCTAAACGCGGCTGCGCCAGATTTTCTTCCCTATCTCGCTTTGATCTCTTTCGGCGGGGTGCGTCGAGAAGAACTGCACAAGGGGCTTTCGTGGGCCGCCATCAACTTTGATCGCGGAACGATCACCGTCCCGGCAGCTATCGCGAAAACGGGACGCAAACGAAAGATCGTCATGGCTGAAAATTTGCGGGAATGGCTTTCGCCATATCGGGTGAAGTCCGGCCCAATCTTCAACATTGATCCGCGCAAACGCATTGCCAAAGTTGTGAAAGCATCGGGCGTGAAGTGGAAGCGCAATGCTCTGCGTCATTCATTTGGCAGTTATCGAATGGAGCAAACAAAGAACGAGGGACAAGTGGCGCTGGAAATGGGCAATAGTCCAAAGGTCGTCAAAGATCACTACTTCGAGATTGTAGATGAGCAGGCAGCACGTGATTACTGGAATATTAAACCGCTTCCGCGCGACGACCGAAAAATAGTTGCGATGCACTGATCTTTCAGTGGCGCTTTCTCTTTTTGCGAGCGCGTTTTTTCGCTACCGGTATTCTCACCAGCAGGCCGCCAGTCGGGGAACGACTCAGCATCCGCTGCCCTTTCCGCCACTCCCGCGTGAACTTCTCGGCCAATCGCATTCCGATCTCCGCTTGTCGCCGTCGGAATCTGTGATCGCGCAGCGCCGTCACCTCCAATCGTGGCGTCGAGACAACGTCTCGATTGTGCCCGTATCTTTCTGCCAGCTTTTCGACAAACTTCCCGGTTTTCCAGAGAGCGATGTCACCGTCTTTTGTTGCAAATATCGCACGCATCCAAGCGTAGAGTGCGATTGTCATCGGTTCGCCGCCCCACGCCATTGTAAACAGTCCCGCCATCGACGGCGCTCCAAGATCACGCAACGCGCGTGTCTCGTTGTAATCCTCGATTCTGAACGGCCCGAGACGAACCGAGGTCAACGGCGCTTTAAGGTCATTTTCCAATAACCAATCGACGGCAATACCCGTCTCGTTGGAAATCTTGCGCGCCAGTTCCTCGCTCAGCTTGAGCGTTCGAAGCTCGACTGACTGAATCGCGCGTCTCGAACACCCGGCCAAATCGGCCATCTCTTTTTGGCCGAGATTCAGGAACAAACGCAGGCGGGCCAAGTTGTGTCGCAGTGGTGAAGTTCTCATGTCAGGAGACTACATGTGCATTAAACATGTGCAAACTTTCTCGACATGCATCGGTCGCTAAACGAATTTTCAGCCAAGGAATATGAGCACGACCAACGCATCCCCGGCAGGCAACCACGAAAAACCGGTAACCTCATCGCAGATCGCTGATCACCTGCAAATCACGCTGCGGACACTGGCCAACTGGCGCGCGCAAAAGCGCATCCCGTACTGGAAAATCAACGCGAGAAATTTTCGCTACCGGTTGAGCGATGTTGAAAAGGCCCTCGCAAAATGAGCGCGCGGAGCCACCCGACCTAATTACGATAATCAAAATTAGGTCGGAGACGACGATGACCTAGACCACACAAAAAAATTCGCCGCGATCCTCTGGCGAGAAAAACGCGGCGAAAAATAAACGAGCGAATGCAACCTACCACGGAGAATGAAAACAACAAGATCGACAATGTTGGTCGCGGCAAACCGTGTCCTGCCGATCCGTGGTGCTGGTGCTCGAAAGGTGCTTTGAAGATGATCACCGCGCAATTTGCTGAATCGAATCAGGCCATCAGCGCCCGCAGCGTTTACGTGGCTATGACGGAACTGGCGAGCGACGCGGCGAGCGACACTTTCACGGCGAGCAAAGCATTGATCGCGCATAAGGCGGGCGTCTCATACAAAACCGTCGAACGCATCCTGCACGGCCTCGAAGTGCTGGCGCTCATCAAGATTGATCGCAACGAAACTGCGGGCGTGTTCAAAGCACCCAACACTTACACCCTGCTCCCGATACGTCACAGTGGCGCATCGATGCGTCATGATGGTAAACACGCCTCAAAGTCCGATAAGGTAGAAGAATCTGGAAAAATCTTTAAAAAATCTTTTCAAAAAGATCGCGCGCGCGCGAGGCTTGCGCGGCGTCCGGCTGCGCCGGCGCCCTGTGTTTCGGCAACAGCCGATTTTTCGGAGCTGGTAAGGATCGTGGAGCAGTGCATTAAAGACCGCGACCGCGACCGACTCATCACAACCTTACAGTCCCGGTTCCCGGATACCGACGTGGCGCACGCGCTGGATAATTATCTGAAGCCGGTTGAGCACGGGAAACGCCCGACGCCGCGCGGATTCATTGGCAAGCTTCTGGGCGTTGAACCGACCCTCAAACCAACCAGACACCGATGACGAGAACGTGACGCTGCACATTTCCGATCCGATTTGAAACCCCAGAGCAAAAAATAACAAGGAGATAAAAAATGAGTAACACACAGCAACGCATTCCCGGAATTTTCTGGGAGCAGCAATTCACCACCGCCTACCAGAAGATCAAGGGCAACCGTCTTTATGGACTCGCTGGCGACGCGCTGCATTCGCCGGCAGCGGATAGCGAGGCACAACACAGGGCAATGCGAACATTCAGCAACCTTCGACCGCCAAAGAAACTGCCACGGCGGCAAGTACAGCAGGTTGGACGATGACGCCTCCAAGACCGCTGCCGGGCGAATCCGTAAAGGCTTTCGCTGCCTTCAAAAGATACCTCGATATGGGCGAAAAACGCTCTTTGGCAAAACT
>QHPD01000015.1 GCA_003218975.1 Verrucomicrobiota bacterium
CCTACGCGCAATGGGAAGACGCTGGGCCTTTTCGCACCGATCACTGGCAATATGTGTTTGGCAACGAACGCCCCAAACCGAATCTCAACAAAGGCGCAGGCCTCGATGTGTCGCCTGCGGTACGCGAATATCTCGGGTTGAACACCACGGATGTGACTGATTGGAAGTTCGTAGAATTTAGCGAAGTGCCACGCGGCCCATGGTCAACACTCGGAGAAAACAATACTTTCGTTATCAATGATCGAAAAAAAGGCGCGGCCTTGGTCGAAAAGCTAGGTGTGATCGCGCGCTAAGCGCGCGGTCTGGAAGCGCTGTAGTCGGAATCGGTGATCCCGGCCGCCTGGGTAGCGCATGCGTCTCGCGTGCCTGGTGAGCGCCTCTCGCGATCGCGAACTTTTCCGTGCACTGGTTACAAAATCGTGCGTGTGCCATTCGATCATTCAACCGGCAAAGCGGTCGGTGAGTACGAAGATTTCGTCACCGGATTTGTCACGCCCAATGGTAATGTCTGGGGACGCCCTGTCGGAATCACGGTCGCCAAAGACGGCAGCCTGCTTTTCAGCGAAGATGGCAACGGCACGATCTGGCGGGTGAGCTACGGCAGATGATCTGGCTCGGCACTTCGGCATTTTCTGCTCCAGTTCACGAGGTTGCGAGAAGCTGTCAGCTTCCCCTACAGTTGCGGCGTGTTTGAGCTTGTCGCACAAGATCGACAGACAAAGGCACGCTCTGGTCGCTTGACGACCGCGCACGGCGTGATCGATACGCCAGCGTTTATGCCAGTGGGAACACAAGGCACCGTGAAAGCGGTGATGCCGCGCGAACTGCGCGAGCTCCGTGCGCAAATCGTTCTTGCAAATACTTATCATCTCTTGGTGCGACCCGGCATCGATCTGATCAAGCACTTCGGCGGATTGCACACGTTTATGAATTGGCAGGGACCGATTCTGACTGATAGCGGCGGTTATCAGATTTTTTCCCTGGCGAAATTGCGCAAGATCACGGAGGAGGGCGTCGAGTTTCAAAATCACGTTGATGGAGCACGGACTTTTATTTCGCCAGCGATTGCGATGGAAATTCAGGCCGTGCTCGGCACGGACATCGCCATGGTACTCGATGAATGCGCGCCGTATCCCTGCGATTACGATTACGCGGCGCAAAGCGCGGAAATGACGATGCGCTGGGCCAAACTGTGCAAAGAAGTGACATCAGCTTCCAGCCGATTTCTTGCGCAAGATCATCGGCAAGATGCCGATGCCACATCGCCTCAGCAGCTCTTTGGCATCGTCCAGGGCGCGACGTTTGATGACCTGCGCCGCGAAAGCGCGCAGGCGATTGTCAATCTTAACTTCGATGGATACGCCATCGGTGGAGTGAGCGTAGGCGAGCCGGAGGAAGAGATGATGCGCGCTGTGGAAACAACCGAGCCATTTTTACCCAAAGACAGACCGCGATACGCCATGGGACTCGGTACACCGCCACAACTGCTCGAAATGATCGCGCGAGGGATGGACATGTTCGATTGCGTGTTGCCCACGCGCCTCGCACGTAACGGAACCGCGTTCACCGCCACAGGCACGATCAATCTTAAGAATGCCCGGTTCGCGCTGGACAAGTGCCCCATCGAAGAAAATTGTGCTTGTCCTACATGTCAGGAATTCACGCGGGGCTATGTCCGTCACCTCGTTAAAGCGGAAGAAATTCTTGGTCTGCGCCTGATCACGCTGCACAACCTGCATTTCTATCTCGAATTAATGAGGCAAGCGCGCGAACAAATTCAACGCGGCACATTCGACGAATTTCGAGAGCACTTCGTCTCAAATTACGAGACGCGCGATGCAGATCTCATGGTGCAGTAGCGGCGTTTGTGTCAAACGCCGAATCTGAAAGGCGCTTGGCACAAGCGCCTCTACAGCAATTCTAAATTGCAGCCAGAGCTTTCGCGTTTACCGTGCGCTCTCTGGTTATGCTCCACATGGTTTTGGCTCAGGCGCAAAGCCCAGGTCCCAGCGTCCCGGGCGGCGGCATCGGGTTCTTTGTGCCGTTCATTTTCATTTTCGTCATCATGTATTTTGTGATGATCCGGCCGCAGAAAAAACGGCAGGAGCAACAAAAAAAATTGATCGCCAGTTTAAAGACCGGCGATCGAGTGGTGACCAACGCCGGCATTCACGGGCTCATTTCAAACGTAAAAGACACCACAGTGATCGTTAAAGTGGCCGATAATGTTAAGATCGAGATGGAAAAATCGGCAATTACGAATGTGCTGAAACCGGCGCAAAGCTAAAATGGCATTTACATATTGAGACGGTGAATTAATGACCCAATCGACAATCGAAAATCGACAATCGACAATTCGATGACTCCTGCTCTTACATTTTTTATCGGGCTCGTCATGCTCGTGTTGTTCGGATGGTACTTCGCCACCGATCAGGGTCCGCGGAAACGCCTGCTCGCCGCCATCTTGGTGGTGCTGCTCGTCACGTTTAGCATCGTTGCCATCTGGCCGCCGAAGGAAAAGATTACACTCGGCCTCGATATCAAAGGCGGCACGTCCTTTCTCATTCGGCTCGTGCCCGGCGAAAAGCCGCTGAGTAAGGCCATGCTCGACCAGGCAGTCGAAGTGATTCGGAAGCGCGTCGATTATTTCGGAACTGGCGAACCGATTATCAGTCCGGTGGGAAGCGATCGTATCCTGGTGCAAATTCCCGGGCTTGATACGGCGAAGATCCAGGAAGCGCGCGATCAACTTTCCCGCGTAGCGAAACTCGAATTCCGTATGGTTTACCCGGACAACGGCCAGCGGTTGAAAGCCATCGACGAAGGAAAAGAAGTCATTCCGCCGGATTATCGCATCGAAGTTTACAAGCATCCGCCGGAGGCAAATGAAAAACCGGTTGAAGAACGGTTGCTCGTTAAAAAGAAAGCCGACTTGGGCGGCAATCATGTAACGCAAGCCGCGGCCGGGTACGGCAACGAAGGCTGGGAAGTAACGCTGAAGTTTGATAGCGAGGGAGCGAAAAAATTTGGTGAGATCACAGAAGCAAACGTCGGTCATCGGTTCGCGATTGTTCTCGATGGCGTGATTCAATCCGCGCCTGTGATTCGGACGGCAATTTACGGCGGTAACGCGGTCATCAGCGGCGGACACATGGACGAGCGAGAGGCGCGCGCTTTGGCCAGCGTGCTCGAGAACCCGTTGCAAACGCCGGTGAGCATCGAGGAGGAACGAAGCGTCTCGCCCACACTGGGCATGGATTCGATTCGCGTCAGCGTGGTCGCGGGCTTGATCGGTCTCGCGTTGACGCTGATTTGCGTGGCCATCTACTACAAGTTCGCAGGATTGGTCGTGAATCTCGCGCTCATCGTCAATCTTATCCTGTTACTCGGAGCGCTCACCATGTTCCACTTTGTGCTGACGCTGCCCGGTGTCGCGGGCATCATCTTGACCATCGGCATGGCTGTGGATGCAAGCGTGCTGATCTACGAACGGCTTCGCGAAGAAATGGCAGCCGGAAAATCGCTCAAGGCCGCGATGCCTGCCGCCTACAATAAAGCCTTCAGCTCGATCTTCGATGCCAACGTGACCACGCTCATCACGGCAGTCATTCTGTTCTTGAATGCACGTGGACCGGTGAAGGGCTTTGCGATCACGCTGACGCTCGGTATTCTGGCATCGCTGTTCACCGCGCTGATCGTTGGCCGGAACGTGCTTGGCTGGTTCGTCGATACGGGGCGGATCAAGCGCATCTCGATGCTGCACTTAATCTCGTCCCAGCACATTAATTTCCTCGGCAAAGGGTTCCTCGCCTGTATGTGCTCGGTCGCCCTTATCCTCGCGGGCGCGACCGCGTTTTACATCCGCGGTGAACGAAATTTCGGCGTCGATTTCCGCGGCGGTGACCTCGTGCGAATGAGCGCGCCGAATAAGATCGACATCGGCCAGGTCCGGCATGCCTTGAGCGCGATTGGTTTTGCCGATGCGTCCATTCAGGAATCGCAACAGGGCGGCAAGAGCTACATCACCGTGCGCACCCCGATCAACACCAGCGAGAAGGTTGAAAAGCAAATCATGCAATCCATGCCCAGCGCCGGGCTCACAGTGGAAGGCTCTGAGCGCGTGGGCGCTCTCGTGGGCGGCGAACTGGCCAGAAGCTCGCTGATTGCGCTGGGGCTTGGGATTCTTGGCATTCTAATCTATGTCACGTTTCGCTTTGAGCTTTCCTTCGCAGTGGGCGCGACAGTCGCGCTGCTGCACGACGTACTAATTACAATCGGCATGTTCGCCCTCCTTGGCCGGGAATTGAGTCTCCCCATTGTGGGCGCGGTGCTCACCATCGCCGGCTACTCGATCTATGACACCATTGTCGTTTACGACCGGATTCGGGAAGGCTTGGCCAGCGGCCGCAAAGGCTCGATCGAGCAGATCATGAACGACAGCATCAATCAAACATTGAGCCGGACGCTTTTGACCAGCGGTTGCACTTTGATTCCGATCTGTTGTTTGTTTTTCTTCGGCGGGGCGGTGCTCCGGGATTTTGCTCTGGCCATCATCATTGGCGTCGTGGTGGGCACCTACTCCTCGATCTTTATCGCTTCACCGATTGTGCTGTGGTGGACCCGGGCACGGGGCCGCAGCACCGTCGCGCTGCGGCGCGAAGTGACTGAAAAAGCCACTACCACAGCGAGCCCGCTCGCCCGGCGATAGACGTTTCACCCCTGGATTTGACGACGAAGCTGCGCCCGCGTAGGCTCCGGCTCGCCGGGTAAGACGCCTATTTTTAAACCCAGGAGTGATTATCAATGACAGAAGTGATCGTTCGCAAAGGTGAACCGGTGGATCGCGCGCTGAAGCGGCTCAAAAGTAAGCTCGACGCCGAGGGCATTCTCGAGGAGGTCCGCCGTTTGCGCGCGTTCGAGACGCCTTCGCAAAAGCACCGGCGCAAAGCCAGAGCTAACGCAAAGCGCGGTCGCATCAAATTCCGCTTCAGTCCATAGGTCTGCGCGTTGAATTCCCGGCGAAAAAGCGCCGGATCGTTTCTACCAATCCATCGATATCGTGCCGGCGCGCTTCGATATCGATCTTCAAGCCCTGGTCCCGAGCGGTCTTTGACGTGATCGGACCGATGCTTGCGACCTGCATCCCTTTCGGCCACGGCAACCCAAGCGCGAGAAAATTTTCGACCGTCGAGGAACTGGTAAACGTGATAAGATCAGCGCCCTCCTTTGCCAGCTGGTTGCGGGCGCCAGTGATGTCGCGTGTTTCCGGCACAGTGCGATAAGCGAACGCTTCGTCCACAATCGCGCCTGCGGCCGAGAGTTCTCTGGGAAGCACGTCGCGCGCCTTTTCAGCGCGCACGAGGAGAATCCGCACATTTTCGATGCTGCCCTGTTTTCGAAATTCTTTCGCCACCGCTTCCGCGATGAATTCATCCGGCTGAAGATCGACATGAAAATGGAAATCCTTGACTCGCTGCGCTGTGGCTGGGCCGATAGCTGCAATGCGCGCGCAGCCGAGCTCGCGCGCGTCGTCGTATAACTTGAAGAAAATCTCAAAGAACGCTTCGACGCCGTTTGCGCTGGTGAAAACGATCCAGTCGTAGATGTGCGCGTCCTGCACGAGTTCTGCGAACTCGCGTAGATCGGTTGGCGGTTCGATCCGGATCGTCGGCAACTCGATCACCTGCGCACCGAGAGCGCGCAGCTTGTTACTTAACGCGCTGGCTTGTTTCCTCGTTCGCGTAACGACAATGCGTTTGCCCGAGAGCGGGCGCTTTTCATACCAGTTCAAGCTCTCACGCAAAGCCACAACGTCCCCGAACACGGCCACCGCTGGCGCTTCAAAACCGCTAGCAACGGCGCGCTGAGCAATGTCCTCAAGCGTTCCGGTCAGCGTTTCCTGCCTTCCAGTCGTCGCCCATCGAACAAGTGCCGCCGGCAAATCTGCGCGCACGCCTAGCTTCAGCATTTCGCGAGTGATCGATCCCAGGCGCTCCACGCCCATCAACATCACTTGCGTCCCGCCGAGCTTTGCCAGCGCGGCGTAGTCAATAGCGCTTTCCTCTTTTGCCGGATCTTCGTGGCCGGTAAAAAATGTGACGTGGGAATTTTCCGCGCGATGCGTTACTGGAATCCCCGCATAGGCTGGCCCGGCGATTGCCGAAGTAATTCCAGGCACAACTTCAAATTCAATTCCGGCATCAACGATCGCTTGCGCTTCTTCGGCGCCCCGACCAAACAGAAACGGGTCGCCGCCTTTTAATCGAACGACTTCTTTCCCCTCGCGAGCTTTGCCTACCAGTAGCGCGTTAATCTCTGCCTGCCCCAAGGACTGTTTGCCCGGCTCTTTGCCCGCATAAATAATTTCCGTGTCAGCCCGCGCCCAGCCGAGCATCTCAGGATTTGCCAGATGATCGTAAACGATGACATCTGCTGCTTCGATGCACTCCTTCGCGCGCAATGTTGCCAGGCCAAGATCACCCGGTCCCGCGCCGACGAGATAAACCTTTCCTTTCTCGTCTTTGCTCCTGCTCTTACTCTTGCTCTCCATTGATCCGCCTCAATAATTCTGCAGCCAGAAGTTCGCCATCTTCGAATGCGCCTTCAACCTCACCTTCACGTGGCGCTGTCGATCCGTGTTCAAAAACTTGTGCGCACAATTTCATTTTCCCGTTGTCAATCTTTGCGAGCACCCCTACCGGCGAATTGCAATCGCCTTGCAACAAACGCAGAAATTCGCGCTCCGCGCGCAAACAAAGCAAGGCCTCGCGATCATTCACGAGATCGACAATCGTTCGTGCTCGTTCATCATCTGACCGGATTTGCATCGCGATGATCCCCTGCCCGCCCGCGGGCAAAAAGATTTCGCTCGGAAGAATCTCAAGAAAGAATTGCCGGCCTTCAAAATTGATTTCGTTGTGCGTTGGTGACAGACCAAGCCGCTCAAGCCCTGCGCGTGCCAGCACGATCGCGTCCCAATTATTCTCCGCGAGTTTGCGGAGCCGCGTCGGAACGTTGCCGCGAAGATCAACAAGTCTGAGGTCAGGGCGCTTCCAAGAAAGTTGATATTTTCTTCGCACACTCCCGGTGGCGACTGTTGCGCCTTTTGGAAGCGGAGTTAAACGACCCGGCTGTTTCGAAATCAGAACATCATTAATCCATGCCCGCGAAAGGACCGCGGCGATTTCTGCCTCGGGGTCGGTTTCGCTCGGCAAATCTTTGGCGCTATGCACCGCAACATCGACGTCGCCGGCGCGCAGCGCGCGTTCGATCTCTGCCGTGAACAACCCTTTTCGTCCGGCGCGAGGATTAAGCACCTTCGCTGTGTCGCCTTTCGTGACGATAACCTCAGTCTCGATCTTTACTTCCGGTCGCGCCGTTCGAATTGCTTTCTCAACTAAACGGGCTTGCGCACGCGCAAGCTCGCTGCCGCGTGTACCCAGGATGATTTGCACGCGTTCCATAATCTAGCTGTAGAGGCGGCTGTCCTCAGTCGCAAGCAGCGCGATATGCGTGTGAGGACACGCGCCGCTACAGCTCCGAAGTGCGCAGCGGAGCTTCGCCGACCGACGGATGCTCAGAAGTTTTCGAAGCTCGATGCAATCCGCGTGAAATTGAATCGACAAAATCCGCTACGTGCTCGGCGATGATCGTTTCCGCAGCGGCGATTTGCTGGCGGCGCAGCGCGAGGGATTGCTCCGCGACCGATTGCAGTGAATCGATGTCGTAAAGGTAAACGCCGTCCAACTCGTTTACCTCGGGATCGACATCGCGCGGCACAGCGATGTCGATAATGAAAAGCGGGCGATCGATGCGATCGCGCAACATCGGCTCCAGATTCGCCAGCGTGAGCAACGGCGTTTCCGAAGACGTCGATGTAATCAGGATGTCTATCTCGCGGCATTGCTCCGGCCATTCTTCGAAAGGAATCGCGCGTCCGCCGACGAGTTGCGCCAGGTCGTGAGCGCGGTCACTTGAGCGATTGCTCACTCTGAGATCGCTTGCCCCGCGAGAAACCAGCGCCCGCGCGGTGCGCTCGCTCGTTTCGCCTGCTCCCAATACAAGAACTTTGCAATTGCTGAGCTGACCGAAAATTCTGTGGGCAAGATCAACCGCGACCGAGCCAACCGACACTGAGCCGCGCGTAATTTCCGTGTGTGTGCGGACCTGCTTTGCAACGCGAAACGCGCGCTGGAACAAGCGGTGCAGATAAGGCCCCGCTGCTCCGGAAGCACGCGCCCTCTCGTACGCCTTTTTGGTCTGCCCGAGAATTTCAGTCTCGCCCACCACCATCGAGTCCAGTCCGGAAGCAACCCGAAAGAGATGCTGGACGCACTTCCCGCCTTCGTACCGATAAAAAGGCGGCGCTTCACTATGCGGGCGATCTGTAATCGCTGAGACACTTCCGGCCTCATGCATCAAACAACGCGCAATTTCATCCGTTGAAACACGTCTCGCGGATGCGCCATAGACTTCCACCCGATTACACGTCCTAAGCAACAACGCTTCGGCGCACCCCGCGCTGCGCAAAATACAGTCGGGCTCAGTATGACCGGCAAAACGCTCCCGCGTTTCCACGTTGGCCGTGTGATGACTTAATCCGACACAGAAAAGATTCATGGCAGGGAGGGCATCTGCGCGGTAAACGTGATTCCCCAGAGAAGTGTCAATGCAGCGCTAAAGCCAACAATGCACAAAGCGGCCACGCGTTTCGGTGCGAGCCGCCGAAGATGCTGGCCTTGCAAAATCGCCGCATAAAGCAACCAGACCGCAATCGCAGCTACGACCTGCAAGCGCGGTAACGGATGCCCGGTAAAAAAACCGCTCACGATCCCCAGCGTATAAAGCACAAACCCCCACCAAAGCAGACGCGTGATCGCCGCGAAGAGATCGCTAAGCGGCGGCAGATGGTAGAATATAGAGTGCAGTTGATGCGTCTTGAGCTGGCGCTCCTGCACCAGATACATCACGCCAGCGATGCAAGCGAGCGCGAACGCTCCATAGGCCACCAGCGAAATCGATGCATGAAATTCTAGCCACGGATTTGCCGGCAACTTTACTGGGTGACGAATGTCAATCGGCGCAATCAACGCAAAGACTTGCAGCACGACCACCAGCGGCGCAGTGAATGCGCCCATGAGCGAGAGCCGGTAGCCTGGGCCGACCAGCATGTAAATCGCCGCTACCGACCAGGCGAGAAAGATAAAAACCTCGAATAAGTTCGTGATCGGGCAGCGCCCAAGCGCATGACCGCGCATCGACAAGAACGCCGTTTGAAAAATGAATCCCAGGCCGACCGCAAAAAAATTGAATCGCACCGGCCGAAACACTCCGGCACGCAACTCAACAACCGTGTGCACCACTGCCGCGAGAAAACAGATCGTTGATATGATGAGGAGGGCTCGATCCACTGAAGGACTAGACTTTACATTGTCTTGAGTAGCTCGTAAAACTGGTTCCGCTCTCGCGCATCAAAGCGAGGAATTTATGCGCAGCTATGTGTTTGGAATAGCAATCAAATCGGCCCTTTTGTCCTGTGGATTTGTCCACTGTTGCGCAGCTGGGGATGCAACGTTCTCAAATGACGGTGAGCGAATCTTCGCTATTTGCGACGACGACAATGCGGCCATTTGCGAGTTAAACCTGATGAATTACACGTTTCGAAAGAATTCATTTCCACAATTGCCGGATCAAACTTGGCTACGAGGAATCGCCAGATCCGGCGATAAGGCAATCCTTTGCGTCACAAATGAGACGCTATGGTCGTTCGATCCGGATTCGAAAGAACTGACGAAAATCCGGGACGCGGCCGAGGGAACGAAATTCTCGAATATTGCCTACGATCCCAACAGTCACGCTAACTTTATCACCGGGGCACCGACAACCCCCTATTGCGTCTGAAGAACGGCGGCAGGGAGTTCGAAGAAATTGACGTCCGCCGTCATCCATTTATTGGCTGCCCTGTGTTTGCGCGAGATGGCGAACTGTTTTTTCCGAATTCGGCGATCTTGGCGCGGAGAAATCTACAGTGACAGCTTAGGCCGGGGTCCGGCGCTCAGCGCATACCGATACGCTCCGCTTGCAACACTCGAGACAGCTAACACAAGCCCAGCGGAGATCGGAGTCGTCGATATCGCGGTGACGAGAGACACAATTTATCTTCACCTGTATCGCATGGGTGGTTCAGGCGACGGTTGGCTGGCGCAATTGCCACGGCATCCGGCCAAAAGGGACAAGGACGGCGAATTAGATGTCCTCTATTTACCGAAAGACCGATTGCCGTTGTACAAAGACACCCTGCAAGGCCTCAAGATTCTTCGCACAAAATTCTCATGGCTCCGATCTGTGCGTCTCCCCTGATGAATCGCAGGTATATTACTTTGAGCATGGCAAACACTGGCTGATCAAAAAGAACAAATGGAAGGAGCTCCACATTCGCGAAGAACAAGGAGTGTAGCCGCCTTCACTGCGCAAAGCGGGGGTGCTGATGTATTGGCAAGGCGCGGGTCAAACGTCTGACAGAGCCGCGATACACCGGCCACGTTTGACGTTTTGAGGTTAACCGGTAGCATTCGCGCCGATGGCTTCCGACGTAGTCGACAAATTGCGAGCGGGTGTCCGCGACGTTCCCGATTTTCCGAAAAAGGGAATCGTCTTCAAAGACATCACGCCGATCCTGAGCGATCCGGTCCTGTTTCGTGCATCGATTGATCTGTTTCTTGAACGCTGCCGCGGGAAAAAGATCGACAAAATCGTCGGGATCGATGCGCGCGGGTTTCTGTTTGGATCGACCGTCGCATACGAACTCGGGGTCGGTTTCGTCCCGATCCGGAAACGCGGCAAACTGCCTTACAAGACCGAGGTTGCGAAGTATTCGCTCGAGTACGGCGAAGCAGAAATGGAGATGCACATCGACGCCATGATGGCGGGTGAGCAAATCGTCTTGGTGGATGACTTGCTCGCTACCGGCGGAACTTCCGCTGCGGCCGCCGCGCTCATCCGCAAAGTTGGCGGACACCTTCTTGAAGCGCAGTTTTTAATCGAACTCCAGTTTCTCAACGGTCGCAGAGAACTGGAACCGACGCCGGTGGTTTCGTTCTTGAAATACTAATATTGCGGACAACAAGAGCGCTCGAAAATATTTCAACAGATTTTCAAGATGACACTTGACGCGATGCCGGAGTGCACCGAAAAAACCGCGATGGGTTTGGAGGATCAGCAAAGACCGGCAAAGTCGCTACGTATTCTGCTAGTGGAAGATCACGGCGATACGCTGCACGCTTTGGCCCGTCTTCTCACTCATTTCGGGCATGAGATTTCCGTGGCCGATGGTGCACAAAACGCACGGAAAATTATCGAGTCAAAAGAGTTCGACGTTGTCCTGAGCGATATCGGTCTCCCAGACGGGAGTGGCTACGACCTAATTTCCGAAGCAAAACGCAAACAGCCGATCAAAGCCGTGGCTCTCACCGGCTTCGGAACAGACGAGGACATCCGCCGCGGCAAAGAAGCCGGATTCGATTTTCACCTGGTCAAACCGGTCGATTTCCACGAGCTGCGCACTGTTTTGGGTCAGATCGCCGCCTAACAGCAGCCCGCGAATTACGCGAATATAGAGAAAGAAAGGGTCTTCTCGCGTCAATCTGCGTAATTCCCGAGCCTAAAAATTCGGACTGCGCCGGAATCAAATCCACCAGAGAGTCAAGCCGGCGTTGACGAGCTCAATTGAATCAATATAGTGTGTCAATTGAACAGCGCGAAAAACCTATGAAAACTGCAACGCTCGAAAGGAAAACGCCGAGTCCAAAAGCGCTGCATCCCACCGAACTCATTCGGAAAATTCAAAAGGGACTCCCTTTTTCCGAGCTGGAGACTTTGCAGAACAAAATCGATCTGCCTCTCGATCAACTCGCGGAAAAACTTTCAATTTCAAGATCGACATTGCAGCGCCGAAAAGGCGCCGGCCGATTGTCTCCCGACGAGTCAGACAAGGTGATTCGCTTTTCGCGATTACTCATGCAAGCGACAAAACTTTTCGGCGGCGTCGAAAAGGCGCGAGCCTGGCTGAAACATCCACAGTACGGCCTCGGCGGCGTCGTTCCGCTCGATTATGCCACTACCGAGACCGGCGCCCGCGAGGTTGAGAACCTTCTCGGGCGCATTGAGTACAGCGTTTATTCCTGATGCCGTCTGCCTGGCGAATTGTTCGCGCGGCACGGGTCAGGAGCGCATTTACCGGCGATGGAGGACGGTTTTACGGCGGTCGATGGAACTCACGCGGGACGGCGATCGTTTATGCGAGCGAACATGAATCTCTTGCAGCGCTGGAACTATTCGTCCACGTCCAGCCGCTATCTCCCACCGAGCGATATTTCTCGTTTCGACTCGAATGGGAAGATAAACTGACCGAGTACCTTCCAGTCAAAGATCTGCCGCCGGGTTGGAATGTGGAACCGCCAACAATTGAGACGATGCAAATTGGCGATGAGTGGATCCTCAGCGGACGCTCTCTCGCACTGGCAGTGCCCAGTGTGCTAAGCACGAGCGAGATGAATTTTCTCTTAAATCCAAACCATCTTGGTTTCAAAAAGATTAAAATCAGCCGCCCAGTAGAATATCGCTTCGATCCGCGGCTGCTGGGCCGCTGACTCGGCCAGAGATCAGAAGTCAGAGATCAGGTCCAAATCCGAATTTGAAATCTGACCTTCGATATCTGATATCTGACCTCTGAAAAGAGTCCCCGTAGTTCAACGGATAGAACGGAGGTTTCTTAAGGGCAAAACGGCATTTTTGCTGGAATTCGCTGATGTCATCAGCAGTGAGCAAATGACTGCCTTCAAACGTCTTGAATAATTGTTACGATCATCCCAGGTAATCAGGAATCCGCCGATTTTTACTTGCACGGGTGACACAAAAATCAGCGCCGTTTTCGCTAACACTGACAGTGCACGCGATCAACCTTGCAAAACAATTTGCGGCTTAAGTTCGGTGACGTGATTGCTACGGCGCCGCGTCGAATTATTTGTCAGCCGCTTCTGGCGCGGGTGAGGCGGCGAGTTTCTGGAAGCGCGGATCATTCCGCAGCGGATCGAACATCGGATCGAGCCGGAGCAGCGCAGGAGTGAGCGGTAGTACGTTTCCATATAGTGGGCCCGCGTACGGTATCGAGAGTAGTTTCTGTAAAGCGGCGATGGCGCGGTCGGGCTCTCCCGCCTGCGCCGCCACCCGCGCGAGAATCTCGATCGGAATGGGACCCGTCAAGGCGTCCTTCTCAATCGGATTCGCGGCCATCGCCTGCTCCGACAGAGCCAACGCGGCGGCTTTGTCACCGAGACCCATATTGGTCAGCGCAAGATCGTCAATCAGCTGAGAATTTTCCGGCTGTTCTTTGAGAAAAGACTCCAGTTCGCTGCGCGCTTGTCGCCAACTCTCCTGGGCGGCGGCGTGGTCGCTCGCGACTTCTTGCGCCCAGCCTAACCAAAAGCGCAGTTCGCCATTGAGGTAACCCAACGCTGGATCAGGCTTGGTCAGTATTTCCTTTAGCCGAGGGATGATTTGCGCAGGGCGGCGTTCCAAGATCGCTTGGTAAACTTGTGTTTCCAAGGCCTGGGAGTCGTCGGCGTTCGGATGCAGCGGCGCGAGTAGCGCAGCAGCCCGCGGCAGGTCGCCCTCGGCTTGTGCAATAGCCGCCTTTAGCGCGAGCGTATCGACGTCGTCCGGTGTAATATTAAGAACCTGATCAAGCTTTCGCAGCGCTTCCGGAAAACGACGAAGGGTGATATACGAAACCGCGTGCTGGCTCAGCAGGGTAACGTTGCGCGGGTCGAGCCGCTCAGCTTCGTTGAAGTAGGACTCGCTCCGCTCCCACTGGCCTCGCCTCCGTGTGACATAGGCCAGCGACTCAGGAATCTGGCTGCTATTCGGCAGGAACTGACGTGCTTGCTCAAAGTAATGCACCGCGGTGTCGTAATCCTTTAGACAGGCGTAGTGGTAAAAGCCCTTGGCATGTAGCGCCTCGCCGAGATTGGGCTGAAGACTGAGGGCGGTTTCGGCTGCCTGCTGCGCCTCCTCACGGAGGGCAACTGTTGGTTGAAGAGTCAGTGTAATGTAGCCATTCGAGTCCACGTATGATAGCAGCGCCCAACTAAGCGCGAACTTCGGGTCCAACCGCACCGCTTCTCTGAGATATTTCTGCGCGGCAAGGTCGTTGGCGGGGGTGCTTCCCGTTTTTAGGTTATAAGCCAGGCCACGCAGGTAGGCATCGTAAGCCTCAGGATTGTCAGTCGGTTTGGCGGCGATGACTTGCTCTTCCCGACCGCTAAGGTGCGCTCGCAACTGATCGGCAATGGCTTTGGCCACCTCACTCTCCACTGAAAAAATGTCGTTCAGTTTGCGATCGAAGGTGTCGGCCCAAAGATGGGAATCATTGGCTGCTTTGATCAGTTGTACGTTCACGCGCACGGCGTCGCCGCTCTTTTGCACCCTTCCTTCCAGGATGTGGGCGACGCCAAGTTGTCTGGCGATCTCAGGCAGGTTTTCAGGCGCGCTTTTGTAATGCTGCGTCGATATCCGCGAGATCACTTTTAGATCCGCGATTTTGGATAAGCGCGTCAGGATTTCATCCTGGATGCCATCGGCGAAGTAGGCGTTGTCAGGGTCGCGGCTTCGGTTTTCAAACGGTAGCACCGCGATGCTCTTCTCGGGAACTGCTGCAGCAGCCGCAGCGACGCGCGCCGCCTTCAGTTTTTCTGGCACTGCCGGGTTCCCGAGCTCCGCAGTGTACAGATTCACTAGGGAGAGGCGAACGCCATGTTTTACTTCGCACTCGCCAAGTTCATGCAGGTGCGGCTGCCAGTGAGGGTATTCCTCGAGATCTTCAGCAACGTGCTTCGATAGCAA